>NZ_AP019371.1:5682500-6057500 GCF_004001265.1 Actinoplanes sp. OR16 | reverse complement strand
AGATGCACCGTGACGTGCGCGCTCTCGGCAAGGCCATCGACGACCGGGAGATCGAGCTGGAGCCGGAGATCCTCGCGGCGACGCTGCTGGCGCACCGCTGTTTCCTCGCGGGCGCCGTTCGCGTCGGTCTCTGGCCGGTCCGGGTGGCGGCCTGGTGGGAGTACACCTCGGCGCGCTCGGCGGCGGACATCCGGCTCGCCCGGTTCCGCGGGGATCCGCAGTGGGACCAGCTCATGGCCGACGTGACCGAGGCCCGCCGCCGTTCCGCACCCGCCGAGATCTGAATCCTCGGTACGAGGGCCGGCCCCGCTCTCCATGACCCCGCCTGCCCGGAACACGCCCGGCCGAGTTTGGGCGCCACCCATCAGCGACGCCCGGTCATCTGTCGACGGCCGGGCATGCTCGCCTAGGATGCGCCGATGCAGCGGATCGAGATCACTGACGACGGGGTTTCGGTGACATGGGTCGTCGAGCCACTGGTCTCGGTCTGGGGCAAGGAGATGCGGCCCGGAACGACTGATGTCTTCGACCTGCCGTGGCAGGACGTCGTCTCCGTCTCCGTCACGGTGACGGAGACGCCGCCGGATGGCGACCGGTGGGTTGCTCTCGTGGTTGATGTCGTGAATGGCGAGTACCTGGAGGTGCCCGCGGACGCCGAGGGTTTCGAGCGGGCCGTGCGGGACCTGTGTCGGTTGGCCGGGCACGCGGTGCCGGACTACGCGCGCTCGTCGGTGGCGGTGGCACAAATCTGGTCTCGGTGAACCGGTGACGGCTCAGCCCGTACAAATCATGATGTTTGCGGTGTGTAATGGGCTGCTTCGTCACCCTCGATGATGTAGCTCTTACCGCCGTCCGCGCCGACCGGGACGTCGCCGGCGATGGTGACCCGGTGCAGGCGACGCGGGAGATCGCCGTAGTCGTCCACGGCGTAGTGCTGGGTCGACCGGTTGTCCCAGACCACGACGTCGCCGACCTGCCACTGGTGGCGCAGCGTGTTCTCCGGGCGGGTGACGTAGGCCTGCAGCGCGCGCAGGATGTCCCGGCCCTCGGACTTCGAGAGTCCGATGATCCCGGTCGTGAAGCCGCCGATGAAGAGGTTCGGCTGCTCGGAGTCGGGGTTGATGCGGACGACCGGGTGTGCGGTGGAGTACCGGGTCGAGGTGAAGACCTTCTGGTACTCGTCGAGTTCCTCGGAGCGGAACTGCGGGTGCTCGGCGTAGTCGTACTCGTTGCTGTGCACCGCCCAGAGGCCGTCGGCGAGTCTCCGCAGCGACGCGGGGAGGTCACGGTACGCAGCGGCCGTGTTGGAGAAGAGCGTGTCGCCACCGTACGGAGGGATGACCAGACTGCGGAGAGTCGTCGCCTTCGGCGGGCTCAGCACGAACGTGACGTCGGTGTGCCAGGTGTTCGCCCGGGCGCCCTCACCGCCGGCTACCTCGAGGACGTTCTGCTGGCCGTCGACGGAGGGCACTGTCGGATGCGCGGTGGTGAGCGAACCGAAGATCGACGCGAACCGGACGTGGGCCTCGTCGTCGAGATTCTGGCCGCGGAAGACCAGGACCTTGTGCTCGACCAGGGCGCCACCGATCTCGGCGGCGAGGTCCGGGGCGATGGGCTGGCTGAGGTCGACATCGAGGAATTCGGCGCCGATGCGGCCTCCGATGCGGCGGATCGTCATACCTCCCAGCATACATATCCCATGGAAAAAGTGGGAGATGCGCCGAAGAGAAGGGCGGCCGGAGCCGCCCTTCCCGACGTTGTTACTCGTCGCCGCCCTCGAAGGCGTCGCCGATCTCGTCGAAGACCTCACCGGCGACGTAACCGGCGGCGAGACCACCGGCGACGCCCATCGCCATGCCGCCCATGCCACCGCCGTGACCACGACCGTGGCCGCGGTAGTGACCGTGGTGGCCGTAACCCTGCTGCGGGTGACCGTAACCGGGCGGCGGGTAGCCCGGCGCACCATAGGCCGGCTGACCGAAACCGGGCATGGACTTGCGCTTGTCGAGCGCCTGCCGGACCCAGCCGTCGACGACCGCGCGCCAGTCGGTGGTGTCGGCGTCGTGGTGCGAGACCGAGTAGCGCCCGTAGGTGTCGTGGCCCTGCGTGAAGAGGCCGCCGCGCTTGTCGAACTCCAGGACGACCTCGACCGAGTGCGGGCTGGTCACGAACGTCAGCTCGACCTCGTTGATGCCGTGCGCGTACTGCGACGGCGGGTAGAACTCGATCTCCTGGTAGAACGGGAGCGTCTGGTGCACGCCGTAGATCTGGCCGTGCTCCAGGTCGGCGGACTTGAAGCGGAAGCCGAGCTGCGAGAACGCGTCCAGGATCTTCTGCTGGATGGGCAGCGGGTGCACATGGACCGGGTCGAGGTCGCCCTTGTCGATCGCGCGGGCGATCGCCACCTCGGTGCGGACGCCCATGACCATGCCACGCAGGTTCTGACCGTAAACGGTCGTGATCGGCGTTTCCCACGGCATCTCGATGCGGAACGGGATCGACAGCTGCTGCCCGGGCGCGAGCCGGGTCGGGCCGGCGACGGTGAGCCGGAAGAAGTCGGCGACGGTCGAGTAGTCGTTGCCGCCGGACTCCACCTCCATCCGGGTCACCAGGCCGAGCGTGATGTGCTCGATGTCGGCTTCCTGCGTCCCGCCGGTCACGTTGACGTGGCCGGTCAGCGGCGCTCCCGGGTAGGTGCTGGGGTTGGACAGCACGGTGTCCACGCTCGGACCGCCCACGCCGAGGGCGCCCAGCAACTTCTTGAAGACCACTCTTATCTCCCAGTCAGGAAAACCAGCTTGATCAGAAAACTAGCAATGCAGGCTGAAGGAACCCTGAGAAACGGTACGGCTAAGGTGCAACATCATGGAGCCTGTAGCGGTGTTTCCCCTGGCCGAGGTAGTGGTGTCGCACGATCCGGCGGAGGACGGCGGCACGGCGACCACCGGGTCCACGGCCGTGACGAGCCTGGGTGATCTCGAGGTCGGCGTCTGGGAGATGAGCGCCGGATCGGCGAGCGACGTCGAGGCCGACGAGGTCTTCGTCCTGCTGTCCGGGCGTGGCGTGATCGAGCTGGAGGACGGCTCGGAGTTCGCGATCAAGCCGGGTGACCTGGTGCGGCTCGCCGCCGGCACGAAGACCGTGTGGCACGTCAGCGAGCCGCTGCGCAAGGTCTACGTCATCGCGGCTTGAGGCCCACTCCCCCGTACATCGAGACTTCGGCGGCGCTGGGCCGGTCGTCCTGAGAAGGGCGCCACTCGCTGATCGCCACGATGCCGGGGTCGACCAGCTCCAGGCCGGAGAAGAACGACCCGAACACGTCCTTGTCCCGCGGCCACGCGTCGACGTGCCCCGCGGCGAGCATCTGGTCGTAGACGGCGGCCACGTGCGGCGGCACGAAGTCCTTCGTCGAGTTCGTGGCGACCAGGTAGCTACCGGGCGGTGCCGCGTCGAGCAGCTCGGCGACGACGGCGCGGGCCTTCTCGTCGTCCGGGATGAAGTGCAGGACGGCGATGAGCAGGATGCCGATCGGCTGGGTGAGGTCGAGTGTCTCGCGCAGCTCGTCGGCGGCCAGGATCGCGGCCGGATCGTTCAGGTCGCCCTGCACGAAGGTCGTCGTGCCGGCGCTCATCAGGGCGCGGGCGTGCGCCAGGACCATCGCGTCGTTGTCGGCGTAGACGACCTTGCTGTCCGGGGCGATCCGCTGCGCGACCTCGTGGGTGTTGTCCGGTGCGGGCAGGCCGGTCCCGATGTCCAGGAACTGCCGGATGCCGGCCTCGCCCGCGAGGTAGCGGATGGCCCGGTTGTGGAACGCACGCCCCTGCTGGGCTGCGGTGCGGACGGCCGGGTACGCCGCGGCTATCCGGTCGCCGGAGTCCCGATCGACCTGGAAGTGATCCTTGCCGCCGAGCCAGTAGTTCCACCGGCGTGCGGGCGAGACGGTCTGGTCGTCCACAGAGGGGGTCACGCGGGCATTCTATCGATGACCATCGCCGCCGGCAGCCCCTTACCGGTCCACATCGGACATTGAACAGCCCGCGACTTCCGGCATATCCTGCCTCGTGGCCACGCAAGCACCGCCCTACCGACCGGTCCTGCCCGGCTTCCCGCCGGACGATCCGGCGCACGGCGACGGGAGTTCCATCATCGCGGTGACCATGCGGTACGCGCCCCTCGCGTTCCTGCTCGGCATGTTCACCCCGGTGCTGGAGATAGACGGTCAGGACGTGCCGGCGCTCTGGGGCCGCGTGGCGACCTCGGTGGCGCTCGGCCAGCACCACGTGCACGTCCATGTGCCCTATCTGATGCCGTCCCGGATCGGGACGGCCGAGACCACGGTGATCGCGGTGCCGGGGCGCACCGTCGAGCTGGAGTACCGCGCTCCTCTGCTGTCCTTCCTGCGCGGCAACATCGGGGTGCCGCCGCAGACCTATCCGGGGCTCGTCGCGGCGGTGGCGCTGCTCGTGCTCGCGGTGACGCTGCTGGCCTGCGGATGTGTCGGCATCGTGGTCAACGCGACGTCATAACGGTCCTTGACCACCCCGGGCTGCTCCAGGATCCGACCGGCCGCCAGGTTCGCCGCCAGCCGCAGATATTGAGCATGGGTCCAGGTCAACGGCGTGGCCGACGTGGTCGGGGTGCCGGCCGGGCGGTACGGCGGCTCGAAGTCCCAGACCTGTTCCGGCAGCACCAACGACGGTCCGGCCGCGCGCTCCATCAACCAGAGCTGGCGCCGGGCCTCGCGCTTCTCGCCGGCGGCGAGCTCGTACTCACCCCGTTCGCCGTTGAGCAGCGGCCACAAGCGGCCTCGGGTGATCCGGGAGTCGGCCGGGAGCGGATAGTCCCACTGGCTGCCGTCGGCCTTCTCGCCGTAGCCGTCGAACGAGGCGCGGTACCAGTAGAGGCCGCCGCGTACCGGCACGCCCAGCTGCTCGTCGATCACGTCGAGGCTGTCCGCGAAGACCGGGTCGCGGGCGGGCAGGACGCCGAGCCGCACGAGTTCGAGGAAGCCGGGGTCGACGACGCGGCGCTGGTCGACGCCGGACGGGCCGCTGTCGCCGATGTCGTAGGTGGTGCCGCTGTCCGGTTGCCCGTCCTTCGTCAGCCGCAGGAAGTAGGGCTTCCCGGAATAGGGTCCGGTGCTGGTGACCGTCCATTTCTTCACGTTCGCCCGCCATCGGTCGGCGGTCTTCTCGTACAGCGAGGCGGATTCCTCGTCGCCGTTCGCGCGGGCGATCGCGGCCGCGCAGACCAATCCCGCTATCGAGGCCGCGATGGTGGCCGGCGAATACCCGGACTGGTTCTCCCACCGATCCTGCGGCGACGACGGCGCGTCCGGATACCCGACCAGGAAATCGGCCGCCTTCTTCACACCGTTCCAGATCGGCCCGTCGGTGCGGCCGAGCTGATGGGCCAGCACGATCGGCAGCGCCACCTCGTCGAGCTGCAGCCCCTCCCAGACCGGAGTGCCGTCGAGACGCGAGTTCTGCGGGAACGATCCGTCGTCCTTCTGCTGCGTCAGGAACAGGTATTCGAGAGCGCGGGACGCTCCGGCCCGGTCTCCGGCGGCGATCAGCCCGGTCGCGATCTGATAGAGGTCCCGCGACCAGACCAGGTGATAGGGACCGGACGGATCGTCGCGGCCGAATGCCCACGGCGCGGCCGGCGCGGCGATGTAGGCGCCCCGATGTGTCTTGTCCTCACTCGCCGCGAGGATCATCGCCGAGGCTTTCCACAGGCGTTCATCGGCGACTTCCGGCGGGCGGTTCAAGGAGCGGAGATATTTCGACCACCCCGTTTCGTACGCCCGGAGCGCCGTGTCGAAACCGCGGGCCAGAACGGACCGGGTCCCGGCGCGAGCGGCGGACGGTGACCCGCCGAAGCCGAGCGCGAGGGTCGCCGTGGACGGGGTCTCGGCGGTCTGCACCAGACTGCCGGCCGCCGCCTGCGGGTAACGCCAGTCCATCCGGCCGTCGGCGAGCAGGTCGGTCAGGCCGTCGCTGACCCCGGCGTACCCGCTGGACGTGGCGGTGAACGCGGGCGACGCGGCGAGCGCGCTGCTGACCGGCCCGTCCGTGGCGATCAGGGCGTCCCGGTCGGTGCGCCCGGAGTCGCCGCCCCGGCTGTTGCCCAGCGCCGGGTCGAAGATCGTGTAGAGCCGGTGGCCCTCGCCGGTGAGCCGCACCTTGACCAGCACCACCGCCTGCTTCGTGTCCACCGTGTAGTCGGTGGTCAGCTGCCAGCCTTGGCCGGCGTACGTCTGCCGGTAGCCGAGGCTGCCGGCGGACGTCATCTCGGTGCGCGGGTCGGTGGCGCGGACGGCCGGACCGGACGGGGGCGCCACGACGAACTGCAGGGCACGGGCGCTGGGCGTACCGAGATCGGGGTAGAAGATCTCGGCGCTGCCGCCGCCTCGCGCGAGGGTGACCCAGACCTTGCTGCGTGGGTCCGCCGAGGTGAGCAGGCCGGCCTTGTCGGCCGGAAGATACTGCTGGTCGCGGCCGGGTCCGCCGGGTGCCGCCGGAGCAGGGTGGGCGGCCGGCACGGTCAGCGCGGTCGCGAGCAGAGTCACCACCATCGGATACGCCATGACGTCCGGAGTACCCTCAGGGCCGCGCTTGAAGCTGCTCGTGCAGTGCCCGCATCAATTCGGCACTCGTGAATGGCTTCTCGAGCAGATGGACGTCCGCCGAGAGCGTGCCGTGCGTGGTCAGCACCGGCTGGGCGTAACCGGACATGAACAGGACCCTGGTGCTCGGCAAGGTGCGGTGGATCGCGGCCGCCAGGTCACGGCCCAGCATCCCCGGCATGATCACGTCGGTGAGCAGGACGTCCACCTCGTTCTCCGCGGCCAGCCGCAACGCCTCGTCGCCGCTGCTCGCGACCAGGACCGTGTAACCGCCACGGCGCAGGATCCGGCTCGTCACCTCCCGCAGCGCGGCCTCGTCCTCGACGACGAGAACGGTCACGCCGTGCCCACTCAGCTCGGCCACCGACTCCTCCGGCGCGGCCGTCTGCGCTTCCGCCTCGGTCGCCGGCAGCAGGATGGTGAACGTCGTGCCGATGCCGGATTCGGAGTAGATCTGCACGGTGCCGCCCGCCTGAGTGACGATGCCGTAGACGGTGGCCAGGCCGAGACCGGTCCCCTGGCCGCTGGGCTTGGTCGTGAAGAACGGCTCGAACGCCTTGTCGATCACCTCCTGCGGCATGCCGGTGCCGGTGTCGGAGACGCGCAGCCGCACGTAGCTGCCGGGGGTGAGGGTGATGCGGCTGGCGTACTCGCTGTCGACCTGCACCGGCGCGGTGTCGATGGTGAGCCGGCCGCCGGTGGGCATCGCGTCCCGGGCGTTCACCGCCAGGTTGACCAGGACCTGTTCGAGCTGACCGGGATCGGCCATCACCGACGGCAGCCCGGCCGTGGTCCGCACGGTCAGCGCGATGTGCTCGCCGAGCGACCTCGTCAGCATCTGGTGAACCTCGGTGACGACCACGTTCAGGTTCAGCGGCCGGGGGCGGATCACCTCGCGCCGGGCGAACGCGAGCAGCTGGTGGGTGAGGTCGCTGCCACGGCGGGCGGCCCGGGCGATCTGCTCGGCATCGGAGGCGGGCGGGGTGCCGGCCGCGTCCTCGATGATGAACGACGCGTAGTTGAGGATCACGGCGAGCAGGTTGTTGAAGTCGTGGGCGATGCCGCCGGCCAGCTGACCGAGGCTCTCCAGCCGCTGGGCCTGCTGCATCCGGGCTTCGAGACGCTGCCGGTCGGCCTCCTCGCGCAGCCGGCGGCGTTCCTTCTCGGCGGCGAGTCGCTCGGTGATGTCCCGGACCACCACGACGATCACCACACCGCTGTCGGTGTGCAGCGAGCTGCAGGCGATGTCGACCGGGATCTCCACGCCGCCGCGGCGCACCGCCCGGCGCTTGGCCCAGCGCTGGTCGGCCGGCTGGTTGGGGTCGGCGGCGGCCCGGACCGTGTCGAGCGGCGTGCTGTCGCCACCGGTGCGCAGCACGGCCGAGATCGGGGGCAGCCCGTCCGGCAGCAGCAGCGGCAGCGACATGTGCAGCAGGTCGTACCGGGGATGGTCGAAAAGCCGCTCGGCCTCGGCATTGACCAGCACCACCTCACCCGACTCGGCCACGCCGAGCATGGCGTCCGGCGCGGCGTCGAGGATGGCCTGCACCCGCGCCTCGGCCCGCTCCCGGTCGCTGACGTCCCGGGTGATCGTGGTCGTCCCGATCATGGTGCCGCGCTCGTCGAGCAGCGGCGAGATCAGTGTGGAGACCGCGATCAGCTCGCTCTTCGCGGTCAGCCGGACGGTGCGGTACCGGTCCACCCGCCCGCCCAGCCGCACCAGCAGCCGGACCTGTTCCTCGTCGGCGCGCCGCTCGACCGGGATGATCGCGTCGATCGAGGCGCCGACCATGTCGGCCGCCGGATGGCCGTAGAGCATCTCGGCGCCCGGGTTCCAGGACAGCACCACGCCGTCCAGGTCGGTCGTGACGATGGCGTCGTGCGAGGACTGCACGACGGAGGCGAGCAGCGCCCGGGTCCGGGCCGCCTCCCGCTGAGCAGTGTCGTCGCGGAGCACCGAGGTCACGTACGTCTCGGATTCGGCCGTCACCGCCGACAGCGAGACCTCCACCGGGAAGACCGTGCCGTCCCGGCGTCTCCCGCGCAGCGGCAGCCTCCGCAGCGGCTGGTGCTCCCCCGATATGTACGCGGCGCGCTGAGCGGGATGCCCGTCCCGCACATCGTCGGGGACCAGCTCGTCGACGGAGTGCCCGACGAGCGCGCCGGCCGGGTATCCGAACATGTCGTGGGCCCGGCGGTTGGCCAGGGTGATCAGGCCGTCCGAGCGACTCACGACGATGGCGTCCGGGGCGGTGTCGAGCAGGAGCCCCGGGATCCCGGATGACTCCACCGATCCATCCCTCCCATCCCTAAAGTACGTCTTTTTGCTCCCCAATTCGGGCATTATTTCGTGATGAGCACTCCGATTCCGCTGCCGATCGACCCGAACCGGGCCAGCGCCGCGCGGATCTACGACGCGTTGCTCGGCGGCACCCACAACTTCGCCGCGGACCGGGCGGTCGTGGCCCGCACCCTGGAGCTGATCCCGGACATGGCGGAGATCACGAAGGCGAACCGGCTGTTCCTGCGCCGGGCCGTCCGGTGGGCGGTGTCGCAGGGCATCCGGCAGTTCCTCGACCTCGGCTCCGGCATCCCGACCGAGCAGAACGTGCACGAGCTCGCCCCGGAGGCCCGCGTGGTCTACGTCGACGTCGACCCGACGGCCGTCCTCTACGCCCGCCACCTGCTCGGGGACGATCCCCGGGTCACCGTCCTCACCGGTGACCTGCGGGAACCCTCTTCGCTGCTGCCGTCGGTCCCCCTCGACTTCAGCGAGCCGGTCGGGATCCTCATGGTGGCGGTGCTGCACTTCATCCCGGACGGCCCGGCCCTGGCCGGCGCCCTGCGGGCCTACCGGGAGATCGCGGCGCCCGGCAGCGTGCTCGTCGTCTCCCACGCCACCAGCGACGACCGGAGCGCCGAACTGGAACGGGTCGCCGACATCTTCAACCGCACCGGCTCGTCGCTGCTCCCCCGCGACGCCCCGCAGGTGACCCGCTTCTTCGACGGCTGGAACCTGGTCCCCCCGGGCGTCGTGCCACAGCCACTGTGGCACCCCGATCCGGACGCCCCACCCGCCGACCCGAGCACCTTCCTGATGCTGGCCGGCGCGGCCGTGCGCTCGTGATCGCGCCTCAGCGGCGGCGGCGCGCTGACACCGGGATGCCCCGGTCGGCGGGACGATCCCAGCCGTCGCATTCGTCCTCGGGCTCGACCTCGATCAGGTCGAACAGGTCCGGCCCGGTGTGCCCGGTGTCCACCGTGCCACCGATCAAGCCCAGCTGGGCGGCACAGTTCCGCCCGTACCCCTGAATCATCCGATCCACCCGCGTCGGGTGACCACATCGGCGGCAGGGACGCATCCGCTCCGAAAGGATCTCGGCCATTGCTCGATTATCCTTCGCCGAGCGCTTCGGCGAGCTCCTCCTTGGACATGTGGGACCGGCCCGGGATGTCCTGCTCGCGCGCGAGGTCGTAGAGCTCGCTCTTCGTGTGGTGATCCGGCAGCTTTCCGCTGGTCGCCTCGACGAAGCGCCGGCCCAGCTCCTCGCGCTCCTCGCCGGGCAGGGTTTCCAGGATCGGGAGCAGTTCCTCCTCTTCCTCCTGGATGTGGTGGTGCAGCTCGCCGATGATCGCGGCGAGGGTGCCGTCCCAGCCGGGCTTGTCCGGATCGCTGCGCAGCAGGTTCTGCATCATCTCCTCGACCTGGTGATGCTCGACGGCGCCGTCGACCACCTCCTCGCCGGCCTCGGCTGCCAGCTGCCGGATCCGCGGGTAGACGAAGTCCTCCTCCGCCTCCGAGTGCGGCAGCAGCATCCGGTGCACCGCGTGCAGGATCTCCGCCTTGTCGACGCCGTCGTGGGTCGCCTCTTCCAGCAGCTCATCGACCTGACGATGCTGCTCTTTGATCACTTCGACGATGTCCGGCACTGAGCTCTCCTACACTCGGGGCACCCCTTTGTCCCTAAATATCATCCTAAAGTGTTGCACTCCTCCTGTCAGCAAACACTCATCTTTGATCGCGTACGGTCGGCATCGCCGCATTGCAGCCGCCGCAGGGAGAAGTGACGTGCAACCGTTCCGCATCTTCAGGATCACCGCGATAGCCGAGGCGTTCTCGTGGACCGGCCTGCTGATCGGCATGTACTTGAAGCACGTCACCGAGACCACCGAAGCCGGCGTCTGGCTCTTCGGCCGGCTGCACGGCGCCCTCTTCGTGGCATATCTGGCGGCGACCCTCTGGGTGGCCCGCGCCGAACGCTGGTCCCTCTGGCGGACCTTCTTCGGTCTGGCCGCCTCGATCCCGCCGCTCACTACTCTGATCTTCGAACGCTGGGTGGCCAAGCGCCGCCCGGCAGCGGAGCCGGCGGCCGCCACCGCCTGAGTTCCGCCTACGGTGAGGGGCGCGCTTCGTGAAGCGCGCCCCTCACTCCTACTTCACGGCTATCGGGTTGACCGGGGACCCCACCGCTCCCGTGATCGGCAGCGGCGCCGCCGTCAGCCAGAACTCGTAGACGCCGTCCTCCGCGCAGTCCGCCCCGAGCGCGTCCAGATCCCACATCTCGCCGAGGAACAGCCCGATGTGAGGGATCGCCACCTGGTGCAACGGCTGGAAGGCGTTCTCGAACTCGTTCGGCCGCACCTCGAAACCCCACGTGTCGGTGGCGATCGCGGCGATCTCGGTCCGGTGCAGCCAGTCCGCCGTGGTGAACGACAGCCCCGGCGCCGGCCCACCGGCGTAGTCACCCCAGCCGTTGCGCCGCACCCGAGCGAGCTGCCCGGTCCGGACGAGGACGATGTCGCCCCGCCCGACCTCGGCACCCTGCGCCGCGATCGTCGCCGCCAGGTGTTCCTCGGTGATCGCGAACCCGTCCGGCAGCTCACCGTCGGTCCCGATCGCCCGCCCGACGTCGAGCAGCACACCGCGCCCGGCGATCACGTCGGCCACCGTCTCGATGCCGGTCTTCAGGTCGCCGAGGCTGGTCACCACCTGTTCGGCGCGCCGGCCGTTCCACGTCATCCCGTGGTCGAAGATGTGCCCGAGCCCGTCCCACTGCGTCGAGCACTGCAGCGGCATCGCGATCACGTCGTCCGCGCCGCCCAGCCCGTGCGGGAACCCCTGCACGCCGGTGACCGCGTCGGTGCCGGTGTCGAGCATCGTGTGCACCGGGTTGGTGCGCCGGCGCCAGCCCTTCTGCGGCCCGTCGGCGTCGAAGCTCTGCGACAGCGAGAACGAAACCCCGCGTCGCACCAGCTTCGCGCCCTGCGTGCGCTTGTCGGGGGTCAGGAAGTTCATGGTGCCCTGTACGTCGTCAGCACCCCACCGACCCCAGTTGGAGCATCGTTTCGCGGCCGCCGCGATGGCCCCTTCCGGATCCTTCGGGTCGATCATTTCGCACCCTGGAACACGTCGTCGACCCAGTCCGCGATGAACGTCTGCACATGAGCGAAGTGGTCGAGCCCGATGTGCTCGGCGCCGCCCTCCTCCTTCGTGAAGACCCGCAGCTCACGACGCGGCGAACCGGTCGCCTGCTCGTAGGAACGATGGGCGTACGGCAGCGGGATCTGCCGGTCGTTCTCGCCGTGCGCGATCAGGAACGGCACGGTGATCTGCTCGACCACGCCGTCCAGGTTCACCGCCTCCGCCTTTTTGATGAAGGTGTCCAGGTCGGTCTCGCCCCACACCCAGAGCACGTGGTCCCAGTAGTGCGGGACCGGGTTCTCGCCCTCGCGCTCGAGCCGGCGCTTCTGCACCGCGCCCCAGTCGTGGTTGGCGCCCCAGGCCACGCAGAGCGCCAGCCGCTTCTCGAAGGCGGCGGCCCGCGGAGCGTAGTAGCCGCCCAGCGACCAGCCGATCAGGCCGATCTTGGTGCTTTCGACGTCGTCCCTGGTCAGCAGGTAGTCGACGCAGGCCTTCGCCCAGTCCTCGGTCTCGACCCGGGAGGTCAGGCCGAGGAACCGCAGCGCCTCACCGCTACCCGGGCAGTCGACCATGAGCGTGTTGATCCCCCGCGCCGCCATCTCGTGGGCGAAGCCGGAGGCGTACATGTGCTCCTTGGTCGAGTCGAGCCCGTTCCACAGGATGATCGTCGGCGCCTTCTCCGGACCGGCCTTCTTGAAGTACGCCGGCAGCAGCGAGCCCTCGAACGGGATCGCCACGCGGGTGGTGTCCGGGTCGATCAGGTCGAACGCCTTCTGCTGCAGGTCGAGCAGGCGCTGGTAGAACGCCTTGCGGTCGGGCGACTTGGCGCTCTGCATCCGCTCGGCCTGGGCCAGGTAGTTGGTGGCCCGCTGGTACTTCTGCCCGGCCGTCCGCAGGTGACCGGCCTTCTCATCGTCCGCGGCCTGGGTCGCGAGGTCCTCGGCGACCTTCGCCCAGGACGCCATGAACTCCTTGGTGCCGACGTCCGAGCCCTGCGCCGCGAGGTCACGGATCGGCCGGCAGGCGCGGTCCACCTCGTCGATCAGGCCGCCGCTGTTCAGGGTGGCGACCACGCCCAGGTTCCAGACGTAGTTGCCGGGGAAGTACTCGAACATCGAAGTCACTGCCTTTCGTTTCGTGCCTTCGCCGGGTCACGGCGCCTCACGGGCGGGAGAGGTTCGGCGGTCTTTCCGGAAATGACGGTGTTGGTCAGGCTGCCGATCGCCTCGACGGTCAGCGTCACCACGTCGCCGTCCCGCAGCGGCGGCGGTTCCTGCCTCCCGTTGCGTCCCCACAGCTCGGCGAGGCAGCCGCCGTTGCCGACCGTCCCCGATCCGAGCACGTCACCGGGTTTCACCAGGCTGTCCCGGGCGGCGTAGGCGACCATCGTCTCGAACGTCCAGCCCATGTTGCTGAGCAGGTCACGCCCCACTTCGACGCCGTTGACGGTCACGCTGCACCACAGGTCGAGGAAGCCGTCCTTCTTGTACGGCTCCAGCTCGTCGGCGGTGACGATCCATGGACCCAGGCTGCTCGCGAAGTCCTTGCCCTTGGCCGGCCCGAGGTTGACCTGCATCTCACGTTTCTGCAGGTCGCGGGCTGACCAGTCGTTGAGGATCGTGTAGCCGAAGATGGTCTCGCCCGGCCCCGCGATCGCCGCGACCTCCAGCTCGAAGTCACGGTTCACGCTCGCCGCGGGGAACGGGATCGCCTCGCCCGGTCCGAAGATCCGGTGCGGGTTGGTGAAGTAGAAGGTGGGAGCGTCGAACCACACGTCGGGCACTCCCCCGGTGCCGTCGATGCTGCGGCGCACACCCTCGACGTGCTCCTCGAACGCGACGAAATCGCGGAGCGAGGCCGGGTGCAGCGGCGCGAGCAACTGCACTTCTTCCAGCGGTACGGGGTGAGCGAGGTCCCGTGACTTCGCGTCCTCGACACCCGCTTCCACCAGCTGCTGGACGTCGGTCACCTGGGTGAACGCCCGCAGCCGGCCGCCCTCGACCACTCCGACGTGCTCCCGGCCGTCGTGCCGGAACCGCGCGATCTTCATGAGCTCAGCCTTCTCGATCGGGCCCGTCAGACCGGCGGGGCGACGAAGACGCCACGGTCGACGTCGTTGAACGACTGCTTCGCGACGAACTCGTTCATCGGGTTCGCCGTGCCCCACTGGTCGCTGACCGCGGGGTCGGAGAAGTCGTAGAGGTGCGGGTGCCAGGTGTCCTCGTCGAGCTCTTCCAGCTCGGTGGTGTATTCGATGGTGTTGCCGTGCGGGTCGAGGAAGTAGCTGAAGGTGTTGTTGCCGGCCATGTGCCGGCCCGGTCCCCACACCTTCTCCACGCCGCCGCGCAGCAGACGACCGGTGCCGCGCATGTACTCGTCGATGCCGCGCATCTCGAACGACGCGTGGTGCAGGGAGACGTGCGGGCCGCGGGCGATCGCGAGGCTGTGGTGCCAGCGGTTGGTCCGCATGAACCACATCATCTCGCCCATCCGCGGGTGCATCAGGGTGTCCGAGAGCGCGAAGTTGAGGTGCTGGTTGTAGAAGGCGACCGTCGCTTCCGGGTTCGGCGAGTTGATCACCACGTGCGAGAGCTTGACCGGGACGGACTCGCCCTCCTCCAGCTTGCGGTGGCGGCGCACGGCCACGTCGGAGGAGACCTCCACGGTGCGGCCGTCGATGTCGAAGAAGCGGAACCCGTACCCCCCGCCCGGGGTCTGCAGCTTGCGGGGCTCACTGACCAGCTTGACGCCGGCCCGGCCGAGGCGCTCGGCGAGCGCGTCCACGTCGGTCTCGTTCGCGGCCCCGAACGCGATCAGGTCCAGCCGCTTCTCGGCGGCCTTGCGCAGGCGCACCGAGTATTGCTCCGGGGAGCCGGCCGCGGCGAGGAACGCGATGCCCTCGTCGTCGGTCTCCGCGTCGAGGCCCCACATGTCGGTGTAGAACTCGAGCTGCTTGTCGTAGTCCGGCACCGCCAGGTCGACGTGCCGCAGGTGGGTGATGAGTCGCTCGTCGTTCGTCATCGGTTCGTTCCTTTCGAACTCAGGCAGGCCTTATTACTCAGGGCGGCCCCGCGCCGGGGGCGGCCCTCACTCAGGCCGGCTCGGCGACGAGCTGCGAGATGCGGGCCATCAGGCCCGGCACGTCGCCGCGCTCGTGGGCGAGCTGCCAGGAAGCCAGTTGCAGGGAGGCATCGACCACGGCCTTCGCACGCCCGAGGCGGCGGCCGGTGAAGTCGGACCAGAGGGTCTCGGTGACGCTGCCGCTCGTGAGCAGCAGCCGGGAGAGGACCGAAGCGTCCTCGAGAGCCTGCGCGGCGCCCTGGGCCAGGGTGGGCGGGCAGCTGTGCGCGGCGTCGCCGATCACCACGACCCGGCCGCGGTGCCACGGGCCGTCGAGCACGTGGCTCTCGAACGCGGTGTAGTTGACCCGGCTCGGGTCGGTGAGCTGCTCGCGGATCTCGTCCCACGGGCCGTGATAGGCCAGCGACAGCTCCCGCATCGTCGCGAGCGCCGCGTCGGGGGTGAGGCTGAACCGGTCCTGGACACCCTCCACCAGGTACGCGTAGAGCGTGTCCTCGCCGGTAGGGCAGTATCCCGCGATGTAGCACGGCCCGCCGTAGATCAGATCGGTCCGGGTCACGCTCGCCGGCCGCTTCGTGAAGGTGCGCCAGATGCCCATGCCGACCGGCTGCGGCTCCAGCTCGATGCCGATCTGCTTGCGGGTCCACGACCGGATGCCGTCGGCGCCGATCACCAGGTCGTAGCGCCCGTCGGTGCCGTCGGTGAACGTGACCAGGACCGTGTCGCCGTCCTGCTCCAGGCTCTGCGGGCAGGCGCCGAAGCGGACCTTCGCACCGGCCGCGTCCGCCCGGTCGATCAGGATCCGGGCGAGCGCAGGACGGTACATCCCGAGCGTGGCCGGCAGGTCGGGGCCGCCGGTCCGGATGTCGGTGAGCTCGGCGACCAGGGTCCCGGCCGGGTCGGGGGCACGGATGCCGAGCGTGTCGAACGCGTATCCCTCGGCCTGGACCTGCTCCCAGACGCCCAGCTCGCGCAGCACCCGCAGGGCGTTGCCCTGCAGCGTGATCCCGGAGCCCAGGGCGGAGACGTCAGGCTTCACGTCGACCAGGTCGACCGCCACGCCACCCTCGGCGAGCAGGATCGCTGCGGCGGCGCCGGCCGCGCCGCCACCGACGACCAGTACGTTACGAACTGCTGGCACGGCCGTTTCCCCTCTGTTTCGCGTTGTGATGGGGACCACTGTCGCTCGTGCCGGTGGTATCAGGGAAGCTCGACTTGGTGATGGCTTCCATAGCGTCCGCTTATAGTGGCCGCATGGCCGTCGACCGGGTGCTCGCGAACCTCGATCTGAACCTGCTGGTGACCTTGGATGCCCTGCTCAGGGAGCGGAACGTGACCCGCACGGCCGAGGATCTGGGGGTCAGTCAGCCCGCGGTGAGCGGCGCGCTGAGCCGGTTGCGGCGTCACTTCGGCGACCAGTTGCTGATCCGGGTCGGCAACCGGTACGACCTCACCCCGCTGGCCGCCCGCGTCGCCGTGCTGACCGGCCCGGCGCTCGCCGGCGTGCGCCGCGTCTTCGACTCCACCAGCGACTTCGACCCGTCCGATCTGGACCGGGAGTTCACCGTGGTCTCGTCGGACTACGCCGCCACGATCCTCGGCCCGGTCGTCGCCCGGCTCCTCGCCGAGCGCGCGCCGAAGGCCCGGCTGCGGCTGCAGCAGACCACCCCGGACGCGGTCGACCATGCCGCCGACACCCTGCGCAACGCCGACGGCCTCCTCATCCCGCACGGCTTCGTGACGGGACTGCCTTATATGGAGCTGTTCGAGGACCGGTGGGTCTGCATCGTGTCCGCCGACAACCCGGACGTGAACGAGGACCTGTTCATGGGCCATCTGGAGGCGCTGCCGTGGGTGGTCCTCTTCGACCGCCCGACCGCGTACGCCCCGGCCGTCCGCCAGCTCCGCATGATCGGGGTCGAGGCCCGGGTCGAGGTGGTCGTGGACGGCTTCGCCCAGATGCCCTTCCTGGTCGCCGGGACCCGGCGGATCGCCCTCATCCAGGAACGATTGGCCACACTGATGGCGCCGGTCGCCGGCGTACGCATCCTGAACTGCCCGTTCGAGGTGGTGGCGATGCTCGAATGCTTCTGGTGGAACCCGATGCACACGAACGACCCGGTCCACGCCTGGTTCCGCCGGCTGCTCCGGGAGGCGGCCGAGGAGCTCTGGCCATCAGTTTGACTGATGCCCGGCATCAGCGGATCCGCCTTCCGTTCATGGGCCCCCGACGCCCATAGTCACAGCCACCTCCCTGTGACCTGCACCACCACTTTTCGTGGAAGGCCGCTCCATGTCCTCAGTCACCGACGCACCCGTGCGCCAGGCAGGCCTCGCGCAGCTGATCCTGCTGCTCGCCGGCAGCTGCCTCTCCGTGCTCGGCGCCGTGCTCATCGCGCCCGTGCTGCCGCAGATGACCGATCACTTCGCCTCCGTGCCCGGCGCCGACGCGCTGGTGCCGATCGTCCTCACCGTCCCCGCCCTGATCATCGGCCTGACCGCGCCGTTCGCCGGTTTCATCGCCGACCGCATCGACCGCAAACGCGTCCTGATCATCGCGATGGTGGGCTATTCCCTCTTCGGTACGGCGCCGCTCTACCTCGACTCCCTCTCCACCATCATCGGCAGCCGGCTCCTGGTCGGGCTCTGCGAGGCCGCGATCATGACCTGCTGCACCACGCTGATCGCCGACTACTGGTCGGGGCCGCGCCGCAGCCGTTACCTGGGCTTGCAGACCCTCCTCGCCGCCGTGTCGGCGACCGTGTTCCTCGGCATCGGCGGCGCCCTCGGATCCTCCGGCTGGAGGACGCCGTTCTGGCTGTACTCGGTCGCAGTGCTCCTCGCCGTACCGATGGCGCTCCTGATCTGGCAGCCCGCTCGCGCCGCCTCGGCCGCCCTGCCCCCGATCCCCTGGCGCCGGCTGCGGGTGCCGTGCCTGGTCACGCTCGCGGGCGGGGTCGTCTTCTACGCGCTCATCGTCGAATTGTCCTTCGTCCTCGACGAGGTCGGCGTCACCGCGACCGCCACCATCGGCGCCCTCAGCGCCCTGATGTCGCTGGCCACGGCGGCGGCGGCCGGCTCGTTCGCGAAGCTGTCCAGCCAGACGCCGCGGACGCTGCTGCCGATCGCTTTCGGACTCTCCGCAGCCGGCTTCCTCATCATCGCGGCCACCGGCTCGGTCCCCGTGATCACGCTCGGCGCCGTCCTGACCGGCGCCGGAACCGGCCTCCTGCTGCCGACGCTGCTCACCTGGGCGACGAACGGCCTGTCGTTCGACGAGCGCGGCCGCGGCACGGGCCTGTGGACCGGCACCCTGTTCATCGGCGAGTTCCTCTCCCCGATCCTGATCACCGCCATCGGCGCGGCGGTCGGCGGCCTACGCCCGGCCCTCGGCATCCTCGGCGTCGCCGTGGCCGTGCTGGCAGTGGCGATGTTCGCCGTGGTCCCGCGCGACGCCCCACGCCTGAACATCACCCACAGCTGAAGCGTCCCGGCCCATCGCCGCATCGCCGACCGGCGCAGCGATGGGCCACCGCGCCGTGCCCGGTTCGGCGGCTTCCCTCGCCCACTCGCCCACTCGGCCACTCGGCTTCGTCCCGCGCTCACGAGCCGCAGTACTCTGCCCCGTTCGACGCTCACGAACCCGAGTCACCCTGCCGCGCCCCACGGGCCTGGCGGCTCACCCGGACATGGCACGGGAGTTCGGCGAGGTCGGCCGTGGCTTGCTGCCGTCAACACGGCGCCTGGACAGCAGGAAGCCACGGCCCGCGAAGAAGGGCCGTGGCTTTCTGCTCGTCCGAGGGCTGGTCGACAGCATCAACCCGCGGCCGGATGGGGATGGTGACGGGGAACGAAGTGGGGCTGCTTCGCTTCCCGTCGGTGGAAGTCACAGCACTGGCGTGGACGGAGCCGTGCCACGCGGGTGGTGTTCGCCTCCGTTCTTGGGGATGGTTGGGGGACGGTTTCGTTGGAGACGGCTCAGGCGAATCGATGGGGATGACTTCGCCGAGCCACTGGGAGCGCTCCCATTAACGTCAATGTAACAAAGTTCGATGCGCTGCGCGAGATGTCATGTGGTCGCGTTGCACGTGAGGGTCGGCGTCGCCGGCGCACCCGAGCCGAGGAAGCCGAAGCTCGTGCTCGCACCGGACGCCACGCTGCCGTTGTAGGTGGCGTTCACGGCGCTCACGGTGTTGCCGCTGGTCGTGATCGTCGCGTTCCAGGCCTGCTGGATCGGCGGCGTGCCGGGGTAGGTCAGCGTCACGGTCCAGTTCTTGATCGCGGCGCTGCCGGCGGTCACCTTCACCTCACCCTGGAACCCGCCCGACCACTGCGAGGTCACCGCGTAGCTGGCGGCACACGAACCGGAGACCGGCGGCGTGGACACGGAAGGTGACACCGACGGAGACACCGAGGGTGAGGAGGAAGGCGAGGAAGACGGCGACGTGGAGGGCGATGAAGACGGCTGGCTGCCGCCGAAGTTCACGTCGCTGCAGAAGTAGTACGACTGATCCAGGTGGCTGGCCTGCCAGATCGTGTAGACCATGGCACGGCCGGACCGGCCCGAGACGCTCACCGGGATGTCGATCTGCACACCGTTCGACAGCTGGTGGGTCCAGCCGGCAGCAGGCGTGTTCGGCACCGTAGTGATCAACTGGAGGTCCGACCACTTCAACGGCGTCGTCACCGGGTTGTAGCCCGGCTTGGTGACGTAGACGCGGATGTAGTCGGCTCCATGCCGCGCGCCGTCGAACAACTGGACCGTGAACGAGTTACCGATCGAAGTCGCCTTCCAATCACCCACAGTGTCCATGGCGTTGTAGCGACCACTCTCAGTATGGCCCGCGCTGCACAGCTGCCCATCCGGGATGGCAGTTTCGTGCTGGCCCGCCACCCCTTCACGGAACAGCCCGTTCCAGTTCCACATGGCGTTCGGATTGGCCTGCCAGGCCTGCCAGCACATCGGATCCTCGGTCGCCATCGCCGGATCTTGGAACTTCGATCCCCAGCGCTCGAAACAGCCATAGTTGCGCGAGGCGGGACCGATCACGTTGCCGTGCGCCGCGGCGGGATTGCTCGGCGCCACGAGCACGGCGAGAGCCGCGAGGATCATCGCGGCGAAGACGGAGAAGAAGAGCTTTCTGCGTACGGGGGAAGTCATGTGCGATCAGCACTCCGGAAGCTCGGGCCGTCACCTGATGACGGCCGCACTGCGGGGACTCACCGGGAGCTGCCCAGGCTCCCGTGACCGCGTGGCTCCGGCGGCTAGTGCTGGTGCACAGCCTCCTTCAATGATCGAGCAAAGTCAATGCGACGGTCACGCGTACGCAATCGTCCAATTCTCTTGATCTCCCGTCGCACTACAGAGATCACCGACGCAGACCCGGAAGAGGACCTTGCGCCCCTCGCCGAAATCGTGATCGAAGACGACGGCGCCGCTCGTCTCCGCGAGCCCCCAGTGCTCGCCGGACTGGAAGCCACCGTCCTTGCGAATGTATTTGTATTGCATATATGCACGCCCGCCGCCGTCCGCCCGCTTCGCCAGCTCGAATCGGTCACCGTCAGCGACGAACCGGGCCTGCGCGAGCACCCGGCTGTCCGGATCGAACACGCGGGCGACGGCATCGAGGCCGCGGGCATGAGCGGCGCCCGGGAACAGAGCGACCGCCGTGATCACCGCAAGGATCGGAGTGCGCTTCATCATTCCTCCCAGCTCGTGCCGGTACGCCACGGCCGTTCCGCCGCGTCGCCCCAACCGGAGGGAAGCGCTTGTCATGTCCGAAATACCCGTCATGACAGCGCCGGAAACTGGGCTCCCGGAAACTGGGCTCCCGAAAACTGGGCGCCCGGAACAAGGCCCCCGGAAACTGGGGTGCGCCCACGACTGACCCGTCCTACGGTGGCGGGATGTCCGTTTCTGCCGCGCACGCCGCCGACTTCCTCATGCAGCTGTCCAACCCGGCCCGGCTCCTGGCCTTCGCCGAACTGGTCCGCGTCGGCGACAAGGGCGCCTCGATCGGCGAGATGGCGTACCGGCTGGATCTGACGAAACCGCAGACCGGCGAACTCCTGGGCCGCCTGGTGGGCGCCGGTTTGGCGACCGGCTCCGGCGACGGCTACTACCGCGCCCGCGCGGACGTGCTCCGCGAAGCCGCTCAAGCACTCGACAGGACCCAGCCGATCGCCCCGTTCCTGGCCGACTTTCCGCAGCTCAAGGCATATTTCGCGCACGGCCGCCTGACCAGCCTCCCGCCCACGATGAGCGAGCGCTACCAGCAGATCGCCGAACTCTTCGCCCGCTTCCTAGCCATCGACGGCATCCTGACCGAGGACGAGGTCAACTCCAAGATCTCCGCAGCCGCCGACGACGTAGCCGCCGTCCGCCGCATGCTCGTCGAAACAGGCTGGCTCGAACGCGACCGCGCAGGCACGTCGTACGGTTCCGGCCGCGTCCCTACCGCAATCTAAAATCGGCTAAAAGGTACGAGCTACGCCTCCCCCACCGCACCCCGCCCGTCCCGCAACTATCGCCACCTGACGGTCCGTCCCCCCGGCGCCCGCCGCCGCGGACCCCGGTGCACCCTCCCCCTTTCGAACCAACGCACGCGCCGGACGCGCGTCGATTCCCAGGCCACCGGACGCGTGTCGACTTCCGGCAACCGGACGCGTGTCGACTTCCGGCAACCGGACGCGTGTCGAGTCCCGGCCATTCGACACGCGTGGAGCCTCCGTGATGGGACACCTGTTGAGTCCCGGACGGCCGACGCCCGTTGAGTGTTCCCGCGACCGGACACATGTTGAGTTCCCGGGTGCTCGACTTGAGTTTCCGGGTGCTCGACACGCGTTGAGTTCGGGGCCTTTGGACGCGCGTTGAGTTCGAGGGCCTTTGGACGCGCGTTGACTTGCCCCTGGCAGACGCCTGTTGACTTTCTGCTGGTGGACACGCGTTGAGTTCCGGTCAGTGGACACGCGTTGAGTTCCGGCTGGTGGACACGCGTTGAGTTCGGGGGCTCGACACGCGTTGAGTCGCGGGCCTTTGGACGCGCGTTGAGTTCGGGCCGGTGGACCTGTTCCGAATTGGGCTGATGTCCTGTCAGGCTCGGCTGCTCAGGCCCAGGGTGCTCTGGCGCGGGAGGACGCCTGACGAAGCGATCTCGCCGGCCAACGGACCGGCCAGTTGGACGAAGCGGCCCACTTCGGTGCCCAGGGCTTTCCACGGGCCGGCGGCGAGTTCGCTGGTGCGCTGTTCCAGTTCGGCTCGGGCGGTGATGCCCGTGTCGGTGGCGGTGCCGTCGGGGTGTACCCAGCCGCGGGAGAGCAGGCGTTCCCTGGCCGCGTCCCACTCGTCGGGTGTCCAGCCGCGGCTGGCGAACACCGACTCCGGCGCCGCGCCCACGGCGGCGAACGAGACGAGCAGTTCGCACGGATCGAAACCGGACACCAGGGCGGCCGCCACATGTCCGTCCCCACGGTGTTCGCGGAGGATGGTGGCGGCCTGCCAGAGCACCAGATGCGGCTGATCGGGCCACGGCAGGTCGGCGTTGGCGGCGGCGAGGACGCGGCCGGCCGTGTTCGCCGCGGAGGCCGCCCGCCGTGCCAGCGCCGCCACCTCGCCGAGGGACGCCACGCGTTCGTCGCCGAGCAGGCCGCGCAGCGCACGGTCGACGGCCACGAGACGGCGTTCGAGCAGCACGTCCGGAGCGGCCACGTCCCAGGCCGCCGGTACGTGGTCGGCGACCATGCGCGGGCTGAAACTGTAGAACGCCGAGCTCACCGTGGCAGCCCCGACGGCGCCGAGCGGCGCGGCCCGCCACGCGAAGTAGCTGGGCCAGCGGGATTCGACGTCGTAGCCCAGCTTCGCCGCCTCGTCCGCCACCTCCGGCGCGTAGTAGAGGATCGCGTGCAACGGCTCCACGATCCGCCAGAGCTGCCGCGCGAGCCCGTCAGCCGCACCCTGCATAGGACGCCTCCCCTGCGTGCGCCGGCCCGTCCACCGCGGTCCAGCCCCAACGACGAAATACCGCCGTCGATCAAAGCACACGAATGAGACGGCCACCCGCAATAAATGTCATCCTTCGATCCGAGAGGCGCGAAGAGAGCGGGTCTATTCGGCGAGGACCTTCTGGGCTATGCGGAAGGCCGTGTTCGCCGCGGGGACACCGCAATAGACGGCCGTCTGCAGGATCAGCTCCTTGATCTCGTCGGTGGAGAGACCGTTCGTGCGGGCCGCTCGTACATGCATGGCCAGTTCTTCATGGTGTCCGAGAGCGATCAGCGCTGTCAGGGTGATGAGGGAGCGGTCGCGGCGGGCGAGGCCGTCGCGGGTCCAGATCTCCCCCCAGGCGTAGCGGGTGATCAGGTCCTGGAAGTCGCGGGTGAAGGCGGTGGTGCCGGCCGTCGCCCGGTCGACGTGGGCGGGGCCGAGCACTTCGCGGCGCACGGCGATGCCGGCGGCCCGGGCGGCGTCGAAGTGCTGGTCGAGCAGGAACGCCACCACTTCCGGGGATTCGGCGGGCGCCAGGTGCGCGACGTCGCCGAGCACCACGAGACGGCCGTTGACCACCGATTCGGCGATCAGTTCCAGTCCTGAGGGTGGGGTCGGCTTGTCGTGTGCCCCGGCCACCGCGAGGACGGGAGCGGCGATCTCGGACAGCCGATCCCGTACGTCGAACCCGGCCAGCGCCTCACAGGCCTGCGCGTAGCTCTCGTCGTCGGTGTCGCGAAGAGAGGAGAGCAGGGCATCCGATACGTCCGGAGAACGGGAGACGAATCCGGGTGCGAACCATCGCGAGATCGACCCTTGCACCACTGCCGCAGTGCCTGACGAACGCACCAGGGCAGCGCGCTCATGCCACGCCGCGGACTCACCGATCTTGGCGCCGGTGCAGAGCAGCGCCGCGGCCGACACCCGGGACGGGAAGTCGAGCAGCAACTGCAGCCCGATAGCGCCGCCGATCGAGTCGCCCGCATAAAGGAACGACGCCGACGGCCGGATCTGATCAGCCACTTCGATCACCTGACCGGCCAGGTCGGCGATCGTGAACGGCGAGGAGGACGGCGCACTTGCACCGTGGCCGGGCAGGTCGAAGCCGACCACGTGGTAACGGCCGTAGAGCCGCGAGGCACACCGCTCCCAGAGCGACGCGACGCTGGTGCCGACCGACGATCCGAGGAGCAGCAACGGCCGATCGGGGGCATCGGCGAAGACGGTCACGCTGAGCAAGGTCACTCCTTCGCGCGGGCGATCGCCGCGTCGATGATCTGGTCGGTGGCGCCGCGATAGGGCTCGTCAGAGGCGGCGGAGGGAGCTATGGAACGCTGCTCCGCGTCGATTCCGGGACGGGCGGCGGCCAGGTTCGCGGTCATCCAGGCGGTCTCCACGCGCAGCCCGGCCAGCAGTTCGGTGGTCTGGCTACCGGCCACGGCGGTACGACGGGCGAGCGTACGCAACGTCTCCCACTCGACATGCCAGCCACCGTCCGGCCGCTCGTCGACGGCCGCCGCCGCCGCCGTGTGCATCAGTGCCGCGAACGGCGGGCCGGTGAGGGCGGCCCGCCGGATCAGGACGGCCAGGACCGGGTTCTGCTTGTTCGGCATGGCGGACGACCCGCCCCGCCCCTCGACCGCGCCCTCGGACAGCTCGTGGATCTCCGGGCGGGCCGCGACGAGCACGTCGTTGGCGATCCGCCCCCACGCGTCGGTGCAGGTCACCAGCGCGTCGGCGGCGCCGGTGAACGGAGATCGCGCGGTGTGCCAGGGGTCGCGGACCCGCAGCCCCAGCGCGCCGCCGGCCGTCTCGATCAGATCGCGGACCACTGCCGGCGACCCGGTGAGGGCGACCGGCGCGGCCAGGCTCCCGGCCGCGCCGCCGATCTGCAGCGGCAGGTCGACGGCGGCGAGACGGTCCCGGGCGTCCAGCACGCCGGTCAGCCAGGTGGCGGCCTTGAGGCCGAAAGTGATCGGGATGGCGTGCTGGGTCAGGGTCCGGCCGGCCATCGCGGTGTCCCGGTGCAGATCGGCGAGCCGGACCAGCACCTCGATCTGACCGCGCAGGTCGGCACGGACCTGGCCGACGGTTTCGCGCAGGCACAGGACCAGCGCGGTGTCGAGGACGTCCTGGCTGGTCAGGCCCTTGTGCAGCCACTCGGCGGCGGCCGGGTTGCGGAGCCTCTTGCGGACCAGCTTGAGCAGCGGGATCACCGGGTTGCCGCCGGCCTCGGCATCGTGCGCGAGAGCGGATACGTCGTCGGGGCCGATCAGGCCGGTCAGGTCGTCCCGGGCCGCCGGGTCGGCGACACCGTGCAGGACGAGCGCGTCGAGCCAGGCCGCCTCGACGGCGAGCAGGGCGGCCAGGACCGCCGCGTCGGTGAAGAGGTCCCCGGCTCGATGGTCTCCGGGCCAGAGCACGGTGCTCACGACGTACGTCCGGAAAGGTTTAGGCCCATGAATCCCTCAGCCGGGGGTAGGTCAGGAAGACCGTCTCGTCGTCGCCCTGGAGGCGCACGTCGAAGACCAGGCCGTCCGGCGTCCGCTGGGTGATCAGCGTGTGCCGGCGATCCTGCGCCACCGACTCCAGCAGCGTGTCGCTCGCGAGGAGGCCGGGGTCGTCGGGGAGGTACGCCCGGGTGAAGAGCCGATCGAGCAGACCACGGGCGAAAACGGTCACGGCGAAGAACGGTGCCCGGCCCGGCTCGGTCGCGCCCGGCTCCAGGGTGAAGAACTGGTAGTGGCCGTCCGGGTCGGTGGCGGCACGACCCCAGCCGGTGAAGGTCCAGCCGTCGCGGCGCAGCGAGCCCGGCCGGCGGAGGACGGCGCCCTGCGGATCGGCCTGCCAGATCTCCAGAACCGCGTCCGGAACCGGGTTGCCGGCGCCGTCGGTGACCCGGCCGTGAAGACGCACCGCACGCGGGCTGGCCGGCGGGACCAGCTCGTTCATCTGCGGATATTCGAGGCCCAGGTGAAAGAACGGGCCGACGGTCTGCCCGGGGACGGCGCTCATGCGTCGTGCTCCTCGTTGTCGAGCGGAGTGCGGTGCGTGCCGGTCAGGACGATGTCCCAGCGGTAGCCGGTGCTCCACTCCGGGGTGGTGAGATCGTGGTCGTACTGGGCGATCAGCAGTTCCCGCGCCTTCGGATCGGTGATCGACTGGTAGATCGGGTCCAGCGCGAAGAGCGGGTCGCCCGGGAAGTACATCTGCGTGACCAGGCGCTGCGTGAAATCGAGGCCGAAGAGCGAGAAGTGGATGTGTGCGGGGCGCCACGCGTTGACGTGGTTGCGCCACGGGTACGGACCCGGCTTGATCGTCTGGAAGCGGTACGACCCGTCCGGCCCGGTGATGCAGCGGCCGACTCCGGTGAAGTTGGGGTCGTGCGGCGCCGGGTGCTGGTCGCGCTGGTGCCGGTAGCGGCCCGCCGCGTTCGCCTGCCAGACCTCGACCAGCTGGTTCGCGACCGGACGCCCGTCGCCGTCGAGCACCCGGCCGCTCACCACGATCCGCTCGCCGATGGGGGTGCCGGCGTGCTGGATGGTCAGGTCGGCCTCGTCGACGGCGACGTCACGGTGGCCGAACGCCGGCGCCCACAACTCGACCGACTCGGGGTCGATCAGGTGCGCGGGCTGCTTCGGGTGCCGCAGGACGGAGCTGCGGTACGGGGCGTAGTCGATCTTCGGTTGCGGACCGCCCGGATGCTGTGCCGCCGCCTCGATCTCCTGGTTGATGTCAGCTTGTGACGACTCCATGTTCACGTCCCGGACGCTAGGCGGTCGTACGGTTCTCAGCGACAATAGCCTTCCACTGAGCGGAAGGAGGAGATCATGGGTGCCTCTGTCACGTCGCGCGCGCTCGCCATCCTCGGCGCCTTCGACGGGGACAACCGCGCCCTATCGCTGACCGATCTCGCCCGCCGCGCCGGACTCCCCCTCGCCACCACACATCGCCTGGTCGGGGAGCTGCATCGGTGGGGCGCGCTGGCCCGGGAGCCCGGCGGCGACTACGTGATCGGACGCCGGATCTGGCAACTCGGGCTGCTCGCACCGGTGCAGAGCGGTCTGCGCCAGGCCGCTTCCCCATTTTTGCATGATTTGTACGGGACGACGCTCGCTACCGTGCACCTCGCGGTACGAGAGGGTCTCGAGGTGCTCTACGTGGAACGGCTCGCCGGCCACGTATCGGTTCCGGTGGTCAGCCGGGTCGGATCGCGGTTGCCGATGCACGCGACCGGCGTGGGGAAGGTGCTCCTGGCGTACGCCCCCGAGGAGGTGCGGATGGAGTCCCTGAAACACCTGACCCGGATCACCGCCTACACCATCACCCAGCCCGCCCGCCTGCTCGACCAGCTGAAACGGGTCCGCGCCGAGGGGTACGCGACCACCGGCGAGGAGATGAGCCTCGGCGCCTGCTCGGTCGCCGTCCCGGTCCGGCACGGCGAGACGGTGGTGGCCGCGCTCGGCATCGTCGTCCCCGATCTGCGGCGCCAGCTGCCCCGCCTCGTCTCCGCGCTCCAGGTCGCCGCACACGGCATCGGGAGGACCCTGGCTTCCGTTCAGTGGAAATAGGGTATTGCTCTGCGGCATCGCCGTGCCGAACGCTGAGGGCATGCGTACCCAGGTCGCCATCATCGGCGCCGGCCCGGCCGGCCTGCTTCTCTCCCACCTCCTCGCCCAGGGCGGCGTCGAGTCGGTGGTCCTCGAGACCCGCTCCGAGGAGTACGTCGCGGCCCGGATCCGCGCCGGAATCCTGGAACACTCCAGCGTCGAGCTCCTCGAAGCGGCGGGGCTCGGCGACCGGATCCGCACCGAGGGCGATCACCACCGCGGCATCTACCTGCAGTGGCCCGGCGAGCGGCACCACCTGGACTTCGTGAACCTCGCGGGCCGCAGTGTGTGGGTCTACGGTCAGACCGAGGTGCAGAAGGATCTGATCAAGGCACGGGCGGCGGCGGGCCAGGAGATCCACTACGAGGTCACCAACGTCGAAATCGGTGCAGATTTCGTGACATTTACTGACAAGGACGGGCAGAATCTTCGGCTCGATGCCGCGGCCATCGCCGGTTGTGATGGTTCGTTCGGGCCCAGCCGGAAGGCGGTGCCCGCGGCCCAGACGTACGAGAAGGTCTATCCCTATTCCTGGTTCGGGATCCTCGCCGACGTCGCGCCCTCCACCGACGAGCTGATCTACGCCTGGCACCCGAACGGCTTCGCGCTGCACTCGATGCGCTCGGCCACGGTCAGCCGGCTCTACCTGCAGGTCCCGAACGGCACCGACCCGCAGTCCTGGTCCGACGACCGGATCTGGGACGAGCTCGCCACCCGGCTCGGCCACGGCCAGAACGGCTGGAAGCTGACCCCCGGCCCGATCACCGACAAGAGCGTGCTGCCGATGCGCAGTCATGTGCAGACCCCGATGCGGCACGGCAACCTGTTCCTCGCCGGCGACGCCGCGCACATCGTCCCGCCGACCGGCGCGAAGGGCCTCAACCTGGCGATCGCCGACGTGGCACTGCTCAGCGAGGCGCTGATCGCGAAGATCAAGAACGGCGACCCCGCCAAAGCCGACAGCTACTCCGACGACGCCCAACGCCGGGTCTGGCGGTGCACGCACTTCTCCTGGTGGATGACGACGATGCTGCACACGTCGGGCGACCCGTTCGACGCGCAACTGCAGTTGTCGCAGCTCAAATGGGTGGCGAACAGCGAGGCCGGGGCGACCGGCCTCGCCGAGAACTACGCGGGCCTGCCGATCGGCTACTGAGACTCCGACGGCTCCGAGGCGACCGGGGGCGCCTCGGGCGTCCCGGCCGGCGGGTTCGTCGCCTCGATCGTGGGCGGCGCCGGTGAGTGGTCGACCGCCTCGCGGTAGGTGCCGGTCGGCAGCGTCGACGGCGACGCGTCCGGCGGGACCTGGCCGTTGGGTGCGGCCGGCTCCCGCGCGAGCAGACCCTTGCCGAGCGCGGCGAGCGTGGCCAGGAACGCCACGTTGAACGCCGCCTCCCAGTCGAACGTGGTCACGTTGAACGCGCCGGCCAGCATCGCCGCGGAGAGCGAACTCAGGAACGTCTTCCCGAGCCGGACCACCAGGTCCGGCCAGAAGGCCAGGTTCGTCTGCTTGGAGAGGTACTGGATCCCGGTGAGCACCGTCGACGCGACGAACGCGCTCACCGCCAGCGTGATCGCCTCCGTCCACGGCAGGTCGGCGACCGAGCCGAGGCCGCCGGCGAGCAGCGTCGCGACGAACACCTGACCCGCCGACCAGCCGCCCCGCTCCACGAAGTCGAGAAGTACCGCCCGCCATTTAGGCACCATGGAAATAGACGGTCCTCGCTGTAAAGATCAGGAGTAATCCCCCGAACGGGTCAGCAATGCCCTGATCGCCGCCCCGATCCCCGGATGCACCGGGTACCGATGGCTGAGCCACGCGAACGTCGCCCGGGCCGCCGCCACGTTGTGCGCGTACCCCGGGACCATCTCGGCGAGCGGCAGGACCGTGGCCGGGTACGCCCGCTCGGCCCGGCGCGTCACGTCGAACGGATCCCGGTAGGGCGCCTCCCCGCTGGCCAGCCGCAGCAGCGAGATCACCCGGTCGACCGCGTGCGACTGGATGAACCGGGACGCGCTCAGATGCTCCCCGCGCAGCTCACGGTGCAGACCGACATAGAGGTTGGTGAGCGCCTCGTTGAGGTGGAAGTCGACGGTGTCGTAGGGGGTGCGCGGCAGCGGCGCCTCCGACTGCGCCAGCCCGGGCGGCGCGTCGGCCCGCCGCCACACCACCTTCGCGGCGCAGAACGGGATCCGGGGCAGCTCGGCCGCGGTGAACACGGCGTACTCCACGAAGACCCCGTCCTCGTAGAGCGCCTTCCGGCCGTTGCGCTCGTGGGCGAAGCTGAACAGAACCGGACAGGGCGCTTCCAGCCAGTCGAGACGTTCGACGTACCGCAAGCGGGCGCCGTCCTCCACGATCACGAAGAAGTCAAGGTCGGAGTGGTCGTCCAGGCGGGCTCGCTGGGCGCCCGCGGAGCCGAGGCCGAGCACCGCGATGGTGTCGTCCCGGCCGGCGAGGAAGGTGGCGAGCTCGTCCAGGCGGCGCAGCGTCGGTGGCAATGCCCCTCCTACAGATATCGGTGAATACCTAAGGAGCATCACCGATTCGCCGCCGCATCCCAACCCCTAGCGTCGACCGCATGATCGAGGAATTGCTCGGGGGACTTCCACCGATCGCCGTCTACCTGGTCGTCGCCGCGCTCGTCACGCTGGAATCCGCGCTTCTCGCCGGCGTCGTCCTGCCGTCCGCCACCGCGCTGATCGCGATGGGCCTGCTCGCGAACGCCGGTGTCGTGCCCGTCGTCCCCGCCTTTCTCGTGGCGGTCGCCTCGGCGGTTCTCGGCGGCAATCTGGCCTATCGGCACGGCTCATTCCCGCGCATCGGCCGGCATGCGCAACGCACCGAGAAACTGTTCGCGCGACACGGCGGCCGGGCGATCTTCGTCGGACAGTGGGTGGTCGGCGCCAGGACGCTGATGCCCCGGCTGGCCGCGCGGAGCAACGTACCCCGCCGTCGGTTCCTCGCCTGGCACACGCCGGCGGCGATCCTCTGGGCTGCGTGGATGGTCGGCGCGAGCTATGCGGCGGGCGCGAGCTACGACATCCTCGCCGCTCGCGCGGGGCGCGCGGCAGGCGCGCTCGCAGCGCTGACGGTGCTCATTCTCGGACTGATTCTTGCGGGCCGCTGGTTGGGTCAAAATCCCGATCCCGTACGAGCGACAGCGCTGTGGCTGCGGAGTCACGCTCCATTCCGGCGCCTCACGATCCGCACGTCGCACCCCGTCCCGCCGACCGCATTGAGCCTCGCCGCATTGATCGGGCTGGCTGTCCTGCTCGTCGTCGCGGTCCCCGCTCTCGTGCGTTTCAGCGGTCTCGCGGCGACCGATGACGCGATCGCGGCGTGGATGCGCGGTCAATGGACCTCGGACGGTTATCTCTTCGCCCTGGAAACCGCCACGACGATCGTCCCGGAGATCCTGATCGCCGTGGCCGTGGCCGTCTCCCTGGTCCGGGCCCTGTTCTCCACCCGGCAGCCCCGGCGCGTTCTCGGCGAGACGCTCGGCCCGGTCCTGCCCGCCGTGATTCTCGCCGTGGCGCTCGGCACGGCGATGCTGCCCGGCTGGCAGGCGGTGGACGCCGTGGTGTTCCCCGCCCCGGACGAATTCGGCGGCCTGCTGCCGCACGACGCCCCCGCGATCGCCCTCGCCACCATGTCCGCCGGCCAGACCGCACAGGTCGCCGCCGCCGCCGGCCTGCTCGCCTGGCTGATCGCTCGCGGACTCCCCTGGAAGTGGAAGGTCACCGTCTGGACGACCGCCGCCACGCTGGTCACGCTCTGCGCCGGCTCCTGGATCTATCTGGGCTGGAGCCGGACCAGCGAGACCGTGGCGGCGGTGGCACTCGGCGCGGCCTGGGCGGCCCTCAACGCCGCCATCTGGTCCCAGCGCCGCGTGGTCCAGCAGAAGTCCTTCGCGATCGCCGGCAGCAGGGTCCTGCTCCGGCCGGGCCACGGATAGGCCGCGGCCGCCGCGGCCGGCCGGGCGCATGATCCGCTGCTTCTGCAGTGCCCGTGCAACGCCCCGCGATACGACAGCCGATTCACCTCTTTGTTCGTCTCCAGGTCGACGTGACCGGCCGGTGCATCCCGCCACGGTTTATAGAGGGTCGGCGGGATTTCGTGACCTGCGGGTTCAATACTGGCATCTACCGGAAGTGCATTGACTGAGTATTCTCTGCCGAGGTGCGGTCGAGGCTACCTACCGTTGGAGAATTCCCTTCAATACCCCATGATGGCCTTCGCCCGTGCCGTGAAATGTCCGCGATCGGGTTGATCGACGGAAGACTCAACCGGCTCCGTCTCTTCTGACCCGCGCCACGAATAAAACACCTTCTCGGCTCGGCACTCCCGGCGTGGATTGGACCACGGAGATGATGGACCTCTCCTATCGGCCCACGACGCGCGACCTGCCAATCTTATGGCTTGAGTGCATCGGCTACCTTGAGTAAGCTGGCAGATCCCTGAAGGCAGGTGTCGGATGACAGACGTTCCCGAAAAGCGATATAGAAAACGAGCGACAGGATGGCTCAATGAGATCGCTCGCGAGGTCGCTGAGGTTTCTCATCCCGAGTCGCACGGTAACCTATCAAGGATCCTTCCAGTAGCGGCAGGCACGGCAATCGCCCTAGTAGTCATCTTGATTGCAGTGCTGTGGATCGTTGTTACAATTCTCTCTGGTTTCAAAGCACCAAATCAGCAAGCCGTATCTGGACTACTTACCGCAGCCATCAGCATGACGGCGTTGATAGGCGCTTCGCTCGGAGCCGTATACGCCTTCCGTAAACAACTAATTGCGGAGCGAGAAGGAGTAAGAGCAGAGCAGCAGGTCTATTCAGATCGTTTCGTTAAGGCAGCTGAACTCCTTGCCCATGAAAGACCGTCCGCACGGCTAGCCGGGCTCCACTCACTTACAAGCCTGGCCGACGACTGGAGTCAAGGCCGCCAATCGTGCGCTCAAGCTATAGCTTCCTATCTTCGGCTACCCCCTCCAGAAGATCCTGGCGAACGCGAAGTAAGGAGAACTGCTTGGAAGTCTGTCCATGACCGCTTGATGGACCCCAACGCTCCCACCTCATGGCATCGAGAGGAGCTAGATTTTTCGGGCGGCACTTACCATGTTGTCGATCTAGATGGCGCGAAGCTTCATGACGTGCGAGTTTCATTCCGAGATTGCGTTTTCAGCGACGGCGAACTGCGACTCAGGAATGTTGATATGGACGATGGAGTGATCGACTTCACCGGATCAACCTTCACCAACATGAAGGTGCTTATGGGCGGGATGCGCCTGAACGGCGGGTCACACATCTTTCTGGATCTTACTGAAATCACCGATTCAGACTTTTACCCAATTGCAGTGAAAATTGCCGGAGAGGCGTCGATTAAAGTTAGGGAATCCCAGATCCGGAAGTCCAACTTCAAATTCGACGCGGACGACATAGTGTCATACATGTTCCAGCGCAAATACTCGATCATCAGCGGTGAGATCGACTTCTCGAGCTCCACCCTGAGGGACGTCTCCATCCCAATGCATACCTACACCTTAGACGCCGGCCGACTAGTGTTTGACAATGCCGCCACTGACAACTTTCACCTATCAGCGCCCGGCACCATGAAAGGCCACGTTTACGTCAATATAGACGTTCGCTCAGTAGGGCCAACAACGATCAGGATCGGGCCAGGAGAAATCAACGGAGGCGACCTAAGAATTAGGCCTGAAGAAGGGGTTCCGGCCACGCTAAGCGTGGACTTCACTGCCTATAAGGTGCTGGGCGGCGAAATCATGGTTCAGGCGATCCAGAATGTTTGGAAGAAGTTTCGGTTCGACCACGATGGCGAAATCGCCGGCACATTGAACTTCAATCTTCCATTTCCCAATGGCGTAGAAGTCGACATAGATGTAGACCAAGAAGACATCTATAACGTGCGACGCCCGTATCGACGTCGGAGGCCGAGCCCGAAGGCAATTTCGAAGGGCGGGCCAGATAGTGGAGATACGGCATCGACGGCAACTGACTGACCTGCTTGTCCGAGTATCGCCACACACGCCGTATAGACAGATACTGAAGAAGTCAGTACGCCAAAGCACGGGAGGATCATTCGCCCTCGCCGATCGCCGCCATGTCCTACCGGCATCCAAGGTCTGCACCGGCTCGGCCGTGGCGTGCACTCGCCCGACCAGATGACTCACGTGCGGGCCGTCGGTCAGAGCTCAGATCTGCTGCAAATCCTCGGCGAGGGCGGCCGCATCAGGCGAATAGCACGACCAGAGGACGAGCGTACGAGTGCCGCCGGCTTCGCGAATGTGCCAAGCCGTCTACTCCACGACTCCCCGAACCGCACCTCGTAGCACGTGAAAGCCGCACGTCACCGCCTTGCGGCAACGCAGCATCAGAACCAGCTCAGGACCACCCATTGCCACGATTTCGCCAGGCCCGAACCCGGCCATTAGACCGAGTACGCCGATCCGGCAACCATCGGGTCTCGGCGTGTCGTATACGAAAAGTCCTGCCCATCAGCGGAGTTTTCGCAGCCTCGCCCGCTGTTAGCGTGGCCATCCACTGTGACATCGGGGCGTGAGATGACGATTGCTCTGGAAAGCCAGGACGCCGAGTCCGGCACCGTTCTGGATTATCTGCCGGGTGTGCGCGGGCATGCCGTGCTCGTCCTGGGGCCCGGGCCCGACGACCAGGAATGCCTGGCGATCTGGACCCTCAGCGCCCTCGGCGCCGCGACCGGAGCATGGATCCTGCCGTTGGCCGATCTCGAAAGCGCGCGCCTGCTTCCCATAATGCACATGGTTCGCGGCCGGTGCCTGGTCGGCTGGACCGCGGAAGCGGCCACGGAAGCGCTCGGCAAGGTGGAGGCTCTATTGCCGGCGGAGATGGTCGCGCAGCTGCGCGCCGGGTACCTCACGATTCCGGACCTGGTCGCCGAGATCCGCGAGCTGCGCGCGCACTACACGGAGGAGCTAGCCGCGCACAGTGTCTCGACATCCTCGAAGATCGCTCCGCTGAAGTGGGCGCGAGAACTGCCCAGCGAGGCTGACGAGGTCGGGGTCCTGACCACACGTCCGACCTATGCGGCCAACCCGGCGGCGGCCTCGGCGCTGAGTCTGGTCGGGACGCTGCGTCAAATCATCGATCTCTGGCAGGAGACCGAGGAGGCCCGCTATCGGCGGCCGTACCTGCGTTCGCTGGGTGAGTTGCAGGTTCTCCCGCCACGGTGGGTCGGCCGCCTGCGTGCTGCCGAGTCGGGCTCGGAGGGCTGAGCATGTACGCAGTCGTCGATGTGGAGACCACCGGCACCAGAACCAGCTGGCATGACCGGATCGTGGAGATCGCCGTCGTTCGCGTCGACGAGCGCGGTCGTGTCCGTGACGAGTGGTGCACTCTGGTGAATCCCGACCGAGATCTCGGTCCGCAGGAGATCCACGGCATCACTGCGGCCGAGGCACGCCGCGCACCCTCCTTCGCTGCGTTCGCGGGGCAGATCGTCGAACGTCTCGCCGGTCATGCCGTCGTGGCTCACAACCTGCTCTTCGACGCCGGGTTCCTCACCGCGGAGTTCGGTAAGCTCGGATATCAGGTGCCCATTGCCGCGGGCCGGGGACTGTGCACCATGCGGCTGGCTGCCCACTTCCTACCCACCGCCGCGCGCAACTTGCAGGCGTGCCGGACTGCCGCTGGGCTCCCGGCCCACCGGGCGCACTCCGCGCTCCACGATGCGCGGGCGGCAGCGGAGTTGCTCTCGTACTACCTCAGGGCGTCCGGCAGCCCGCCACCGTGGACGCCACTCGTTCACGAGGCCCAGCGGGTCGCTTGGCCCGATCTGCCCGTCACGGGCGTGGCGCCGGTGACACGCCGCAAGCCGGAGGACCGCGAACCTCACTTCCTCACCCGGCTTGTCGACCGCCTGCCTCGGCTGCGGGACCCCCAAGGGGACTCCTACCTGGATCTGCTCGATCGCGCCCTGCTGGATCGCCACATATCCGCGAACGAGGCGGATCAGCTGGTCGACACCGCTGACCGACTCGGCTTGGCCCGAGTCGATGTGGAGCTGCTTCATCGGCGTTACCTGACCAGCCTGGCGGCGATCGCGTTCGAGGACCTGGTCATAACCGCCGACGAGCGCAGCGACTTGGACAGCGTCGCCGGCCTGCTGGGCCTGACCCCAGCGGACGTCGATGTCGCACTGGCTACGGCCCGCGAAGCGCCGGAACCCGCTCGGACATCGTGGCGACTCAGCCCCGGCGACATGGTCGTCTTCACCGGCAGCATGAACCCGTCGCGAGATATATGGGAGGCGGAAGCGGCGAGATACGGCCTGAACACCGGCGGCAACGTCACGAAGAAGACGCGCCTGCTGGTCGCGGCCGACCCGGACTCGATGTCCGGCAAGGCGAAGAAGGCCGAGCAGTACGGCATTCCGATCGTTCATCCCAGCGCTTACAAGGCCATGCTGGAGAGTCTGGTGCCCGCCGCCTAGGTCATATCCGGGCAGTTCGGGCGCTGACTGCCCGGCCGTGGTCGGGCGGCCGGGCAGTCAGCGCGACGGAAACCTCAGGGCCGGTGGCGCGGGGCGAGCGGGAAGGTTCCCTCGCCGACGTCGGTGAGTGTGCGGGTGTACTGCCTCAGGTAGGTGTCGAGGAACGGCGACCGGTCACCCTGGGTCGGCACGTCGAACCGCGGGTTCTGCAGCGCGAGGTTCAGCCGGGCGCGGGTGATCTCGATCGTGTTGCCGCTCGGGGTGTCGCGCCAGCTCCCGCTGCCGATCGTGCCGATCTGTACGCCGAGCTGGTGGCCCGCCTCGAGGGTCCAGTCAGTGGATTTCAGGTCGAACGCGACGCGGCCCGCTCGTTCGATCAGCGCGACGTTCTCGTCGAACATCACCGCGGTCCCGTCCGGGGCGACGTCCCACAGCCGCACCATGACGTTGCCCGGCGCGCTCGCGTGCAACGTGACCCTCGGAGTGCCGGTGATCCGCAGCCGCGACGCGACCGGCGTCGACCAGGTGAAATAGCCGGGCGCCGGTGCGAGACCCCGGGCGGCGGGCGGAACGGGATCCGTGTAGTGCTCCATGTCCTGCTCCTGACCGGCGGGCGCGGCCAGTGCCGAGGCGACGCCGTCGTCGACGTACTGCCCGTCGAGCAGCTTTGCGCTGGTGAACGAGGACGGCGTCGGCCACGTCGGCTGGGCACGCCACGCGCCGGTGTTGTCCTCGATGGCGTAGGCCGGGTCGTGCACCGCCGGTCGGATGCCCTTCAGGTAGCGGTCGTAGAAGCGCATGACCTCGTCGAAGAACCCGGCTCGGCCCATCAGCAACCGGCCCTGATCGTTCGTCTCGTTACCGCGGACGTGCTCCCACTGCCCGAGCCAGCCCCGCTCGACACCGTGGTGGTTGTCGAGGAATTCCTCCATGTCCTCGGGCTTCGTGTTGTTCTCGATGAAGCCCTGCGTGACGAAGAGCGGGGTGTTCGAACCCTTGGCCTGGGCCGCCAGGTTGCGGGCGCGCCAGTATGGCGAGTCGAGGTCGGGGTTGTTGTTGTTCGTGAGGTTGTCGGCGAGGCACTCGGGGTGGCTCTGCTCGTACGCCGCATTGGCCTTGTAGCGCGCGGTGTCGTCGGGCAGCGGCGCCATCGTGGCGATGCTGTTGTAGGCATTCGGCGTGCCGGTCACGTTGGGACGAGGCACGCCGTTGCTGAACAGGTAGTTGTACATGTTCCACACCGGTTCCTGAGCCACGACCGCTTTCAGGGCCGGCAGGCGCAGGTTGTTACCGACCAGGCCGGTGACGGCGTCGTACGACTTGCCGTACATGCCCACCTTGCCCGTCGACCACGGTTGCGTCGCCGCCCACTTGATCGCGGCCTTGACGTCGGCCTGTTCACCCGGGCCCACCCAGTCGAGGCAGCCGGTGCTCCCGCCGAAGCCTCGCAGGTCGACCATGACATAGGTGTAGCCGCGGGCGAAGAGGCCGGTGCCGCTGGTGAAGTCCGCGAACCGGCTGGACGGGCCGGCCTGCTCCCACCCCTCCGGTCCGGTCTGGCCCGCATGGCTGAAGTAGGAGCTGACGGCGAGGATCACCGGCGTCCGCACATGCGACGGCAGGTTCGCCGGCCGCAGGACGTCGGCGTGGAGCTCGACGCCGCTGTCGTCGGCGGACGGGAAGTAGGCCTCCGTCCACACCGCACCCTCCGGTACGCGGGGGTTCTGCTCGTGGGTGACGCCCGGCGGGGAAGCAGTCGCCGGGCTGCCTGAAGCCAGAGCGGCAACCGTGATCAGCGCTGCGGCTGCCGCTCGTCCGCGTAAACTCATCCGACCTCCAAGAATCGACAACCATCTGTACCGCACCCGAGGCTAACCCGATGATGCATTGAGTAGTGTCGATAAATTTGCCAGGATGGCGCCATGACGACGGCGCGGCGGTTGTTCTCGGCACTGTCGGTAGCGGCGCTGGTGGTGGCCGGCGCCCTCAACGCCGCACCGGCGACGGCGGCGCCACCGCCCGGAGATCCGGACACGCCGTGGCGCATGCGGCACTGGCCGCAGACGCAGCCATGGCAGACCGACGAGGCGGTCACCCTGGGAGGGCCGGCCGGCGCGCCGCAGCCGATCGACCCGCAGCGCTACGAGCTGCCGGACACGATGACCTGGGACGACTACCGGGCTGTGCCGGGCACCGACTGGGCCGACCCGGCGGTGCGCGGCTCGGAACGCACCTTCAACGGCGCGCTGGTGCTGGTCGACTACCCCAACCAGCCGTTCGTGGTCACTCAGCCGGCGAACTCGACGATCTACGGGAATCCGTCCGGCGTGCAGAATCTGGACCGCTCCGCGGTGCCGGCGTTCTATCGGGACTTCCTGAACAAGCCGGGGGCGCTCAACCGGGGTCACACCATCCACGAGTATTGGATGGAGGACTCGAACGGGCGCTTCGGCATCGACCTGAGCGCGTTCGGCGTGTACCGGATGCCGCACGCGAGCCACGAATACGGCATCGAGAACTCCATGCAGCGGGGACTGGGCTGCCCGGCCGGCGACGTGTGCGGGCGCGACCTGCGTGCCGACGCGCGGGCCGCCTGGATCGGGGCGGTCGGCGAGCAGGAGGCCTCCTCGTACGACTTCGTCTTCTTCCTCTCGGCCGGCCAGGACGAGTCGGCCACCTGGCAGGAGTTCGGCCCGATGAAGTTCACCACCAAGGAGGACGTGAGCGAGGAGTTCGGCCCGCCGGACGAGTCCCTGCCGAACTGGAACGCCACCCGGTACGTCGAGTGGACCTCCTGGCAGGCCTCGGCGAACATCTGGCCGAACGCCACCCAGGGCAGCTCACTGCAGGCGGAGAGCTCGGGCATGTCGACGTACGCGCACGAGTTCAGCCACATCCTCGGCATCGGCGACAACTACAACAACCCGTACTCCGTACCGGCTCGCCGCGATTACAGCGGACCGTGGGAGATGCTCAGCCGCGGCACGTTCAACGGCCCCGGCGGACCGCACAGCCGGTGGCTGATCCCGGGAACCGCGGGCTCGTCGATGGGCGCACAGCACATGCTGCGCAACAAGATGAAGCTCGGCATCGTCGACGACTCCGCGGTGCTGAAGCTCTCCCGCGCCGCACTGGCCGAGTCCGGCGTCGTGGTGACCCGGGTGACGGCACGCGCGGTCGACCCCGGCGGGCGCCGGCTGGCCGGCATCAACGTCACCCTGGACGGCGGCGACCGCAGCCCCGCCTGCAACACCGCGGCGGACCCGTACTGCGACGGCGGCGGATACGACAACTACACCCTCGAAGTCGTCGACCGGATGGGCTTCGACTCGTTCACCCCGGACTCCGGCGTGCTGCTGGCGAAGACGAAGAACGCGGACGCCGCGCCGTTCATCTGGACCATCGACGCCAACCCGCAGGACATCGACAAGGTCGACTTCGTGCTGCCGGACGGCACGCCGCAGAAGATGACGATCGGCGACTACCGGCAACTCTCCGACGCGTTGTTCCACGCCGGCACCGGATCGGGCAGCCTCTTCGAGTACGCGGACACTGCCAACCGGCTGCACTTCTACGTCCTGGACCGCAAGCGGGACCGGCACGGCGTGCTCTCGTACGAGGTCGCGGTCCGCTCCCTCGACGGCGCCGGGCCGTCGGTCCGCGGAGTGAAGGCGTCGCCGGCCACCGCCCGCCCCGGTCCGTCCGGCTGGGCCCGGTGCACGATCCCGATCCGCAACACCGGCCGGGCCGCCGACGTCTTCCGGATCTCCGCGCCGGGGGCGGTGCTGCCCCGGGAGGTCGTCGCGGTGGCGGGCCGCCGGCCGGCCTCGGTCGAGGTCTACGTCAAGGGTGTGCCGAAGGTGGCGGTCGAGGTCAGGTCGGAGAGCGACCCGGACGCGACCGCCACGACCTCCTGCAGCGTACGGCGATGACACCCTGCCGTGGAGGCGTCAAGCGCCGGACGACGGCGCCTCCGCGCGGAAGCGGACGGTGAATCCGTCGGCTGAGCGGATCAGGGTCGTGTCGATGTCGAGTTGGTGGACCAGCCAGAGGCCCCAGCCCGGGACCAGCGGGTCCGCCGTCGCCGGCACGAGACCGGCGAGCGGGTCGGCGGGGCCGGGGCCGCGGTCGTGCACGCTGACCACGATGCGGCGCGCGGTGCCCCAGATCCGGACGGTCACCGGTGGCTCGCCGTGGCAGACGGCGTTGCCGACGGCCTCCGAGACGCCGTGGACCAGGTCCTTGACGGCCTTGTCGCCGACCCGGTCGCGGCCGATCTCGATGAGGGTGCGGCGGGCTTCGGCAGGGGTGCGGTCGACCAGTTCGGCCAGGGGCGTACCGGCTTCGAGTGGGTCGGGCGGGGGTGGCAGCTCCTCGAACTCCGGCGGCTCCTGGAACCGCTCACTGGCACAGCGGCACCCGGCTGACGTGATCAGGTGCGGGTGCGTGCGCTCGACCGCGTCGATGACGGCTGCGGAGGCCGTGGTGATGTCGTACAGGCAGCGTCCCCACACCGGGAAGTCCTGCCACACCGTGTTCACCGCGCTCTCGTAGCGGTCCCAGCCCTCGAACTGCCGCCCGTCGCCGGGGTGCGGCACGTCCCCGGCGATCCGGATCTGCCCGACTCCCATGGCGACGTGGAACTCGAACAGCCGCCGATAGGTGGCGATCGCCCGCGCGGGTGTCGCGTACAGCCCCCGGTCGGCGATGAACTCCACCGAGGCCGGGTCGCTCAGCCGGGACCGCAGCAGGTCGGACTTCCGGTCGTCGTAGCCGATCACGACCGCCTCCCCCGCGGCCAGCCCTTCCTCGATGAACGGCACGCTCAGCCCCAGGAACTCTGCGTCGGAGTCGTAGAAGCCGGCCTCGTGGAAGTGGCCCACATAGCCGCGGGCTGCTCCGCTCCTCATCGCACACCTCCAGCGTCCGGGGAGAGCGTGCCCGGCCGGGCGTGACGTAATCATCGATCGGAGAAGACCGATTCGCGGTATTCGCACATGGCGCCCTCACTCGAACGAGTCATCGGATTCACCCCGATTCGGCGGTAGATTTCGCAGTTGTCGACGCGGCGGGGGGGCAGTGGCGAGGATGGGGAGGACATGGCCGAGCTACCGCTGTTCGAGGGACTCGATCTGGGCGATCACATCTGCCTGACCGCCGGGGACGCCGTGCGCCGCCGCGCGCTGGCCGAAGTGGCCCTGGCCGGCCTCCGCGAGGGGCACCGGGTCCTCTACTGCGGCGGCGATGAGGAACTGGCCGGGCTGGACGCCGACGCGGCGCTGAGCTCCGGCGACCTGCGGGCCCCGCCGATCGCGTCGTCCTATCTCACCGGCCGCGTCTTCAACCCGGCGGAGGCGCTGGGGTTCCTGCGGCGGGAGATCGACGACGCGCGTCGTGCCGGTTACCCGGGCCTGCGTCTGCTCAGCGACATGTCGTGGGTGAGCCGCTCGCCGCCCGGGATCGAAGGACTACCCGAGTTCGAGGCACACGCCGGCACGATCCTCGCGGAGGGCTACGCGCTCGCGGTCTGCGCGTACGATCCCGGGCTCTTCGACCCGCCGACGCGGCGCGGGCTGGCTCAGGCCCACTTCGGCTCGGTGGCGGCCGGGGCGCCGTTCGACCCGGACTCCGTGCTGCGGATCCGGCCCACCCGGCAGCCGTTCGGGCTGCGCCTGCAGGGCGAGGCGGACCTGCTGAACCACGCGGCGCTGCGCGCCTCGCTCGACCACCTGCTGGCCGGCATGCCCCAGGAGAAGGGCGGCGCGGTGACGACGGCGACCATCGACCTGTCGGACCTGCGCTTCATCGACACGGCGGCCGCCCGGATCCTGGCGCGGGCGTCCCGGCGAGCCGCCGGCCGAATCCGGTTCATCGGCCGGCCGGCTGCCCTGGCTCGGTTGCTCGATGGACACGACGTCGGCGAGCCGGCCGGCGCCGTCTGACGCAAGCACATCACGAGGACGATTGTCATGACCGTTGCCGCCACCGACTTCCACCATCCGGCCCTGCTCTACTCCGGCAGCACGGAGTACCTGACGGCCGTCTCCGGCTTCGTCCGCTGCGCCGTGGACGACGGCGATCCGGTCCTGATCGCGGTTCCCGGGCGGAATCTGGAGCTGGTCCGCGACGCTCTGGCCGATCTCGGCGACCGGGTCGGCTTCGCGGACATGGCGGTGACCGGCCGCAACCCCGGCCACATCATCCCCGGCGTGCTGCTGCGGTTCGCCGCCGGCCACCCCGGCCGCCGGGTGTCGATCGTCGGCGAGCCGATCTGGCCGGACCGGTCCCCGATGGAGTACCCGGCCTGCGCCGCGCACGAGGCCCTCATCAACGCGGCGTTCGCCGGCCGGGACGCCGCCATCCTGTGCCCGTACGACGTGGAACGGCTCGACCCCGCCGTGGTGGAGGACGCCTGGTCCACTCATCCGACCATGATCGAGAACGGGGTCCTGCGCGACAGCGACCGCTACGCCGACCCGGTGGTGACGGCGGCCGCCTTCAATCAGCCACTGCCACCGCCTCCGCCGGACGCGGATTCGCTGGTCTACCGGGACGCGCTCTCCGCCGTCCGCAGCTTCGTGCGGCGGACCGCAGCCGCGCACCTGACCGAGGTCCGCACCGAGGAACTGGTCCTGGCCGCGAGCGAGGTGGCGGCGAACACCGTCGAGCACACCACGGGCCGCGGACGGGTCACCGTCTGGGCCGAGCCGGACATGGTGGTCTGCCAGTTCGAGGATTCCGGGCACCTGACCGATCCCCTGGCCGGCCGGATCATGCCGCCGGACATCGGGCACTGCGGTTTCGGGCTGGTCCTGGCGAACGAGCTGTGCGATCTGGTGCGCATCCACTCGGTGCCGGCCGGCACCACGATCCGCCTGCAGAAGCTGCGCTGAGCCTATTCGTCATCGGTGAAGACCTCCTCCCGGCGCTTCCGGATCGCCGGCAGGACGGTGATGACCAGCGTCACCACGGCCAGCACCAGCAGGGTCGCCGAGATCGGCCGGGTCAGGAAGACGGCCGGGTCGCCCCGGGAGATGATCAGCGCCCGTCGGAGGTTCTCCTCCAGCAGCGGGCCCAGGACGAAGCCGAGCAGCAGGGGCGCCGGCTCGCAGCCACACTTGATCAGGACGAAGCCGAGGACGCCGAAGACGGCGATGGCGTAGACGTCGAAGGCGTTGAACGCCAGCGAGTAGGTCCCGATCACGGCGAAGAGGACGATCATCGGGAAGAGGATCTGGTACGGCACCCGCAGCAGCCGGACCCAGATGCCGATCAACGGCAGGTTGAGCAGGACCAGCATCAGGTTGCCGATCCACATCGAGGCGATCAGGCCCCAGAAGAGGGCCGGCTCGTCGTTCATCACGTTCGGTCCCGGGGTGATGCCGTGCACGATGAACGCGCCCACCATCAGCGCCATCACCGGATGCGCGGGCAGGCCCAGGGTGAGCAGCGGGATGAACGAGGTCTGCGCCGCCGCGTTGTTCGCCGACTCCGGACCGGCCACCCCTTCGATGGCGCCGTGGCCGAACTCCGAGGGCCGCCGGGAGACGCGCTTCTCGACGGCGTACGAGGTGAAGGACGCCAGCACGTGGCCGCCGCCGGGGAGGACGCCGAGGGCGGAGCCGACGCCGGTGCCCCGCAGGATCGGGCCGACGATGCGGCGGCGATCGGAGGCGGTCGGCCAGAGATGCTCCACGCGGCCGAGCAGCGCCGGGCGCTCCTCGGGCGGGGAGGACAGATTCCGCAGGATCTCGGCGACGCCGAACATGCCGACCGCCACCGAGACGAAGTCGATGCCGCCGTACAGTTCGCGCTGGCCGAGCACGAACCGCGGCGTACCGGTGTAGATGTCTTGCCCGACGGTGCCGAGCAGGATGCCGAGGGCGATCATCGCGAGGGCCTTGAGCGCCGAGCCCCGAGCCAGCGCGATCGACACGATCAGGCCGAAGAGCACGAGCGCGAAGTAGTCGGCCGGGCCGAACCTCAGCGCCACCTCGGCGAGCGGCGGCGCGGCGACGGCCAGGACGACGGTCGCGACGGTGCCGGCGACGAACGAGCCGATCGCGGCCGCCGCCAGCGCCGGACCGGCACGGCCCTGCCGCGCCATCTCGTGGCCGTCGAGGGCGGTGACCGCCGCCGACGACTCCCCCGGCAGGTTGATCAGGATGGCGGTGGTCGAGCCGCCGTACTGCGCGCCGTAGTAGATCCCGGCCAGCATGATCAGTGCGGTGACCGGCTCGAATCCGAACGTGATCGGCAGCAGCATCCCGACCGTGGCGGTGGGCCCGATGCCGGGCAGCACGCCGACCGCCGTCCCGAGCAGCACGCCGGCGAAGCAGTAGACGACGTTCTGGATCAGCAGCGCGGTGGAGAAGCCGAGGAGCAGGTTCTCCATCTCAGAACCACCACAGCGGGATCCGCAGTCGCAGCCCGACCACGAAGATCAGCGTGGCCGCCACGGTGAGTCCGGCCGCCACCACCAGCGCACGCACCGGACGTGCCGCCACCCACCGCGGCTCTGCCAGCGCGGTGAGCAGCGCCGTCACGAACGACGTCGGCACGAAGCCCAGCCTCCGCACGAAATATCCGAAGAATCCGACGGCAGCCACGATGAGGATCACCGCTCGCCAAGGAATCGCCCCGAAGGCGACGCCCGAGTTCTGAAACATGATCGCCAGGCCGAGAACAGCCACGATCACGCCCACCACCAGCGGGAAGAACCCGGGACCCATCCGCAGCAGGGTCCCCCGGTCGTGACTGAGGGACCCCGCCACGAAGGCGCCGCCGATGACGGTGAAGATCCCACCGGCGAGAAGATCCGTGGAGCCGCGCATCTACGAGGGCTGCACGCCGGCGTCGGCGATGACCTTGGCCCAGGTCGTCGTCTGTTCCTCGAGACGGGCCCGATGGGCCTCGGGTGTCGCGTCGGCGGCATCGACCGGCGCGGTGCCGAGCTTGGCCATCTGGTCGATCACCGCCTGGTCGGCGAGCGCGGCCTGGAGAGCCGTGGAGAGCTTGCCGGCGACCTCCGGTGGCGTGCCGGCCGGGACGTACAACCCGTGCCACACGCTGAACTGCAGCTGCGGCATCCCGGCCTCGGTGGTGGTCGGCACCTCGGGCAGCGAGGAGACCCGTTCCGGCGTGGTCACCGCGTACGTTTTCACCTTCCCGGCGGTGATCTGGCCGGTGGTGTTGGTGGTCTGGTCGCACATGACGTCGACCTGCCCGCCGACCAGGTCGGTGAGCGCCGGGCCGGTGCCCTGGTACGGCACCTCCTGCAGTTTCACCCCGGCCGCCGACTGGAACAGCAGCCCGCACAGGTGGGAGGCGGCGCCGATGCCGGCGTTCGCGAGCGTGACGGTGTCCTGCTCGGCCTTCACGTAGGCGGTCAGCTCGGCCAGCGTCGCCGGCGGCAGGTCCGGGCGGGCCACCACGGTCATCGGCACCTCGGTGACCAGCCCGACGGTCGCGAAGTCGTCGAGCGGGGAGTAGCCGAGGTCCTTGTAGAGGGCCGGCGCCGTGGACATGCCGATGTGGTGCATGAGGACGGTGTAGCCGTCCGGCTCGGCTCGGGCGACCTCGCCGGCGGCGACGGTGCCGCCGGCGCCCTCGACGTTCTGCACGACGATCTCGGCGCCGAGCGACTTCGCCATCGGCTCGGCGATCATGCGGGTCACGGTGTCGGTCGGGCCGCCGGCGCTGAACGGCACGACGATGGTGATGTTGTGGTCCGGGTAGTCCGCACCGCCGCCTGCCGGCGCATCCGGGGAGGAACAGGCGGCGACCAGGGCGATCATGGAGAGAGCGGGGATCATGCGATGAGTCATCGACGACTCCTTCCCGGCGGAAGATATCGATGACCGTATTTGCAAACCCGGTTAGATCACTAGAGCTTCGCCAAGACCCAGTCGTGGAATGCGCCGATGTGATGCTCCGAGGGGACGAGAACGCCGCCGCGCGCGTAGGCCCGGGAGCTCATCGCCGGCTGGCAGCGTTCGCAGGCGTCGAAGTCCTGGACGTTGACACGGTGGAAGAGCTCCACCGAGCGGGACACGTCGCGGCCCGAGGCGACGACCTCCTTGGAGTAGAGCCAGTCGCACTCCACGATCGTGCGGTCGGCGGCGACCGGGTACATCCGGTGCAGGATGATGTGGTCCGGGACCAGGTTGACGAAGACCTGCGGCTTGATGGTGACGGCGTAGTAGCGCCGGTCCTGGTCGCCGGTGACGCCGGGCAGCTTCGCGAAACCCTCGCCGCCGTCCACGGTGAAGCCCTGGATCTCCGGGCCGAAGGACGCGCCGTGCCCGACGTAGTACTGCGCCGCGTAGCCGCCGGCGAACTCCGGCAGCACCTCGGTGAGCTCCGGGTGGATGGTCGCGCAGTGGTAGCACTCCATGAAGTTCTCCACGATCAGCTTCCAGTTCGCACGCACGTCGTACCGGATCCGCCTGCCGACCTCCAGATCCTCGATCTCGTAGGAGTCGATGGCCGAGAGGTCGCCGAGCCGCTCGGTGACCGCGCCCATCACGTCGTCCTCGAAGGCCGGCGGCCGGTCCGCGAGGCACACCCAGACGTACCCGATCCACTCCCGCAGATGCACGCCGACCAGGCCGTACTCCACCCGGTCGACATCGGGCATGCTGGTCAGGTTGGGGGCGGCGATCAGCTTGCCGTCCAGGCCGTAGGTCCACGCGTGGTAGGGGCACTGCAGCGCCCGCTTCACCGTTCCGCTCTCCTCGACGCAGAGGCGCGCGCCCCGGTGCCGGCAGATGTTCAGGAAGGCGCGCAGCCCGCCGTCACGACCGCGGACGATCAGCACACTCTCCCGTCCGACATCGACCGACCGGAAGCTGCCGGCGGTGGGGAGGTCAGCGGCACGGGCCACGCAGAACCACATCGTCTCGAAGATGCGGGACTGCTCGAGAGCGAATATCTCAGGGTCGGTGTAGTAGTGGCCGGGAAGAGTCGGCATGAGGCTTTCGGTCACGGTGATAACCCTCTAACGGCGAATGCGTTCCATCTGCGGGTCGAAGAGCGGCTCGGCCCTCACGGTCGCCGCCAGACGCTCGCCGAAATAGTCGACGGCGACCGCGGCGCCGGGCACCGAGAGCGTTGCGGGAAGCCAGGCATAGGCGACGGTCCGCCCGACGCTGTAACCATAGGAGGCACTGGTCACGTAGCCGACAGGTAAGCCATCGGCGTACACCGGTTCCTTACCCATCACCACCGCGCCGGCATCGTCGAGCGTCAAGCACGTGAGCCGGCGCGAAGGCGACGATCTCCGGAGCAGAGAATCACGGCCGACGAATGCGCCCTTCTCCATTTTCACGGCGAATTCCAAACCCGCCTCGTACGGGTCGTGCTCAGCTGTGACGTCCGTTCCCCACCCGCGATATCCCTTCTCCAATCGAAGGCTGGTGAACGCGCTCCGCCCGGCCGCGATGATCCCGTGGTCCTGCCCGGCGGCCCATAGCGTGTCCCAGAGCTTGAGGCCGAGATCGGCAGTGGTGTAGAGCTCCCAGCCCAGCTCCCCGACGTACGACAGGCGCAGGGCCGTCACCGGCACCTCCCCGATGTAGGCCCGCTGCGCGCGGAAGTAGCGCAGGGCCGTGTTGGAGAAGTCCGTGCTGGTCAGCGGCTGCAGGACGGCCCGGGCCAGGGGTCCCCACAGGCCGATGCAGCAGGTGCCCGCGGTGATGTCGCGGACCTGCACGGACCCGTCGGCGGGCAGGTGCCGCCGCATCCAGTCCTCGTCGATCGGACCGTTCGCGCCGACCTGGAACGTCTGCTCGCCGAGGCGGGCCACGGTGAGGTCGCTGCGGACGCCGCCGTCCACGTCGAGCATCAGCGTGTAGGTGACGGCGCCGACCGATTTCGACACGTCGTTGGTGGTGAGCCACTGCAGGAAGTCCAGGGCGCCGGGGCCGGTCACCTCGAGGCGTTTCAGCGGTGTCATGTCGTACATCGCCACGCGTTCCCGGGTGACGACCGCCTCCGCCGCGGCGATCGGCGACCAGTAACGCGCCGACCAGGCGTCCCGTGGCGGCAACGGGACCTCCGGAAGGCGGGCGTTCCCCTCGTACCAGAAAGGTCGCTCCCAGCCGGAACCCTCCAGGAAGACCGCGCCCAGCTCGCGCTGCCGGGGATGGAAGGGGCTGGTGCGCAGCGGGCGCGGCCGTTCCATCGGCTGCAGCGGGTGGACGATGTCGTAGACCTCGATGAAGTTCTGCTTGCCGCGCTCGGTGATGTAGCTCGGGGCGAGCTGCACGTCCTCGAACCGGTGCAGATCGCATTCGTGCAGGTCGACGCCGGGCCGGCCGTCCGCGAGCCACTGCGCCACGGCGCGCGCGGCGCCGGCCGAATGCGTCACCCAGACGGCCTCGGCCACCCAGAAGCCGGCCAGGTCGCGGTGCTCGCCGAGCAGCGGGAAGCCGTCCGTGGTGAACGAGAAGATGCCGTTCATGCCCTCCTCGACCTTGGACGTGGCGAGTTCGGGCAGCAGCGTGACGCTCTCCCGCCAGGCGGGCGCGAAGTCGTCCTCGGTGAACGGCAGCACGCTCGGCATGGCCGGCGGCTCTCCGAGATCGCCGACGAGCAGCGGGCGATGTCCGTAGTAGCCGATCCCCAGCCGATCACCGTGCGCGCGGTAGTAGAGGTCCTGGTCCTGGTGCCGGAGGATCGGAACCTCGTCGGACAAGGACGCGACGGGACCGGTCCTGGCGTACTGATGGGCCAGCGGCAGCAACGGGATCGTCAGGCCGGCCATCCGCCCGATCTCCGGACCCCAGAAGCCGGCCGCGCAGACCACCACGTCGGCCGGGAGGAACCCCTGATCGGTCTCCACCCCGGTGACCCGGCCACCCGCGCGACCGATGCCGGTCACCAGGCAGGAGCCGATGAACCGGGCGCCGCGCGCGATCGCCCGTGACGCCTGCACGGTCACCGCGCCGACCGGATCGGCCAGCCCATCGGCCGGCACGTGGAAACCACCGAGGATCCGCCCGGGGTCGAGCAACGGATGCAGCGCGGCGCAGGCGACCGGGTCGATCAGCTCGCTCGCGACCCCCCACGACGTGGCCCAGCCGCGCTTGCGGCGGAGGTCGTGCAGGCGGGCCTCGGTCGTCGCCACCTCCAGACCGCCGACCTGCCGGAAGACGCCGAGACCGGTGAGCTTGGCGACGGTGTACGCGGCCAGTTCGGTCATGGTCTTCGACGGGTTCGTCTGGAAGACCAGTCCGGGAGCGTGCGAGCTGGAGCCGCCGGTGGTGAAGAGCGGGCCGCGGTCGACGACCGTCACATCGGTCCAGCCACGCTCGGTGAGCTCGTCCGCGAGGGCGCTGCCGACCACGCCGGCGCCGATGATGACTACGCGAGGGGTCATAGGTATCCACCTGTTTGCGTTTCACGAAGCGCAACTCACGCTGGAATACGCAACAGCTTGAGCGCGCCGGGCAACAGGCGTCAAGACCGCCGATTGTTAAAAAGACGCTCCCATCCGGCCGCTCACTTCAGCGGCCGCCGCGATGACCCGCTCGGCGATCGCCGGGAAACTCGCCCGATCCAGCCGGTACGCCGGGCCCGACACGCTCAGGGCCGCGATCACCGATCCGTCCGCGCCCCGGATCGGCGCGGCCACGGCGTTGAGCCCCACTTCGTACTCCTCGGCCGTGAACCCCCAGCCGGCCTCCCGGATCTGCGCCAGCTGGCGGCTCAGCTCGGCCCCGTCGGTCACCGTCGCCGCGGTGAAGCGCTCCAGATCGCCGTCCGCCATCTCTGCCTGCGCGAACGCGAGCAGGACCTTGCCGCTGGACGTGGCGTGCAGCGGCGTCTGCCGGCCGACCCAGTTGTGGCTGCTGATCGACGCGGCGCCCCGGCTCTGGGTCACGTTCACGGCCCGGCCGCTGTCCAGGATCGCGATGTTGACGGTCTCCCCCAGATCGGCGGCGAGCCGGTCGCAGGCCTCGTTGCCCTGGCGGCTCAGGTCGAGCTGCGCCGTGACCGCGCCGGCCAGCCGGACCACGCCGAGGCCGAGGCGGTACGTCCCGCGCTCCTGCGTCTGCTCCACGAACCCCCGGCTCTCCAGCGCGGCGAGCAGCCGGAACGCCGTCGACTTGTGAACGCCCAGCTCCCTGCCGATCTCGGTGACGCCGGCGCCCTTCCGCCGCGCCAGGATCTCCAGGATGCTCAGCGCGCGGTCGACGGACTGGACGGGAGCCGGATTGTTGTTGCTCATGGCGCAACGATAAGCCAGTCATTTCCGGGAAGTTGCAACACGTGACCGGACATTGACGCTCTCTTGACTATCGATCTCCGCCCCGGGCAGGCTGTTGCGCGTCTCACTCGCTGTTTCGTGTTCCACAACGGAGGCGGTTACAGGCGTGGAGAAAGTCGGGATTGTCGGTGCCTCCCTCGCGGGTCTGGCAGCCGCACGCGCCCTGCGCCGGCAGTCGTTCGCGGGCGAGATCATCGCGATCGGCGCCGAGCGTCATCAGCCCTACGACCGCCCGCCACTGTCCAAGGAGTTCCTGACCGGCGCCGCCACGATCGACGACCTCGTGCTCCCGGCCTCTAGCGGCGATCTTGGAGTGACCTGGCGGCTGGGTGTCGCGGCCACCCGGCTCGACGCCCGCAACCGCAGCATTCACCTGGACACCGGCGAGGAGATCCGGGTCGACGGGGTAGTGATCGCGACCGGTGCCAGGGCACGGCAGCCGTCCTATCCGGGCGTGCACACGCTGCGGACCGTGGACGATGCGATCGCCCTGCGCGACGCATTGAAAGCGGGAGGCAAGGTCGTCGTCATCGGCGCCGGCTTCATCGGCGCCGAGGTGGCCTCCAGCGCGCGGTCGCTCGGCCTGGACGTGACCGTCGTGGAGGCGCTGCCCACGCCCCTCGCCGGACCACTCGGACCGGAGATGGGCGGGATCTGCGCTCGTCTGCACGCCGACCACGGCACCCGGCTGCTCACCGGCATCCCCGTCAGCGGAGTCCACGACAACCAGGTCGAACTCGCCGACGGAACCCTGCTCCCGGCCGATGTCGTGGTGGCCGGCATCGGCTCACTGCCCAACGTCGCCTGGCTCGCCGACTCCACGATCGACATGACGAACGGCGTCGTGATCGCCCCGGACGGTTCGACGAACCTCCCCCACGTGGTAGCGACCGGCGACTGCGCCATCCAGCGCGGAAGCATCCGCTCCGAACACTGGACCTACGCCGTCGAACACCCCAAGATCGCCGCCGCCACGCTGCTCGGCACGACCGCCCCTGCGCCGCGAGCGCCCTACTTCTGGTCCGACCAGTACGGCGTCCACCTGCAATTCGCCGGCCACCGCGAAGCCGGCGACAGCGTCCGGATCGTCGAGGGCGACCCGGAGGAGCGCAGCTTCCTGGCCGTCTACGAACGCGGCGGCCACCCGGTGGCGGTGCTCGGCATGAACCAGCCACGACTGTTCACCCAGTGGCGCCGCCGGCTGACAGCCGTTCCTCAGGAGGCCTGATGTTGCAGCCCGTCTGCCCGCTCAGCGCCATCCCCCGCGGGGAGGCGTACCGGTGGGAGAGCGACCCACCCGTCGCGATCTTCCACACCGAGGACGGTGAGGTGTTCGCGATCGACGACACCTGCACCCACCAGGACGCCTCGCTCGCCGACGGCTGGCTGGAGGGCTGCGAGGTGGAGTGCCCGCTGCACGCCTCCCGGTTCGACCTGCGCACCGGCGCTGTGGACCAGCCGCCGGCGAAGCACCCGGTGCGCACCCACCGGGTCGAGGTGACCGGTGGTGTCGTGCACGTCGCGCTCCCGGAAGGGGCACGCCCATGACCACCCGGTACGACTTCGTGATCGTGGGCGGCGGCTCGGCCGGCAGCGCGCTCGCGAACCGTCTCTCCGCCGACCCGGGCACGAGCGTCCTGGTCCTCGAAGCGGGCCGTCCCGACTACCCGTGGGACGTCTTCATCCACATGCCGGCGGCGCTGACCTTCCCGATCGGCAGCCGATTCTACGACTGGAAGTACGAATCGGAACCCGAGCCGCACATGAACGGCCGCCGCATCTACCACGCCCGCGGCAAGGTGCTCGGCGGTTCCAGCAGCATCAACGGCATGATCTTCCAGCGCGGCAATCCCCTCGACTACGAGCGGTGGGCGGCCGATCCCGGCATGGGCGGCTGGGACTACGCGCACTGCCTGCCGTACTTCAAGAAGATGGAGAACTGCCTCGCGGCCGAGCCGGACGACGCGTTCCGCGGCCACGACGGCCCGCTGGTGCTGGAACGCGGGCCGGCCACGAACCCGCTGTTCCAGGCCATGCTGGCGGCGAGCCGGGAGGCGGGCTACCCGCCCACCACCGACGTCAACGGGGAGCGGCAGGAGGGTTTCGCGGCGTTCGATCGGAACATCAGCCGGGGGCGGCGGCTCTCGGCGGCCCGGGCCTACCTGCACCCGGCGATGAAGCGGCCCAACCTCACCGTGAGGACCCGGGCGCACGTCAACCGGGTGATCTTCGAGAACGGGAGAGCCGTCGGTGTCGAGTACGGCAACGGTAAGAGGGTGCACGCCGGTGAGGTGATCCTCTGCGGCGGGGCGATCAACACACCGCAGATCCTCCAGCTCTCCGGCATCGGGCACACCGAGGAGCTGACCGCGCTCGGCATCGACACCGTCCACCACCTGCCCGGCGTCGGCGAGAACCTCCAGGACCACCTCGAGGTCTACATCCAGTACGCCTGCACGCAGCCGGTGTCGGTGCAGCCGTACCTGAAGTGGCGGCACCGGCCGTGGATCGGCGCGCAGTGGCTGTTCCTGCGCAGCGGCCCGGCCGCGACGAACCACTTCGAAGCCGGCGGGTTCGTCCGCGGCAACGAGACCGTGGCGTACCCCAATCTGATGTTCCACTTCCTGCCGATCGCGGTCCGCTACGACGGCTCGGCGCCGGCCGGCGGCCACGGCTACCAGGTGCACGTGGGCCCGATGTACTCGGACGCCCGCGGCAGTGTGAAGATCCGCAGCCGGGATCCGCGGGAACACCCGGCGCTGCGGTTCAACTACCTCTCCACCGACCAGGACCGGCGCGAGTGGGTCGAGGCGGTCCGGGTCGCGCGGAACATCCTCAACCAGCCGGCCCTCGCCGCGTTCAACGGCGGCGAGATCTCGCCGGGAACGGACGTGCGAACCGACGAGCAGATCCTCGACTGGGTGCGCCGGGAGGGCGAGACGGCGCTGCACCCGTCGTGCACGGCCCGGATGGGCGTCGACGACATGTCGGTGGTGGACCCCGCGACCATGCGGGTCCACGGTGTGGAGGGTCTGCGGGTGGTGGACGCGTCGGTGATGCCGTACGTGACGAACGGCAACATCTACGCCCCGGTCATGATGGTCGCCGAGAAGGCCGCCGACCTGATCCTGGAGAACACCCCGCTGGCCCCGGCCGAGCTGGGCGGCAGCCGGTGAACGAGCGGGAGATCCGCTGCCCGGCGGACGGCACCCTGGTCGCGACGGTCCGCGAGTTCAGCCGCGAGGACACCGTCGCGGCCATCGAGACCGCCCGGCGGGCGTTCGACGAGGGACCGTGGCCGCGCACGCCGGCGGTGGAACGCGGCGCGCTGCTGCACCGGGTCGCCGGCCTGATCGACCGGGACGCGAAGGAGCTGGCCCGCGCCGAATCGCTCGACACCGGCAAACGCCTGGTGGAGAGCGAGTACGACATGGCCGACGTGGCGGCGTGCTTCCGCTACTACGCCGGGATCGCCGCGACCGACGACGCCGGCCGGGTCGTCGACACCGGCCGCCCGGACGTGGTCAGCCGGGTCGTGCACGAGCCGGTCGGCGTCTGCGGCCTGATCACCCCGTGGAACTATCCGCTGCTCCAGGCCTCCTGGAAGGTCGCGCCCGCCCTTGCGGCGGGTAACACGTTCGTCCTGAAGCCCAGCGAGCTGACCCCGTCGACGTCGATCCTGCTGATCCGGCTGCTCACCGAGGCCGGGCTGCCGGACGGCGTCGCGAACCTGGTGCTCGGCGCCGGGCCCGAGGCCGGCGCGCCGCTGGCCGAGCATCCGGGCGTCGACCTGGTCTCGTTCACCGGCAGCCTGGCGACCGGGCGCACGCTGATGGCCGCCGCGGCCGGGACCGTGAAGCGGGTGGCGCTGGAGCTGGGCGGCAAGAACCCGAACGTGGTCTTCGCCGACGCCGACTTCGCGACCGCCGTGGACTTCGCGCTCACCGCCGTCTTCCTGCACTCCGGGCAGGTCTGCTCGGCCGGCGCGCGGCTCATCCTCGAGGAGTCGATCCACGACCGGTTCGTGGACGCCGTCGTGGAGAGGGCGAGCCGGATCCGGCTGGGCGGCCCGTTCGACCCGGACGCCGAGGCCGGGCCGCTGATCTCGGCGGCTCATCTCGCCAAGGTCGAGGACTACGTCGCCACCGGTCTCGGCGAGGGCGCGGTGCTGCGCTGCGGCGGGCGCAATCCCCACGGACTCTTCTACCTGCCGACCGTCCTGGACGGCTGTCATGCGGGCATGACCGTCGTCCGCGACGAGTCGTTCGGGCCGGTGCTCACCGTGGAGACGTTCACCGGCGAGGACGAGGCGGTGCGGATCGCCAACGACACCGACTACGGGCTGGCCGGGGCGGTCTGGACGACGGACGCCGCCAAGGCGCAACGGGTCGCGCGGCGGCTGCGGCACGGCACCGTCTGGATCAACGACTACCACCCGTACGTGCCGCAGGCCGAGTGGGGCGGGTTCAAGCAGTCCGGCATCGGCCGCGAGCTGGGCCCGAGCGGACTCGACGAGTACCGCGAGACGAAGCACATCTGGCAGAACACCGATCCCCGCCCGCAGCACTGGTTCCAGCCCTGAGGAGACAACACCGATGGCAGTCATCGCGGTCCGGGACCTGTGGAAGGTGTTCGGGAACAAGGCCGGGCAGGTTCCGCGGAACGAGGAGCTCGCCGCGCTGTCCCGCCGCGAGCTGATGGACCGGACCGGCTGCACCGCCGCCGTCCGGGAGGTCACGTTCGACGTGGCGCCCGGCGAGGTGTTCGTGGTGATGGGCCTGTCCGGATCGGGGAAGTCCACCCTGGTCCGCTGCCTCACCCGGCTCGTCGAGCCGACCGCCGGCAGTGTGGTCTTCGAGGGCGAGGACATCCTCGCCGCGGGCCGCAAGCGGCTGCGCGACCTGCGGCGCAACAAGTTCTCCATGGTCTTCCAGAACTTCGGTCTGCTGCCCTACCGGCGGGTCCTGGACAACGTGGCGTACGGCCTGGAGATCCGCGGCGCCGGGAGAGCCGAGCGGGAGAGGCGAGCCCGCGAGGTGATCGACCTGGTCGGCCTCGGCGGCTACGAGAACTCCTACCCGGACCAGCTCTCCGGCGGCATGCAGCAACGGGTCGGCCTGGCCCGGGCCCTCGCCGTCGACCCGGACGTCCTCTACTTCGACGAGCCGTTCTCGGCCCTCGACCCGCTCATCCGCCGGGACATGCAGAACGAGGTCATCCGCCTGCACCGCGAGGTCGGCAAGACGATGGTCTTCATCACCCACGACCTGTCCGAGGCGCTGAAGCTCGGCGACCGGATCCTGATCATGCGGGACGGCCGGATGGTCCAGTGCGGCACCGGCCCCGAGCTGGTCGGCGCGCCGGCCGACGACTACGTCCGGGACTTCGTCCGTGATGTGCCCCGGCCCAGCGTGCTCACCCTGCGCTGGATCATGCGGGACGCCCGTCCGGAGGACGCGCTGGACGGCCCCGAGCTGGGCCCGGAGGTGGTGGTCCGGGACGCGGTCCGGCCGGTGCTCGCCGCCCGCAGCCCGGTGAAGGTGGTGCAGGACGGCGAACTGCTCGGCGTGGTCACCGAACACGAGATCATGGCCGAGGTGGCGGCGTGACGACTGCCGCCGTCACCAAGGCGGCGACCTCCTTCAAAAGACCCGGTAAGAAGCTCCTGGTCGGCGCGGTGCTGCTGGCCTGGGTCGCGATCTGGATCCCCACTCACGGAACGCACACGCTCGGGCTCTCCCCCGCCGACCTGACGCCGCTGCACCAGTGGCTCAACGACGTGAACGACACGGTCGGCGCGAACCGGAACAGCAGCCCGGTCTTCCTGCACTTCTTCAACGAGATCCGCGCCGGGATCGACGCGCTGGTCACGTTCCTTCAGGACCTGATCGCCCAGCCGTCGTTCGGGCGTCCGGTCCCCGTTCTGGGGTGGCTGGGCGTGGTGGGGCTCGCCGCGTACACGGCCTGGTTCTTCGCGGGCTGGAAGCCGGCGCTCCTGACCGCGGCCGGCTTGATCTTCTTCGGGCTGCAGGGGCTGTGGCAGGAGAGCATGGACACCCTGGCGCTCACCCTCGCGGCGGTGGCGATCTCCCTCGCGATCGGCATCCCGCTGGGCATCTGGGCGGGGCTCTCCGACCGGTTCCACCGGCTGGTCACGCCGGTGCTCGACTTCATGCAGACGATGCCGACCTTCGTCTACCTGGCGCCGCTCACGCTGCTCTTCCTGATCGGACCGGCGTCGGCGACGATCGCGACGCTGATCTACGCGATGCCGCCGGCGATCCGGCTCACCGCGCACGGCATCCGCTCGGTGCCGCGCTCGGCGGTGGAGGCGACCGACTCGCTCGGCGCGACCGGCTTCCAGCGCCTGCGGCACGTGCTGCTCCCGCTCTCGAAGCGGACCATCGTGCTCGGCGTCAACCAGACCATCATGGCGGCGCTGTCGATGGTCACGATCGCCGCGCTGATCGACGCGCCCGGCCTGGGCAAGACCGTCATCAAGGCGCTGCAGACCCTGGACGTGGGCACCGCGTTCAACGCCGGCCTCGCGATCGTGGTGATGGCAGTGGTCCTCGACCGGGTCACCACAGCAGCGGGAGACCGGCGCCGAACCGGGCGGATCCCCCGGTCGGCGCTCGGCGTCGTCGCGGTGATCTGCTGCTATCTCTCCTACACGTACTACTGGGCGGCCGAGTTCCCCGACGGCGCCCGGATCGGCGGCGCGATCTCCCGGACCGCCGACAGCGTCGCCCTCCGGCTGCAGACCGAACTCTCGACGGCCACGGAATGGATCAAGAACGCCGTCACCTACACGTTGCTCAACCCGCTCCAGGCGCTGCTCGTCGAATCGCCGTGGTGGCTGGTCGCCGCGGTCGCGGTGGCGCTCGGCGCGCTGCTCGGCGGGGTCCGCGCCGCGACCGTCACGGCGGTCTGCATCGCGCTGCTGATCGGCACCGGCCTGTGGCAGGACAGCATGACGACGCTGGCCATGACGATCGTCGCGACGCTGCTGGTGATGGTGCTCGGCGTGGTCTTCGGCGTGTGGATGGGCCGCAGCCGGGTCGCCGACCGCGTCTTCCGCCCGGCCCTCGACGCCGGGCAGACCATGCCGGCGTTCGTCTACCTGGTGCCGTTCCTGGCGCTCTTCGCCGCCTCCCGCTTCACCGCGATCGTGGCGGCGGTGGTCTTCGCCGCTCCGGTCGCCATCAAGATCGTGGCGGACGGCGTGCGCGGCATCCCGGCCGCCACGGTCGAGGCCGCCACCGCCGCCGGGTCCAGCACCTGGCAGATGATCACCAAGGTCCAGCTGCCGATGGCCCGCCGGTCGCTCACCCTCGCCGCGAACCAGGGCCTCATCTACGTGCTGTCCATGGTCGTGGTCGGTGGCCTGGTCGGCGCCGGCGCTCTCGGATACGACGTGGTCGCCGGTTTCTCGCAGGGTCAGCTCTACGGCAAGGGCCTCGCCGCCGGCGCCGCCATCGTGCTGCTCGGCATCATGCTGGACCGCATTGCTCGAACGAATCCCCCGAAAGGTGATAAATCATGAGATCCGCAACCATTGCCGTCGCCGCTGTCGCAACACTGGCTCTTGCCGGATGCGGCGGAGAGAAGATCGGCGACGAGGAGCCGGCCACCGCGACGAAGGCCGACTGCGGCGCCTTCAACCTGGCGATCAACCCGTGGGTCGGCTACGAGGCGAACGCGGCGGTCATCGCGTACGTCGCCGAGCGCGACCTCGGCTGCACGGTCACCAAGAAGGATCTCAAGGAGGAGATCGCCTGGCAGGGCTTCGGCACCGGCGAGGTGGACGCGATCGTGGAGAACTGGGGACACGACGACCTGAAAAAGAAGTACATCGAGGAGCAGAAGACGGCGGTGGCCGCCGGGTCGACCGGCAACAAGGGCATCATCGGCTGGTACGTCGCGCCCTGGATGGCCCAGCAGTACCCGGACATCACCGACTACAAGAACCTGAACAAGTACGCGTCGCTGTTCAAGACCTCGGAGTCCGGCGACAAGGGGCAGCTGCTCGACGGCGACCCGTCGTTCGTGACGAACGACGAGGCCCTGGTGAAGAACCTGAAGCTGGACTACAAGGTGGTCTACGCCGGCAGCGAGACCGCGCTGATCACGGCGTTCCGGCAGTCCGAGGCGAAGAAGACACCGATCATCGGATACTTCTACGAGCCGCAATGGTTCCTGTCCGAGCTCAAGCTCGCGAAGGTGAACCTGCCGGCGTACACGGCGGGCTGTGACGCGGACGCCGCGAAGGTCGCCTGCGACTACCCGGAGTACGACCTCGACAAGATCGTCAGCAAGAGGTTCGCCGACGCGAACGGGCCGGCCTACAACCTGGTCAAGGCGTTCACCTGGACGAACGAGGACCAGAACCTGGTCGCGAAGTACATCGCCGAGGACAAGCTCTCCGCCGACGACGCCGCGAAGAAGTGGGTCGAGGCGAACGAGGACAAGGTCAAGGCGTGGCTGGCCCAGTAGAACCCCTCTGGCGCGATCCCGAGCCCGGAGCCGCCTACGACGTGATCATCGTCGGAGGCGGCGGGCACGGGCTCGCCACCGCCTACTACCTCGCGAAGAACCACGGGATCACGAACGTGGCGGTGCTGGAGAAGGGGTGGCTGGCCGGCGGCAACATGGCCCGGAACACCACGATCATCCGGTCCAACTACCTGTGGGACGAGAGCGCCGGGATCTACGAGCACGCGCTCAAGCTCTGGGAGGGCCTGGAGGAGGAGCTCGGCTACGAGATCCTGTTCAGCCAGCGGGGTGTGCTCAACCTGGCGCACACCCCGCAGGACGTCCGGGACAGCGTGCGCCGGGTCCACGCCAACCGGCTCAACGGCGTCGACGCCGAGTGGCTCGACCCGGCGGGCGTCAAGGACGTCTGCCCGATCGTGAACATCTCGCCGGACGTGCGCTATCCGGTGCTCGGCGCGACGTACCAGCCCCGCGCCGGCATCGCCAAGCACGACTACGTGGCCTGGGGTTACGCCCGGGCCGCCGACGCGCTCGGGGTGGACCTGATCCAGGACTGCGAGGTGACCGGCCTGATCCTCCACGGTCAGGAGATCCGGGGAGTGCGGACCACCCGGGGTGACATCGCGGCCGGCCGGGTCGCGCTCAGCGCGGCCGGCCACACCTCGGTCGTCGCGAAGATGGCCGGCATCGACCTGCCGCTGCAGAGCCATCCGCTGCAGGCGCTCGTCTCCGAACTGCTCGAACCGATCCACCCGACCGTGGTGATGTCGAACGCCGTGCACGTCTACGTGAGCCAGGCGCACAAGGGCGAGCTGGTGATGGGCGCCGGCGTCGACAGCTGGAACGGGTACGGCCAGCGCGGCGCGTTCCACATCATCGAGCAGCAGATGGCCGCGGCGCTCGAACTGTTCCCGATCTTCGCCCGCGCGCACGTCCTGCGTACCTGGGGCGGGATCGTGGACGTCACCCCGGACGCCTCCCCGATCGTCGGCCTCTCGCCCGTCGAGAACCTCTACCTGAACTGCGGATGGGGCACCGGCGGGTTCAAGGCGACGCCCGGTGTCGGCTGGTGTTACGCGCACACCATCGCGAACGGCGAGCCGCACCCGCTGAACGCGCCGTTCGACCTGGAACGTTTCGTCACCGGCGCTCTCGTCGACGAGCACGGCGCCGCCGCGGTAGCCCACTGAGTTCCCGAGGACACGATCATGATGCTCATCCCCTGCCCGTGGTGCGGGCGCCGCGACGAGGCCGAGTTCCACTACGGCGGGCAGGCGGGCGTCGCCTACCCCGCCGACCCGTCCGCGCTCTCCGACGAGGAGTGGGCGAAGTACCTGTTCTTCCGCGACAACCCGAAGGGCCCGTTCCGCGAACGCTGGTGCCACACCGCGGGCTGCCGCCGCTGGTTCAGCCTGACCCGGGACACCGTGACGAACGAGATCCTCGCGTGAGGGCGGCGACCGGCGGTCTCGTCGATCGCACCCGGCCACTGCGCTTCCGGTTCGACGACGTCGACCTCCAGGGCTTCCCGGGGGACACGCTCGCGTCGGCGCTGCTCGCGAACGGTGTGCGCCGGGTCGCCACGAGCATCCGCCTCGGCCGTCCACGAGGGATCTTCTCGGCCGGCCCGGAGGAGCCCACCGCGATCGTGCGGGTCGAGGAGCCGTTCGGTGAGCCGATGACGACGGCCACCACCGTGGAGCTCTCCGACGGGCTCGTCGCGCGAGGCCTGAGCGGCCGCGGCAGGCTTTCCGAAGATCAAGATCATTCCCGGTACGACGGCACGCACGCTCATGCGGACGTCCTGATAATCGGCGCGGGACCAGCCGGTCTCGCCGCCGCCGCGTCCGCCGCGTCGTCCGGCGCCCGTGTCATCGTGGTCGACGACCAGCCCCGCCTCGGCGGCAGCCTCCTCGGCGCCGGCCGCCACCTCGACTGGGTGGAGTCGATCACCGCCGAGCTGGCCGCCGCCCCCGAGACCCGAGTGCTGACCCGCACCACCGCGTTCGGCTACTACGACGACAACTACGTGGTCGCCGTCGAGAGGAACGGCATCACCCGGGAACGGATCTGGCGCATCCGGGCCGGGCACGTCGTGCTGGCGACCGGCGCCCACGAGCGTTCCCTCGCCTTCACCGGCAACGACCGGCCCGGCGTCATGCTCGCCTCCGCGGCCCGGACCTACCTGCACCGGTACGGCGTGCTGGCCGGTCGCCGGGCCGTCGTCCTCACCACGAACGACAGCGCCTACGCCGTGGCCCGGGACCTGCGCGACGCGGGCGTCGACATCGCCGCGATCGCCGACCTGCGCCCGGCCGAGCCGCGTTCCGGCGGTTTCGAGGTGCTGACCGGCCGGTCCCCCGTCACGGTGATCGGCGACGAGCAGGTGGAGGCGGTGACGGTCGGGGACCGGCGGTTCGACGCCGACCTGCTGCTCGTCGCGGGCGGCTGGAACCCGGTGGGCGCGCTCTGGAGCCAGGCCGGTGGGCGGCTCGCCTATGACGCGGGACTCGGGGCCTTCCGCCCGGACGGGGACTGCCGGCAGCGACTGGAGGTGGCCGGAGCGGCCGGTGGGACGTACGCCGTGAAGGAATGCCTGGAGCAAGGGGCCGCGGCGGGCATGCGTGCCGCCGGGGCCGCGGGTTTCCCGGCGATCCGGCCGGAGCTGCCGGAGATCGACGAGCTGCGCGGGACGCCGGGGATCGCGGTGTGGACGCTGCCGGGCGATCCGGGCAGCCAGTTCGTGGACCTCCAGCGGGACGTGACCGTCGCCGATCTGGCGCGGGCCGCCGGGACCGGGATGCGCTCGGCCGAGCACATGAAGCGGTACACCACCGCCGGCACCGCGCACGACCAGGGCAAGACCTCCGGCACGCTGACCGGTGGCGTCGTCGCGGAACTGCTCGGCGTCGAGCTGGGCGCGCTCGGCACCACCACGTTCCGCCCGCCCTACCGCCCGGTCAGCTTCGCCGCCCTCGCCGGACGTAACCGGGGCATGCTCGCCGACCCCGTACGACGAACCGCTCTGCACTCCTGGCACGAGGCGAACGGCGCCCTCTTCGAGAACGTCGGCCAGTGGAGACGACCGTGGTACTACCCGCGCGACGGCGAGGACATGACCACCGCGGTGCTGCGCGAGTGCCGGGCCGCGCGCGAGGACGTGGCCATGATGGACGCCTCCACGCTCGGCAAGATCGACGTCCGGGGTACGGACGCCGCGCTGTTCCTGGACCGGCTCTACACGAACATGATGAGCACGCTGAAACCCGGCGCCATCAGGTACGGCGTGATGTGCCGCCCGGACGGCATGGTGCTCGACGACGGGACCGCGATCCGGCTCGCCGACGACCATTACCTGGTCACCACGACGACCGGCAACGCCGCCCTGATCCTGGACTGGATGGAGGAGTGGCTGCAGACCGAGTGGCCGGACCTGCGCGTGCGCTGCACCTCGGTGACCGAGCAGTGGGCCACCGTCGCGCTGGTCGGCCCCCGGTCCCGGGAGGTGCTCGCGGCCGTCGCGCCCGGCCTCGACGTCAGCCGTGCCGGGTTCGGGTTCATGACCTGGCGGGACGCGACGGTCGCCGGCCTCGCCGCCCGGGTCTGCCGGATCAGCTTCTCCGGTGAGCTGGCCTACGAGATCAACGTGAGCTGGTGGGACGCCCTCGCGCTGTGGACGGCGCTGCTGCCGTCCGGGGTGACGCCGTACGGCACCGAGACCATGCACGTGCTGCGCGCCGAGAAGGGGTACCCGATCATCGGGCAGGACACCGACGGGACGGTCACGCCGCACGACCTCGGGCTCGGATGGGCGGTGTCGACGAAGAAGGCCGACTTCATCGGGAAGCGGTCGTTCTCCCGGGCCGACACCGGCCGGGCCGGCCGGAAACAGCTGGTCGGCGTACTGCCGGACGACGGTGTCCTGCTGCCCGAGGGCGCTCACCTGCTGGACGGCAACGAGGTGCTGGGGCACGTGACGTCGTCGTATCGCAGTGCCGCTCTGGGGCGTACCTTCGCGCTGGCCCTGGTCAGCAGCGGCCGCGACCGTCTCGGGCAGACCGTGCGGGCCACCGTCGGCGACTCCCTCGTACCGGTGACCATCACCGGATCCGTGCTCTACGACCCGGAAGGCGCCCGCCGCGATGGCTGAATCCCCCCTGGCCGGCGTGGCCCTCCCGGCCGGCGTCACCGAGGTCCCGTTCCTGGCGCAGGCCACCCTGCGCGCCGATCCGGGCGCCGGCCTCCCTCCCGGGGCTCTCGGCGTCGCGCTCCCGCCCACCGGCGGCTCCGCGTCCGCCGGCGAGCTGACCGTCCTCAGCCTGGGCCCGGACGAGTGGCTCGTGCTCGGCCCGCCCGGCGCCCGGATCGCGGTCGCCGGCGCCTCCGTCGTGGACGTGTCAGCGCAGCGCACCACTCTGGACCTCGGCGGTCCTCACGTCCGGGAACTGCTCGCCTTCGGCTGCTCGCTCGATCTGCATCCGCGGGTCTTCGCGGTGGGTGATTGTGCACAGACCACCCTGGCCCGCTGCCCGGTGATCGTTCTGCGCCGGGAATCCGGGTTCCGGATTCTGGTGCGCGCCTCGTTCGCCGCTCACCTGGCCGCCTGGCTGACCGACGCCGCCGACGGGTTGGAAGCGCTCCCATATTAAATTTCGGCCCGCACTGTTGACCATCAAGGACAAAGAGAAGATTCTGTTCCGGCGACCGCGGAAGATCAGTCCATTCCCGCGGTTCTCGCTTTTCTGAAGAATCTTTAATGATCTTTTTTGTGCCGGCCGGAACGGGGCCGATCGGCAGCCGATCGAGGAGCTGATCGCTTGTCCGTCCACGCCTCTCGCTTAGGACGGTTACGCCTTCGCGGATCAGGCGGGACGATCCGGCGGCGCGTGGTCCGGACGCTGGGCCTGCCCGTCGCGGCCACCCTGGTGCTGCTCGCCATCGTGGCGGTCGGCGAGGTCGGCAACTACCGGTCCGCCTCGGACACCGCCCGCGCCGTCACCATCGACCTCGCCGTCCAGGAGCTGGTCCAGGACCTGCAGACCGAGCGTGGCCTGACCGCCGGCCTGCTCGGCGGCAACGACGGCTTCCGCACCGAGCTGCTGCCCGCCCGCGACCAGGTCGACCTGCGGCGCGTCGACGTGGAGAAGCTGATCGGCGGCGGCGAGATCGACGAGCGGGTGGCGGCGGCGGTACGGCAGCTGGACGGCCTGGCCGGGGTCCGGGCCGGCACCGACACCGGCTCCGGTGAACGGGCGGCCACCTTCGACTTCTACACGGCCCGCATCGCCGACCTGGGCAATCTCGACTTCGACCTGGACGGCACCGGCGACGACGAGCTCCGCCGCGGCGCCACCGCCCTGCAAGCGCTCGGCGAGGCGAAGGAGGCCACCGCCCAGGAGCGCGCGTTCCTCAACGGCGTCTTCTCGGCGGGCGGCTTCTCCAAGGGCGAGTTCCTCCAGTTCGCGACCATGCGCGCCACGAAGGACGCCGCGCTCGCCACGTTCGACCGCTACGCCACCGCGACCGAGAAGGCGGCGAAGGCGTACGTCTTCGACACCGGCGCGGCCCGCGAGGCGGCGTACTTCGAACAGGTCGCCCTGGCCTCCGGCGACGGCCGCAACCTGCAGGTCAACCCGCAGTCCTGGTGGTCCGCGCACACCACGGTCCTGGACGACATGCTGCAGCTGGAGCACCACGTCGGCTCGGTCATCAGCTCCCGCGCCACGGCACTGGAGAACGAAGCCACCGTGCGGATCACCGTCCTGATCGGCGCCGTGCTGATCTGCCTGGCCGGTTCGGTGCTGCTCGCCACCGTCGCCTCGCAGTCGGTGGCCCGGCCCCTCGCGGTGCTGGCCTCGGAGGCGGACAAGCTGGCCGGTGAGCAGCTGCCCGAGGCGGTCCGGCGGGCGTCGGCCGGCGACGGCACGGCGCCGCCGCTGCCGGTCCGGGTCCCGCGCGGCGCCAGCGTCGAGGTACGGCTGGTCGCCGACGCGTTCGACCGGGTGCAGGCCACGGCGTACTCGCTCGCCACCGAGCAGGCGGTGCTGCGCCGGACCACCGCCGAGTCGCTCGCCAACCTCGGCCGGCGCAACCAGAACCTGCTCCGCCGCCAGCTCGGCTTCATCACCAAGCTGGAACGCGAGGAGTCGAACCCGACCGGCCTGGCCAACCTCTTCGAGCTCGACCACCTCGCCACCCGCATGCGCCGCAACGCGGAGAGCCTGCTGGTCCTGGTCGGCGCGGCCAGCCCGCGGCAGCTCTCCTCGCCGCTGCAGGTCTCCGACGTGATCCGGGCAGCGGTCTCCGAGGTGGAGGAGTACCGCCGGGTCACGCTGCGCCGGGTCGACGAGGCGATGGTGGCCGGTTCCACGGTCAGCGGCATCGCGCACATGCTGGCCGAGCTGATCGAGAACGGCCTGTCGTTCTCCCCGCCGGACGTGGACGTGGAGATCCACGGCCGGCGGATCGGCGCCGACTACCTGATCGCGGTGACCGACCAGGGCATCGGCATGTCAGCGGCCGACCTGGAGCGCGCCAACGAGCGGCTGCGCGGCGAGGGCGACTTCATCACCGCGCCGGCCCGGTTCCTGGGCCACTACGTGGTCGGCCGGCTGGCCCAGCAGATGGGCATCGCGGTGCAGCTCACCCCGTCGCCGGTGACCGGTGTGACCGCCCGGATCACGCTGCCCGCCGCCATCCTCTCCGACGCTGCTCCGGTCAGTCCGCCGGCCCGGCAGATCACCGCCACGATCGAGGCGCCAGCCCCGGTGCGGCCCCTGCCATCGTCGGACATCGAATACGTGGTCGTGCCCGCCGCCTCCCCCGAGGACGCTCCGCGGACCGCGAACGGCCTGCGCAAACGAATGCCACGGGCACAACGGGCCCAGCCGCAGACGGCCACCGCCACCACCGTCACGGACCGTCCGGCGCCGGTGAAGGATTCGCCGGAGGCGGTGCGGGATCGGCTCAACGCTCTGCGCGGCGGAATGGGCTTTCTGAAAACCGGAACCACAGGAACGGACGAATCATGAGCGTTGACACGGCGGCGGATCGGCACCAATTCAATTGGCTGCTCGGCAATTTCGTGCACCAGACCGACGGCGTCCGCGACGCCGTGGCGGTCTCCTCCGACGGACTGCTCATCGCCGGCTCGGACGGCCTGAACCGGGCCGAGGCGGACCAGCTCGCCGCGATCGTCTCCAGTCTGGCGAGCCTGGCCCGCAGCGCGTCGCGCCGCTACGACTTCGACGGCCTGAAGCTCATCATGATCGAGATGCACCGGGGCTTCCTGCTGGTCTCGGTGATCGCCGGCGGCAGCTGCCTCGGCGTGGTGGCCGGCAGCGACTGCGACCTGGGCCTGGTCGGCTACGAGATCTCGCTGCTCACCGAGCGATTCGGCAGCCTGCTCACCCCGGCCCTGATCGCAGAGTCCAGGCAACATCTGCCGCTATGACCTCCTTCCCCTACGCCGGCTCGCACCGGCCCTCCGACTCCGACGAGGATCCGGTGGTCCGCCCGTTCATGCTGACCGGCGGGCGTACCCAGCCGCTGCACGACGGCCTGCGGATCGAGACGCTGATCCGGGCGGCGCCGGCCGCGCTCTCGGCGCCGCTGCGCTTCGAGGCGATGCGGACCGTCGAGCTCTGTCAGCGGCCGATGTCGGTCGCCGACCTCGCGGTGGCGTTGCGGGCGCCGCTCGGCGTGGCGCGGGTGATCATCGGCGACCTGCTCTCCCAGGGCTTCCTCAGCATCCAGGACCAGCCCGGCGAACTCTCCACGAGTGTGATCGAAAGGATCAGGGATCGTGTCCGGGCCCTCTAACCCGATCGCCGTCAAGATCGTCATCAGCGGCGGTTTCGGTGTCGGCAAGACCACCTTCGTCGGCGCGATCTCGGAGATCGAGCCACTGGTGACCGAGGCCGAGATGACCGAGCGGTCGATCGGCATCGACGACACCTCCGCGGTCGCCGGCAAGACCACCACGACCGTGGCGCTCGACTTCGGCCGGATCACGCTCGACGACGCGCTGCTGCTCTACCTGTTCGGCACGCCCGGGCAGGACCGGTTCGCGTTCCTCTGGGACGACCTGGTCGACGGCGCGCTCGGGGCGATCGTGCTGGTCGACACCCGGCGCATCGAGGACTCGTTCCCGGCGATCGACTACTTCGAGGAGCACGCGATCCCGTTCATCATCGGCGTCAACCGGTTCACCGGGGCCCAGCGGTTCGTGCTCGACGAGGTCCGCGACGCCCTCGGGGTCGGCGCCGGCGTGCCGATCGTCGAGTGCGACGCTCGGGACCGCGAGTCGGTGAAGAGCGTCCTGGTCGGGCTCACCGAAGAGGTGCTGATCCGGCGCGCGGCGCGGGCGGGGGCGGCCCGATGAGACGCTGGTCCTCCCTGGTCCTCGGCCTCGCCATGGTGGCGGGATGCTCGAACAGCGAGGCGGCCGTCTCGCCCGCGCCGGGCGTGGCCGCCACCCCTCGCTGCGGAACCGTCAACATCGCGGTCAACCCCTGGTCCGGGTACGCCGCCAATGCCGCGGTCGTCGGGTACCTGCTGGAGTCGGAACTCGGCTGCACGGTCGCCACCCAGGAGCTGAGCGAGATCAGCTCGTGGGCCGGCATCGCCGACGGCAGCGTCGACGTGATCCTGGAGAACTGGGGCCACGACGAGGAGAAGAAGAAGTACATCGACAACAAGAAGGTCGCGGTCGAGCTCGGCCTGACCGGCAACAAGGGCGTGATCGGCTGGTACGTGCCGGCGTGGATGACGAAGGCGTACCCGGACATCACCGACTGGACCAGGCTCAACGAGTACGCCGACCTGTTCCGCACCGAGGAGTCCGGTGAGAAGGGGCAGTTCCTCGGCGGCGACCCCGGGTTCGTCACGAACGACGCCACGCTGATCGAGAATCTGGAACTGGACTACACCGTCGTCTACGCCGGCAGCGAGGAGAAGCTGATCACGGCGTTCCGGAAGGCGCAGTCCAGGAAGACACCGCTGCTCGGCTACTTCTACGAGCCGCAGTGGCTGCTCTCCGACGTGAAGCTCGTCCGGGTCCCGCTGCCGGCGTACAAGGTGGGCTGCGACGCCGACAAGGACGAGATCGCGTGCGACTACCAGTCGTACGACCTCGACAAGATCGGTCGCAAGGCGTTCGTCGACTCGGGCAACCCGGCGGCGGCGTTCATCAAGAACTGGACGTGGACGAACGACGATCAGAACCAGGTGGCGCGGGACATGACCCAGAACGGCCTGTCGGCGACACAGGCGGCGAAGAAATGGGCCGATGCCCACCGTGCGACCTGGGAGAAATGGCTTCCCTGACCCGCCCGGCGATTTACGCTGCCGGGCATGACCCGCTTCCGTCCCATCCTCGCCGTGATCGCCGTGACCGTGCTGGTCCTGGCCGGTTTCAGCGCCCCCGCCTCGGCCGCGGTGGTGGCGCTCAACCTGAGCAAGACGTTCGGGACGAGCGGCGAGGGCGGCACGATCGTCGGGTGGGTGACGCCCAGCACGACGGTCACGCCGTTCGCCGGCGTCACCCCGGTCGTGCAGTTCCAGTTCTCCCCCACCACGGCCAGCAACACCACCTGCAGTGACCGGGCGAAGGCACAGACCGCGATCGCCGCGAGCGGCAGCACCAGCACCGCGGGCGTGCTGACCGTGGATCCGGCGCAGGTCAAGCGGGTCACCAACTGGAAGATCGTCTTCCCGGTGCCGACCGCCGGCTACCCGGACCCCGCGATCAACACGCTCGGGCTGGTCCTGGCCGGCACCCAGACGCAGTCCCGGTGGCTGGTCTGCGTCTACGACAGCACGTCCACGACCACGAGCACCCTGCTGGCCTCGTCGTCGTACACGATCGCGATCAAGCCGACCATCACCTCGATCAGCCCGACGAACAGCCCCGCGGCCGGCGGCCAGGCGATCACCGTGAACGGCACCGGGCTGGCCCCGGTCACCGGCGCGATCACCGCGACGATCGGCGGGGCGGCGCTCACGAACATCAAGGTGTCGTCGAGCGGCACCAGCTTCACCGCCACGACCGGGGCACGGGCGCCGGCCACCGGGCAGTACCTGACCGTCGTGGCGCCCGGCGGCACCGTGACCAGCCAGGATCCCAACGGCGACGGCAACACCGCGGACGCGATCCCGTTCACCTACAGCAACGCCATCACCGTCGCGCCGAGCACCGCCCCCTCGGGCGCCCCGGCCACCCTCTCGATCACCGGCGCCGGATTCTCCGGGATCACCTTCGACCCGGGCGTCAACGCCACGAGCTCGCTCGGCCACGTGTTCCTGGTGATCGGCGCCTACGACCCGCAGACCAACCGCGGCGTGGCCGAGTGCGTGGTCGCCATGGTGGTCAGCGACACCGAGCTGGTCTGCGACCTCGACCTGCTGGGCACTCCCGTCCCGGACGGCGCTTACATCGTCACCGTCGTCGCCAACGGCTCCACGGGCGCCGGTCTCGCCGCCGGCGCCTCGATCATCAGCAGCGGCTCCGTCTTCGTGGTGGCCCCCTACTGACGCCTCCCGCCATCGGTGCCGCATCGTCACACCTTCGCGGCCACCGAGAAGTCGGGGTGCTCGACCGGACGGCCGAAGTGCCAGCCCTGCGCGTACTGGTAGCCCAGGCCGCGCAGGTAGGCCGCCTGCTCCTCGGTCTCGACACCCTCGGCGACGGCGCGCAGGCCCAGGCCGTTGCTGACGTGGATGAGCGCGTCGACGATGACCGGTTGCCGGTCCGGCTCGGTGATCTCGTCGACGAACGACTTGTCGACCTTGAGGACGTCGACCGGGACGGTACGCAGCAGCCCCAGTGACGAGTGGCCGGTGCCGAAGTCGTCGAGCGCGATCGGGATGCCCGCCGCGTGCAGCGTCTCGACCGCCTCGATCGCCACGCCGCCGCCGAACAGGGCCGTCTCGGTCACCTCGATGAGCAGGGCGTCCGGGCGTACGCCGGTGTCCATCAGGATGCCGGCCACCACGTCCGGGAAGCCGGGCTCGCTGAGCTGGCGGGCCGACACGTTCACGCTGACGTACCGGGGTGCGGCCTCCCCCAGGTCCCGGCGCCACTCGGCGAACCGGCTGCAGGCGGTCCGCATGATCCACTCGCCGAGCTCGACGATGAGGCCGTTGTCCTCGGCGACCGGGATGAAGGTCACCGGGCTGACCGGGCCGCGTACCGGGTGATCCCAGCGCACCAGCGCCTCGACCGCCTCGATCCGCCCGGACGCGAGGGACACGATCGGCTGGTAGACCACCCGGAAGTCGCCGTCGTCGAGGCTGTGCCGCAGATCGGCGCCGAGACGCTCGGCGGCCTCGGCGGTCTCGTCCAGCCGCGCCGTGTACGGGACCAGCGGCGTGCCGGCCGACTTGGCGGCGTACCGGGCCGTGTCCGACCGGCGAACCAGCTCGGCGGCCGTCATCCCGGTCTCGCCCGCCGCGATGCCCAGCCGCGGGGTGAGCAGCAGCTCGTGCTCGCCCGCCTGCACCGGGTGGCGGAGCAGCTCGAGGATCCGGTTCGCGGTGGCCTCGCCGTCGGCGCGGACCAGGACCGCGAACTCGTCGGCGCCCATCCGCGCGGCCGTGCCGCCGGCGGCCGTGCAGCAGGACCGCAGCAGTTCACCGACCGCGACCAGGGCGGCGTCACCGGCGGCGCGGCCGAGCCGGTCGTTGACGTGCCGGAAGCCGGCCAGGTCGATGACGATCATGTGGCAGCGGCCGTCGGCGAGCGCGGCGGACGCCCGCTGTTCCAGCTCGCGGCGGTTCGGCAGGCCGGTCAGGTCGTCGTGCATGGCCAGCTCCCGCAGCCGGCGCGCCTGGCTGTCGACCCGGCGGACGTACCCGGCCATCCGGGTCGCGACGAGCACGAACAGCACCATCGAGCCGATCGCCACGACACCCCAGCGCTGCCAGTCGCCGCGGATCAGCAGCACCGCCGGGACCAGCACCATCGAGGCGGTGAGCACGCCGAGCCGGCTGCGGCCCAGGGCGTCGCCGTCACCGGCGGCCGGCAGGGCCATCGACGGGTGCGCCGCCGCGGCCGCGAACAGGACGTAGGCCACCAGGTAGCCGGTGTAGAGCAGCCGGATCGGGCCGGCCGGGACCAGCGTGTAGAGGACGTTGCAGACCAGCGTCAGCCCGCTGGCCGCCGTCAGCATCCAGAGGCTCGGGGTGCGCGGCCCGCGCCGCAGCAGGATCGGAATGATCACCGCGCAGAGCAGCACCCCGGCGGTCGGATAGCCGGCGATGACGGCCCGGGTCAGCGGCGGCCTGGACGGGTCGGTGACGATCGGCTCGATCAGGAACGTCCAGTAGACGATGCCGACGCCGACCGCGATGATCGCCGAGTCGATCAGGGTGCCGGACCAGATCGGCCCGCGCTGCCGGGTGAGCCGGAACAGCGCGACGGTGAGCAGCGGGTACGCGCCCAGGTAGAAGGCGTCGGCCCAGGACGGGAACGGCGGCCGGAACGCGTAGAGCAGGTCGCCCAGGATCCACGAGCAGACGCCGGCGGCGAAGACGTACCAGGAGATCGCGGTGACCGGGCGGTGCTTCCGGGCACCGGCCACCATGACCACGACCGACGTCAGCGAGAGCGTCGTCGCGCACACGATGGCGGGCAGGCCCTCGGGCAGCAGGGCGTAGACCGCGGTCACCGCGAGCCCGCAGGCCACCCAGGTGCGCCACCCCATCACGGTCTGTCATTTCGGCCGGGGACGCCTTTTCTTGAGCCCGACTCGCCGGGCGGCGTGCCGAGCAGGCCGTCAGCGCCGCGGCGTAGCCACCTTCAGGTCGGACTCGATGGCTGCGGCGGCCTCCAGCAACGGGGGCAGCAAGCGCTCTCTGATCTCGTCCACGGTGGCGCGGGCCGCGTGGATGGAGACGTTGACGGCGCCGGCCGCCTCGCCGTTGCGGTCGTGGATCGGGGCGGCCAGGGCTCGCAGGCCCTCCTCCAACTCCTGGTCGACGAGGGCGTGGCCCTGCACCCGGACGCGGGCGATCTCGGCGCGCAGCAGGTCCGGGGAGGTGATGGTGCGGTCGGTGAGGGGTTCCAGCTTGGCGCGGCTCAGGTAGGCGTCGAGCTCCGCCTCCGGGAGTGCCGCCAGCAGGACCCGGCCCATCGAGGTGGCGTACGCCGGGAAGCGCGTGCCCACGTTGATCGCCACCCGCATGATCCTGCTGGTTGGGACACGGGCGATATAAACCACGTCGTCACCGTCGAGCACTGACAGAGACGACGACTCGCGGACCTGGGTGACGAGACGTTCCAGGTGCGGTTCGGCCACCTCCGGCAGGGAGAGGCTGGAGAGGTATGAGTACCCCAATTCGAGAACCCTCGGTGCCAGCGAGAACAGCCTGCCGTCGGTCCGCACATACCCCAGATCGGTGAGGGTGAGCAAGAATCGCCGCGCCGCCGCTCGGGTGAGACCGCATGCCCGTGCGACGTCGCTGAGGGTCAGTTCGCGATGTTGTGCGTCGAATGCACGGATCACCGCGAGCCCCCGCTCGAGCGACTGGACGTAGTACGGTTCCCGCGGCATCAGATGATCGAAACCAATCGTTGACGTGACACGGGGCACATCATAGCGTTCTCCATGAGAACTCATGTTCGTGATGCGCACAGATTTCTAAGGAGTAAATATGCGGCGGCGACTCCTCGCGGGGATGGTGGCGGTAGCCCTCGCCGGCACCCTGACGGCTTGCGGCACCTCCAGCGACTCCGATTCCAGTGGCGGCGACAGCGCCGGCGGCGTCGACAAGGTCAAGGTCGGGGTCATCCCGATCATCGACGTCGCGCCCATCTACCTCGGCCAGAAGCAGGGCTTCTTCTCGAAGCGGAACATCGAGCTGACCATGGAAGCCGGTCAGGGCGGTGCTGCGATCGTCCCCGGCGTGGTGAGCGGCCAGTTCCAGTTCGGCTTCAGCAACTGGACCTCGCTGATGATCGCCCAGACCAAGAACGTGCCGATCAAGGCCGTCGCCGCGGGCGTCGCCTCCACCGGCGAGCAGGCCAAGGACTTCGGCGCCGTGGTGGTCAAGGGCGACAGCCCGATCAAGACCGCCGCCGACCTGGCCGGCAAGAAGATCTCGGTGAACACGCTCAAGAACATCGGTGACACCGTCACCCGGGAGTCGGTCCGCAAGGCCGGCGGCGACCCGGCGAAGATCGAGTTCGTCGAGATGCCGTTCCCTAACATGCCGGCCGCGCTCGACGGCGGCCAGGTCGACGCCGCGTGGGTGGTCGAGCCGACGCTCACCACGATCAAGGCGGCCGGTGGCCGCGAGGTGGCCTCGACGTTCGTGGACGCCGCGCCGAACCTGTCGGTGGCCGCGTACTTCGCCTCCACCGAGCTGATCGGCAAGAACCCGGACCTGGTCAAGCGGTTCACCGAGGCGATCAACGAGTCCCTCGCCTACGCCGACGCCAACCCGGACGCGGTCCGCACCATCCTCGCCGACTACACCAAGATCGACGAGAAGAACCGCGCCGCCCTGGTCCTGCCGAAGTGGCCGGTCGAGATCAACGTGGATTCGGTCGAGACCCTCGCCGAGCTCGGCGAGAAGGACGGCATCTTCTCCGGCACTCCGGACCTGGAGAAGCTGCTCCCGTGACATCGGCTCGTCGTGGCGACCCGGCCCGGCTCGGCCACCCCGCTCTCCTGGGTGTGGCCGGCCTGGCCGGGTTGCTCCTCGTCATCCAACTGCTGCCGACGCTCGGCCTGGTCGACGACAGGTACCTCCCGCCGACCAGCGCGATCTTCTCGGCCCTGGCCGACGAAGCCGGCACCTCGCAGTTCTGGATCTCGCTGAAGGACACGCTCGTGGCGTGGGGCTGGGGGCTGCTCATCGCGGTGGCCGCCGGCGTCCTCGCGGGCTTCGTGATCGGATCGGTGCCGCTGCTGCGCGCGCTGACCGCGTCCACCGTCGAGTTCCTGCGGCCGATCCCGTCGGTCGCGCTCATCCCCCTGGCCGTGCTCCTCTACGGCACCGAGATCGGCTCGACGCTGCTGCTGGTCTGCTACGCCGCGTTCTGGCAGGTCCTCGTGCAGGTCCTGTACGGGGTGGCCGACGTCGACCCGGTCGCCTACGAGACCGCGCGCAGCTACCGGTTCTCGTCGTTCGCCCGGGTCCGGTACGTGCTCTGGCCGACCGCGCTGCCCTACGTCTTCACCGGCGTGCGGCTCGCCGCGTCCGTCGCCCTGATCCTGGCGATCACCGCCGAACTGGTGATCGGATCGCCGGGTCTCGGCAAGGACATCGCGGTAGCGCAGGCCTCCGAGGCGGTGCCCACCATGTACGCGCTGATCGTCGTGACCGGCATTCTGGGCGTCCTGATCAACCTGCTGGCTCGTACCGGCGAGCGCCGCCTGCTCGCCTGGCACCAGTCCGTGCGCGGGGAGGTCATCGCATGATTCGCAAGGTCATCTATGCGCTCGCACTGCCGCTGATCCTGTTCGGCGCGTGGTGGATCCTCAGCGCGGGCAGCACGAGCTTCTACGCTCCCCCGCTGTCCGACATCCTGACGGCGTTCGCGAACACGTGGACCTTGGAGGCGCTGAAGTCCGATGTGCTTCCGAGCCTGCTGCGGCTCTTCGCCGGATACGTGCTGGCGGCGCTGCTCGGCATCGGCCTGGGTCTCGCCATCGGCCTCAACCGCAGGCTCCGGTACGCCAGCGAGCCCGTGCTGGAATTCTTCCGCGCCATCCCGCCCCCGGTCCTGGTTCCGGTGATCATGTTGTTCGCCGGCATCGGGGACACCATGAAAGTCATCGTGATCGTCTTCGGCTGTGTCTGGCCGATCCTGCTGAACACGGTCGAGGGCGTCCGGGCGGTGGACAGCGTGGTGCTGGAGACCGCACGTTCCTATCGCGTGACCGGGGTCGCCCGGATCACCAAGGTGGTCCTGCCGTCGGCGGGACCGCAGATCGTGACGGGGCTCCGGCAGGCGCTCTCCATCGCGATCATCCTGATGGTGATCAGCGAGATGTTCGCGGCCAGCAACGGCCTCGGCTTCACCATCGTGCAGTTCCAGCGCAGCTTCGCGATCCCCGAGATGTGGAGCGGGATCATCCTGCTCGGCCTGCTCGGCTTCGCGCTGTCGTTGGTGTTCCGGCTCGCCGAGAAGCGGGCGCTGCGGTGGTACGAAGGGCTGCGCGAGTCGCAGCGCCAGGCCGGCTAGGAGGGCCACGATGCTTGAGGTGAAAGGCCTGAGGAAGGTCTACCGGTCCGGGAGCCGCGAGGTGGAGGCGCTCCGCGATCTCACGTTCACCGTGGACAACGGTGATCTGGTCTGCCTGGTCGGTCCGTCCGGCTGCGGGAAGACGACGCTGCTGCGCTGCATCTCCGGGCTGCTCGAACCGACCGGCGGGGACGTCCGCGTCAACGGCAAGGCCGTCGCCGGGCCGCCGCCGGGCATGGCGGTCGTCTTCCAGGAGTACGGGCGCAGCCTGTTCCCCTGGATGAGCGTGCGCGACAACGTCGAGCTGCCGCTGAAACAGAAGAAGATCGCCAAGGCGCGCCGCCGGGAACTCGTCGAGGAGGCGCTCGACGCGGTCGGTCTCACCGGGACCGAGTCGGCGTACCCGTGGCAGCTCTCCGGCGGCATGCAGCAGCGGGTCGCCATCGCGCGGGCCGTGGCCTACGAGCCGGAGACGCTGCTCATGGACGAGCCGTTCGCGGCCGTCGACGCGCAGACCCGGGCCGACCTGGAGGACCTGGTCCGCAAGCTGTGGCAGCGGCTCAAGGTGACGGTCCTGTTCGTCACGCACGACATCGACGAGGCGGTCTACCTCGGCCGCCGGGTCGTGATGCTGTCGTCGTCGCCGACGGTCGTGCAGGACGAGCTGAAAATCGATCTGCCGGCCGAGCGCGATCAGCTGCACACCCGGGCCGACCCGCGGTTCGTGGAGCTTCGCACTCATGTGTACGAGCAGATCCAGCTCGCCAAGAAGGCCGCCACGTCGAAGTGACGGCCGCTCGGTGAGAGCGGGAGTGCCGGCGTACAAGGAAAGGGTGAAGGCCCGGGCGGGATCTCCTGCCCGGGCCTTCACATGGTTTTACCGGACGCCGATCTCCGCGCGGATGTCAGCGGGAAGACCCGCCGCCGCCTTCTTGGAGAACGTCGACGCGGTGGCCGCCGAGGGAACCGGCTGCGGAACCGGGTCGCACTGGGCGTCGGAACGGTTGCCGCGGACCCGGTCCGGCAGCGCGCCGGTGGCCAGGTAGTCCGCGATGATGTCGTCGGTGCACGCGATCCCGTTCAGCGAACCGGAGTGCGTGGTGCCGCCGACACCCTCCACCAGCACCGACTTTCCGAACCGCTTGCGGACCTCGAGAGCGCCCGAGTACGGCGTGGCCGCATCGTTCGTCTCGGCGATCAGCAGGATCTCCGGAGCCTTCTTGCCCTTGATCTCGACCGGCTTGCCGGGCTTGGCGCCCCAGGTGATGCACGGAGCGTTGTACCAGGCGTTGTTCCACGCCATGAACGGGTGCTTGGCGTGGATCCTCCAGTTGTCCCGCTGCCACTTGGACCAGTTGGTCGGCCACTTGACGTCGGTGCACTGGACCGCGAGGTACATGGCGTACCCGTTGTCGGAACCCGCGGCGCCCGGCTCGGCGTAGTTCTCCAGCAGCAGCGACGGGTCCTTGTCGTTCACCCACGCGGCGAACGCCTCGGTCGTCGACTCCCAGCCGAAGACGTAGTAGCCGGCCGAGACGAAGATGTCGTTCCACTCGTCCGGGCCGATCTTGCCGGCGGCCGGCTTCTTGATCAGCGAGTGGAGGGTCGAGTAGTACTTCTGCTTCACGACCTTGGCGGTCTTGCCGAGGTGGTAGATCGAGTCGTACTTGGCGACCCACGCGAAGTAGACGTCCATGTTCTTGTCGAACTGGATGTCCTGGTCGAGGTTCGCGTCGTACCAGACCCGCTCCGGGTTGACCACACCGTCCCAGACGAACTTGCGCACCTTGTCCGGGTGCAGCGTGGCGTAGACCTGGCCGAGATAGGTGCCGTAGGAGAAGCCGTAGTAGTTGATCTGCTTCTGGCCGAGGGCCTTCCGCAGGCTCTCCATGTCGGCGACCGTGTCGGTGGTCTTGACGTGGTCGAGCAGCGCGCCGCCCGCGGCGTCACAAGCCTTCGAGTACCCCTTGGCCTTCGCCAGCCAGGTCTTCTCCAGCTTCTTGGTGACCGGCACGTAGTACGGCCGGTTGTAGCCCGCGTAGTTCACGTCGCAGGTCAGCGAGGGGACGCTGGAGCCGACACCGCGCGGGTCGAAACCGATCCAGTCGAAGTAGCTGCCGGCGTTGTCCGGCACGTACTCGCCGAGGACCGAGAGGGTCAGCCCGGAACCGCCGGGGCCGCCCGGGTTGGTGAGCATGACGCCCTGGTACTGCGCCGCGCTCGACTTGTGCTTGATCCGGGAGACCGCGATCTTGATCTTCGTGCCCTTGGGCTTGGCGTAGTCCAGGGGGACGACGAGGAAACCGCACTCCCCGCCGCGGGCGTTCAGGCCCGCGCTCGCGCACTTCCCCCAGTCGATCGGGGGCGGGGTGTAACCCGGCTCGCGGTGAGCGGAAGCCGAGGCTGGGACCGTGCCGGCTCCGATCAGGAGCCCGACGGACGCGGCGAGGGTGGCCGCAATGACTCTTCGCATCCTGTGCACTCTAAGCATTCAATGATGTCGTTTATAGAGGTCATTTTGGATACGGCGATATGCATCTATTGATATGAAGGCCTGAGCTGCGGGTCCTGCGATGCTCCGTTCCATGCGCAGACTTCCCCTGATCGGCGTCGCAGCCCTTTCCGTCAGCCTGCTCGCGGTCCCGGCCCAGGCCGCCGCGGCCGCCGCACCGGACATCTCGGTGGCGAACGTCAAGGCCCACCTCACCCAGCTGCAGAGCATCGCGACCGCCAACGGCGGCAACCGGGCGCACGGACGGCCCGGATACCTCGCCTCCGTCACGTACGTGAAGAACCTGCTCGACGCGGCCGGCTTCACCACCACCCAGCAGTCGTTCACGTACAACGGCGCCACCGGCTACAACCTGATCGCCGACTGGCCCGGCGGCGACACCTCCGACACGCTGATGATCGGCGGGCACCTGGACAGCGTCACCGCCGGCCCCGGCATCAACGACAACGGCTCCGGCTCGGCGGGCATCCTCGAAGTGGCGCTGCAGGTCTCCCGGACCGGGTTCCAGCCCGGCCGGCACCTGCGGTTCGCCTGGTGGGGCGCGGAGGAGCTCGGCCTGCGCGGCTCCACGGCCTACGTGAACTCGCTGTCGTCGGCCCAGAAGGCGGCGATCACCGGCTACCTGAACTTCGACATGATCGGTTCTCCCAACCCCGGATATTTCCTGTACGACGGCGACAACTCGGACGGCACCGGGGCGGGACCGGGCCCCGCCGGTTCGGCGCAGATCGAGCAGACCCTGGCGGCGTACTTCACCTCGATCGGCGTCGCCACCCGCGGCACCGACTTCGACGGCCGCAGCGACTACGGCCCGTTCATCTCCGCGGGCATCCCGGCCGGCGGCATCTTCACCGGCGCCGAAGGCACCAAGACCTCCGCCCAGGTCGCCCTCTGGGGTGGCACCGCGACCCGGTTCGACCCGTGCTACCACGCCTCCTGCGACACGACGTCGAACATCAACGACACGGCCCTCGACCGGAACTCGGACGCCATCGCGTACTCGGTCTGGACCCTGGCCGCCGGCACTCCCGCCGGTTCCACCGTGTGGGCCGACGATCTGGAGACGGCCACCTCGTGGACGCGCGGGACGGCCGACACCGCCACGGCGGGGCTCTTCGAACGCGGCAACCCGGCGGCCACCAGCAGCTCCGGCGTCGCCACCCAGCTCGACGCGGCGGCGAGCGGCAGCAACGCGCTGATCACCGGCGCCACGGCCGGATCCAGCGCCGGCGCCAACGACCTCGACGGCGGCATCTCGTCCTTGACCGGCCCGTCCGTCACCCTGCCGTCGTCGGGCACGCTGACCCTGTCCTGGTCGTGGTACCTCGCCCACCTGAACAACGCCACCAGCGCCGATTATCTGCGGGTCCGGATCGTCTCCGGCTCGACCACGACGACCCTCGCCACGCTGACCGGCGCGGCCAGCAACCGGGCGGCGGCGTGGGCGGCGGCGACGGCGAACCTCTCCTCGTACGCCGGCCAGACCGTCCGCATCCAGGTCGAAGCAGCCGATGCCGGTACGGCGTCCCTCGTCGAGGCTGCGGTCGACAACCTGAAGATCGTTCAGTCCTGAGATTCCCGCCTCGCCGGGCCTGCCGTCCCGTTGTCCGGGGCGGCAGGCCTGTGCGTCGTCCCCTCACGCCGGCCCGCTCGACGGGCGAGGCACCAGTCCGCGACGCGGCGAGCGGCACGCGATATGCGGCGGGCGGCGGGCGGCAGGCGGCTGGCGGCACACCGCAGGCGGCACGCGGCGGGCGGCACACTGCGAGCGGCACACGGCACACGGCAGTCGGCAGTCGGCAGTCGGCAGTCGGCAGTCGGCAGTCGACGGTCGACGGTCGACGGTCGGCAGATCTTGAGCGACTTCTGCCACCCACGGATCAGAAATCACCCAAGAACGCATACTCAGCCCGCACCTCACACCACTCGCACCTCACGCCACTCCGCACCTCACACCAATCCGCACCTCGCGGCCGTCAGTTCCTCACGCCGGCCAGCCCGCCACACGCACCCGCGCCACAAGACACACGCCACACGCCACACGCCGAACAGCGGATCTTGAGCGACTTCTGCCTCCCGACGGTCAGGAATCGCTCAAGATCGCCCAGGGCGGGCGGCAGGGCGGCAGTCGGCAGTTGGCAGTTGGCAGATCTTGAGCGACTTCTGCCACCCACGGATCAGGAATCGCCCAAGAACGCATACCCGGCCCGCACCTCACACCGCTCCGCACCTCACACCACTCGCACCTCACGCCACTCCGCACCTCACGGCCGTCAGTTCCTCACGCCGGCCGGCCCGTCACACGCACCCGCGCCACAAGCCCACGCCACGAGCCAAACAGCAGATCTTGAGCGACTTCTGCCTCTCGGCGGTCAGAAATCGCTCAAGATCGCCCAGGGCGGGCGGCGGCAGGAGGGCGGCGCCAGGGTGGCGGCAGGAGGGCTGCGGGGCAAAGGGACGCGTCAGAGGACGTGCGTCAGCAGGAACACCAGGGCTATGTGGGTCAGCACTCCGGCGCCGCCCAGGACGATGGCCAGGGTGCTCGTCCGGCGGGCGTCGGGCAGGCCGCGGACGCCGAGCACGACGGCGTAGATCGAGCAGAGCAGCAACGGGTTGATCAGCAGGCTGACGGCGCCGACGACGACGGCCCGGTTGCGGGGCGCCGAGTCCTCCGCCTCCGTCTCCGGGGAAGCGGCCGGGCGCGGGCCGTGCGGGGTGGCCGGTGTGGTGTAGCCGAGCTGAGGGGAGACGGCGTCCACGGGCTGCATCGAGTACCCGCTGAACGGCTGCTGCGCCATCCCGGACGGCGCCGTGATCGACGGGGCTGTCAGCTCGGCGGTACTCGGGGCCAACACGCCGGGCGCCTCGGCGGTGTGCGCGCCCGGAACCGGCGGGCCGGTGGGGTCGTGCGGGAACGGTGAGCCGGTGGCCGTCGCGGCGGGCACTCCCGGCACCGTCGCCGTCGCGCCCGGCTGGATGTGGGCGGTCCACTCCCGGCCGTCCCACCAGCGCAGGGCGGGGAGGCCGTGCGGGTCCGCGTACCATCCGGCGGGCGCTCCCGAAGGCTGCGCGGGGCTGGTCATGAGCGTGCGTCCTTCCGACCGGACTACCGGGCCACCCCTTCCGATCGGCCCTTCCGTCCACACCCTGAGCCCAGGCCGAGCGCAGGCGGAAAGTGACCGATCACGGACATGGGGTCGCGCTTCGGACGCGGGGTCATTAACGTGGCGCCAACCGTCCCTCCCGGGATGTGCCGTTTCTCGACGAAAGGCACCTCGTGTCCTCAAGTCATGCGGCACCGGCGCGCCGTGGGCGCCGTGATCGGGCCATCGCCCTGGGCGTCGGGTTGCTCCTGGCGCTGATTCTGCTGTTCATCGTGCTCGCCACCTGCGACAACAACGGTGACAACACGGGGCAGCCGACTACGCCGGGGGCCAGCGCTTCGGGGCCCGCTGCTTCGGGGCCCTACCCGGAGCCGAGCAACGGGAACCCGGGCGGCGGCAACCCCGGCAACGGCAGCGCGAGCGCGAATCCCGGCGGCAGCACCGACCCCGGTGGCGCCAGCGGGAATCCGGGTGGTGGCGGCGTGAGCGCCTACCCCACCACGAGCGCTCCCGGGGACGGCGACAACGGCGGCAGCAATCCCGGCGGCGACAACGGCGGCGGCGGTGAGGGCGAGGAGACGACCACTCCTCCGACTCCCAAGGGCGGCGTCGACGCCGGTGGCGGTAGTGGCGCGGCCGACCGGCGGGTCCCGTTCCTGGTGATGGGTGTGTTCTTGCTGATGGCGGCGTTCGGGACGGCCACCTACGCGGTGAGCCGCCGGCCGCGCGCCTGACGATGCCCCGGATCCGCGACCCCCGCGCCACGCACCCGACGATGCCCCGAATCCGCGACCCCCGCGCCGCGCAGCCGACGATGCCCTGGAACCGCGAGCCCAGCGCCACGCACCCGACGATGCCCCGGATCCGCGACCGCCGCGCCGCGGGACTCGCGGCCCTGCTCGCGGTGCTGGGTGTCGCCAGTACCGCGATGGGGCTGCGCTCCGAGGCGTCGACACTGCCACCGGTGGCCGCCGCAGCCGAACAAGCCGTTCAAGCCGGACAGAACACGGCCGGACAAGATGGGCAAAAAGCACAGGCAGGGCGACCAGGGCAGGAAGGGCAAGCGGAACAGACAGGGCAAATCGCGGGGGCCGGGCAGTCGGCGCAGGCAGTGAGCCCCGCTCAGGCAGGGCAGGCGGCCGGGAACGCGCCGAACGGCGGCACATCGACGGCGAGCACGGGCGCGCCTCAAGCGCCGAAGTCCGAGACTGATCAGGACGTCGATTCCGTTCCCGCTCCGCCTTCCGCGCCGCCGCACAAGACGACCGTCAAGGGCATGAAACGGTCCGTGCCGGTCAGGCTCGAGATTCCGGCCGTCGACCTGAAGACCGCGGTGAGCGGTCTCGGGCTCCGCGCCGACGGCACTCTGGAGGTGCCGCCGCTGAAGGCTGACGCCCCGGCCGGCTGGTACCGCGGCTCGCCCACCCCCGGTGAGCCCGGCGCGGCCGTCCTCACCGGACACGTCGACTCGGCGCGGGAGGGGCCCGCGGTCTTCTTCCGGCTGCGGGAGCTCGATCTGGGCGACACCATCACGGTACGGCGGAAGGACGGCTCCGCGGCGACGTTCGAGGTGTACCGGGTCGCCACCTATCCGAAGCACGCCTTTCCGAGCGATGAGGTCTACGGCGCCGTGGATCGGGCCGAGCTGCGGCTGATCACGTGCGGGGGGAGCTTCGACCGGAGCAGCAGGAGCTACCGGGACAACGTGGTGGTCTACGCGGCGCCCCGGCCCGGGTGAAGCGCCGGGCCCTGACGGTAGGGGATCCGCACGGTCGCTCAAGGCGTACGAGGAAGGGTTGATGGAAGCGGTTGCGGAACCGGTTTCGAGGGCTCTAGGTTCCGGAACCCGGGTGTCTCGTCCGGATGCACCCCGGTATGCCGGATCGGGGCGCTTGACATGGAGGTTCGCCGATTGCTTCTGTGACCGGGATCATTGCGATCTTGTTACGGAAGGGAACCCTCCGCATGACGCGATTCCGCCGGATAACCGCCGGGACAGCCGCCCTCGGCCTGGCACTCGCGGCAGCCGGCGCCCTAGGCAGCCCGGCCGCCGCCACCCCGTCGGCGACGAAGTCGTCGGCGACGCCGAACCTCGGCTCCAACGTGACCGTTTTCGATCCCAGCATGCCGGTCAGTGAGATTCAGGCCAAGCTGGACGCCACTCATGCCCAGCAGGTCGACAACGAGATGGGCACGCAGCGGTACGCGTTCCTGTTCAAGCCGGGCACGTACGGCACCGCGGACAAGCCGCTGCAGTTCCAGGTCGGCTACTACACCGAGATCAGCGGTCTCGGCGCCAACCCCGGCGACGTGGTCATCAACGGCAAGGTGGAGGTCTACAACCGCTGCCTCAGCGCCGACCCGGCCAACCCGAACTGCATCGCGCTGGTCAACTTCTGGCGCACCATCTCCAACCTGACCGTCAACATCAACGGAGCCGGGCAGGACGGCTGCCGGCAGACGGCCAACTTCTGGGCCGTCTCGCAGGCCGTCTCGATGCGCCGGGTCCAGTTCACCGGCGGCGGACTGTCGCTGATGGACTACTGCACCGCCGGCCCGCAGTACGCGAGCGGCGGATTCATCGCCAACTCCAAGCTGCCGGCCACCACCAACGGCTCGCAGCAGCAGTGGCTCACCCGCGACAGCGAGGTGGCGAGCTGGTCGAACGCCGTGTGGAACCAGGTGTTCTCCGGTGTCGTCGGCGCTCCGGACGACTCGACGTTCCCGGCGCCGCAGTACACCACCCTGGAGAAGACCCCGGTCAGCCGGGAGAAGCCGTACCTGTTCGTCGACGCGTCCGGTTCCTACAAGGTCCGTGTGCCGGCGGCGAAGCGCAACACCAGCGGCACCAACTGGGACGGCGCCGGTCGCACCCTCCCGCTGTCCGACTTCTACATCGCCAAGCCGGGCGACTCGGTTGCCAAGATCAACCTGGCGCTGGCGCTCGGCAAGAACCTGCTGCTCACCCCGGGCGTGTACGACATCGCCCGCAGCATCGAGGTGTGGCGGCCGAACACGGTCGTCCTCGGTATCGGTCACGCGACGCTCACCGCTGTCGGCGGCTCGATCCCGCTCGACGTCGCGGACGTGCCCGGCGTGATCGTCGCCGGTGTGACCATCGACGCAGGCACCAAGGAGTCGCCGGTCCTGCTCCGCGTCGGCAAGAAGCACGGCCTCGGCATCTCGTCGCCGAGCAACCCGACGACGCTGAGCGACGTGTACTTCCGGGTCGGCGGCCCGCACATCGGCAAGACCAACATCGCGCTCGAGGTCAACAGCGACGACGTGCTCATCGACCACACCTGGGTGTGGCGCGGGGACCACGGCGTCGAGGGCTTCACCGAGGGCGTGAACGGTGACACCGACCGGTGGAGGACGAACACCGGTCGTTACGGCGCGGTCATCAACGGCGACGACGTCACCGCGACCGGGCTGTTCGTGGAGCACTTCCAGAAGTACAACACCGTCTGGAACGGCGAGCGGGGCACCACCGTGCTCTACCAGAACGAGCTGCCCTACGACCCGCCGACGCAGGCCGACTGGATGAACGGATCCACCCTCGGCTATGCGGGATACAAGGTCAATTCCAAGGTCAAGACCCATTCCCTGTACGGCGGGGGCGTCTACGTCTTCAACCAGAACAACCCCTCGATCCAGACCGAGAACGGGTTCGAGGTCCCGAAGACGCCTGGAGTGAAGCTGCACCACATCATGACCGTCAACCTCAGTGCCGGCGTCATCAACCACGTGGTGAACGGCGTCGGCGAGGCAGCGGACATGACCAAGGTCGGTCAGCCGGTCTACGTGGTCGACTACCCCTGATCCTTTGAGGGGTGCGTGACCACCAGCACCGGGCGGCCCGCCCTCTGGATCAGGCTCAGCGGCACGCTTCCGAGCAGCCGCTGAGCCACCAGGGGGCGGACGCTCGACCCGACGACGATCAGGTCGGCGGACTGCTCCTCAGCGAATCGGATGATCTGATCCACCGGGCGGCCGGGCAGGACCGTGCCCGTCGCCTCGATGCCCGCGTCCGCCAGCCTCCGCACGGCGTTGTCCTTCGCCCGTTCCGCGCGCTCGGTGTAGACACTGCGTGGCAGCGGTGCCAGATGCTCGATCTCCAGTTCGTCGACCGCCACCACCGCGACCGTGGCGCCGGTCTGCCGGACCAGGTCCGCGGCCGCGTCGGTCACCCACGGCTGATCGGCCTCGGGATTCGCGGCGAGCACGATGCGCATGATGACCTCCCAGGTTTCCCATCACTCAAGGTACGGGTAACGTCACTGTTCCGCAGTGGACCCGTTCTACGGGAGGTGGCGGACATGACTGATACCGAACAGGAACAGCCCACGCTCAACCGGGTCATCGGGCCCGCGTTGCTGCTGCTGTTCGTGGTGGGCGACATCCTCGGCACCGGCGTCTACGCGCTGACCGGCAAGGTCGCGAACGAGGTGGGCGGTGCGGTCTGGCTGCCGTTCCTGCTGGCCTTCGTGGTCGCGCTGCTGACCGCGTTCAGCTATCTGGAGCTGGTCACCAAGTACCCGCGGGCGGCCGGCGCGGCGCTCTACACGCACAAGGCGTTCGGGATCCACTTCCTGACCTTCATGGTCACCTTCGCGGTGATGTGTTCCGGCCTCACCTCGGCGTCGAGCGCTTCGAAGGCGTTCGCCGGGAACTTCGCCGAGGCCTTCGACCTGACGCTCGGCGACGGATTCGCCCTCACCGCCATCGCTCTCGGCTTCATCACCCTGGTCGCACTGATCAATTTCCGGGGCGTCGGCGAGAGCGTCAAGGCGAACGTGGTCCTGACCTGCGTCGAGCTGACCGGCCTGCTGATCGTCATCTTCATCGGCGCGTGGGCGCTCGGCGGCGGCGACGGCGACCTGTCCCGGCTCACCGAGTTCAACACGCCCGCGGGCGACAGCATCACCCTGTCGGTGACCGCGGGAACGGCCCTCGCGTTCTTCGCCATGGTCGGCTTCGAGGACTCGGTGAACATGGCCGAGGAGACCCGCGATCCAGTACGGATCTTCCCGAAAGTGATGCTGACCGGCCTCTGCATCACCGGCCTGATCTACGTGCTGGTCGCCATCTCGGCGGTCGCCCTGGTCTCCCCTGCCGAACTCGGCGAGGGCGACACCCCGCTGCTCAAGGTGGTCTCGGCCGGCGCCCCCGGCTTCCCGCTCGGGATCTTCGCCTTCATCACGATGTTCGCGGTCGCCAACTCCGCCCTGATCAACATGATGATGGCCAGCCGGCTGCTCTACGGCATGGCGAACGAGCGGGTCCTGCCGCGCGTCCTCGGCCGGGTGCACCGGACCCGGCGTACCCCCTGGGTGGGGATCGTCTTCACCACCGTGATCGCGTTCGGCCTGATCTGGTTCGCCGACCTGACCGCGCTCGGCGGCACCACCGCCCTGCTGCTGCTCTGCGTCTTCACGGTGGTGAACGTGGCAGTCCTCGTCCTCCGCCGCGACCCGGTCGACCACGACCATTTCAAGGCGCCCACGGTGATCCCGGTGCTCGGGGCACTGGCCTGCGCCTTCCTCGCCAGCCCACTGTCCGGCCGCGCCTCGACCGACTACCGGGTCGCCGGCGTCCTGCTGATCATCGGCGTGGTGCTGTGGGCGGCCACCTACGCCGCGAACCGCTTCCTGCCGAGTTTGTCGAGGTGACACCCTCTTCCTGACGTCGTGATGGGATGTGGAAAGCTGCCCGCTACCACATGCACCCCCATCTCCTGTCCGGAGGCCCGATATGGCATCATTCCTCTACTTTGTTGCCGGGCTCGTGATCGGCGTAGTAGCCGGCTGGCTGATCAAGGGACGCCTCGGCGCCGCCAAGCCGGTCTCCTCCCCCGCCGATCCCGCCCCCGCAGCCGTTCCCACGGCCGCCACCACTCCCGCCGCCGTCGCTGTCGCCGAGCCGGTCGAGTCGCCCGCCGCCGAGTCGACGCCCGTCGAGTCGCCCGCCGCTGAGTCGACGCCCGTCGAGTCGCCCGCCACTGAGTCGACGCCCGTCGAGTCGCCCGCCACTGAGTCGACGCCTGTCGAGTCCATCGTCGCGCCCGCTGTCACGCCGGCCGTCACTTCAGAGGTGGCGCCGATCGAAGCGCCGAAGCTCGAAGCCGTCGTCACCCCGGCGCCCGCCGAGTCCACGCCGGAGGGTGAGGCCACCACGGCCGAGCCGGTTGCCGCAGCCGAGCCCGAGACGGCTGTCGTCACCGAGCCCGCCACCCCCGCCGCCCCGGTCGTCGACGAGCCGGTCGCCGCAGTCGAGCCCATCACCGCTGCTGAGCCCGTTGCTGCCCCCGAGCCGGTCGCTGCTCCCGAGCCGGTTGCCGCACCTGAGCCCGTCGCCGCCGCTGAGCCCGTTACCGCTCCCGAGCCGGTTGCCGCACCTGAGCCCGTCGCCGCCGCTGAGCCCGTCGCCGCCCCCGAGCCGGTCGCCGCACCCGAGCCCGTCGCCGCCGCTGAGCCCGTTACCGCCCCCGAGCCGGTCGCCGCACCCGAGCCCGTCGCCGCCGCTGAGCCCGTCGCCGCTGAGAGCGTCGGTGCGCCGGTCGGGGCCGAGGCGGTCGCCGATGACGAGCCGGAGGCTGCTCCTCTCACGCCCGCTGAGATCGCCGCGGCCGTGCCGGCTGACGTTCCGGAGCCCGACGACCTGACCAAGATCGGTGGCATTGGTCCGAAAATGGCCATGGCGCTCGCCGCTGCGGGGATCACCACGTACGCCAAGCTCGCCGACTCCGACGTCGCCTCCCTGAAGAAGGCCGTGACCGACGCGGGGATGCGTCTCGCCCCGACCCTGTCGACCTGGCCGGAGAAGGCTCGCGAACTCGCCTCCGTCAAGAGCTGACGGCCGGGTTCGAGCGTACGGCCGCGATCGGGTGCTCCCCTCGTACCCGATCGCGGCCTCTTCCGTCCAGCAACCGCCGAGGTTGCACAGCTGTTGCATAGCTCACTGGCAGAAGTTGCAGGTCAGGAGCGAGTCAGACGATGTTCAGGGCCGTCCCCACCGGTACGACCCCGAGGAGTCCTGATGAACGTCTCCGCCGCCACCGCCTCCACCTGGAGCAGCGCCGTCGCCTGGAGCCGGCTGCAGAGCAGCCGCGTCAAGCTGGCCGAGTCGATCACCGCCGGCGGCGCCGACCCGGGCACCGTCACCTCGATCCGCGCCACGATCCAGAACGCCGCCGCCGAGGTGTCCCGCATCGAGGCCGCCCGGGCGAACGACGTGGCCCGGATCCGCGCCGCCCACCAGACCATCGACCTCCTGGTCTGACCGTTCCCGATCAGCGATTGCGGTCAGTACCGCCGGCTGGTGCCGCCACCATCCGCAGCGAAGCTGTAAAGCCCCGGACACCCGACTCGGTCAGCTCCGGTGCGATCCGCGCTCTGACTCGACACGCACGCCAGTGGGCCTTCCCTCGTACAAGGAAGGGCCTGACAAATATCCGTCAGCGTGCCAGATCCACTGAATCCAGTGAATTCGGCTCGGGCCGGAACACATGCCTCAAGACCAACATCATCGCAGGTAGATCGCCATAATCACCCCCTTCGGAACCAGCTAGATCAACAACGCTGTGTTCTCGGCCGATGGCTTTTCGTAGTCATCGAGGGGTTTCGTGGCAGGCTCGGGCATCGCACCATGGATGAAGGGTGATGCGATGAGCGGCCGACGACTGGCAGTGGTGGTGACGGTCGAGCACCAGGACGATCCTGTTCTGCGCAGGTTCGCGGTGCCGACCGCGGATGTTCCCGTGCTCTGCGACGCGTTGCGGGACGGCGGGCTCGGCGGGTTCGACGTGGCGTACCTGCACGATGCCGGCGCCGCCGAGGCGTATGCGCGGATCACGGCGCTGTTCGAGGGCCGTGATCAGGACGACCTGCTGCTGCTCTACTTCCGCGGGATCATGCTGACCGGGCCGGGCGGAGGGCTGTACCTCGCCGGCACCGACACCGCGATGGCACGGCCGGCCGAGACCGCGGTCGACGTCGCGCAGATCGCCACGATGATGCAGCGCAGCGCCGCCGGCCAGTCCGTGGTGCTGCTCGACGGGCGGACCGGCGGGCCGGTCGACGCCGGTCACCACTTCCGTGCGGCACGAACGGCGGAGTCGCAGAGCCGCATCGTGATCGCGACCACCGCGCGGCCGGAACCGCCCACCTTCGCCGGCATGATCGCTGACGGGATCCGCAACGGCGGCGCCGACCGGGACCGCGACGGCTTCGTCGGCATCGGCGAACTCCACGATCACCTGCGCGAACGCGACCCCGGCGTACGGCAGTGGGTGTTCGGTTCGGGCCGCCAGCCGTACCTCTCCCGCATCCGCCGCCCCGGCTCCGACCAGATGACGATGATCGCGGCGCTCGCCACGGCGGCGGCCGGCGGCGACCTCACCCGCGCGGTCGAGGCCCGCGAGACGCTGCGGCGCATGACCACCGGTGAGGGCCGGGTGGCTGCCGCGGCGGCAGCTGCGTTGCGTCGCACATCGGTACGGTTGACCGAACCCGCCCTGGACTTCGGCCGCGTCCCGCCGGGCACCCGCCAGCTGGCCGCGGGCGTGCCCGTCCAAGGTCCACCGCTGACCGTCGCCTCGGCGGTGACCAGTTCGGCGGAGGGGCTGCACGCGCGGCTCGAGGGCAGCGTGCTGAAGGTGTCCTGGTTCCCGACGGCGGGTCGCCTCGACGGGATCGTCACGCTGGAAGGCCCGGCCGGGACGGCACGTCTCGTCGTCACCGGCGAAGTCTCCGACGAGTTGGAGGCGACCGGCGGGTTCGTCCCTACGCCTGGGGTGAACGGCGCCCGGCCCGCCGCCGAGTTGCCCGCCGCCGGTGCAGCCGGATGGCCGCCGCCGTTGACACTGCCCGCCGCGGCGGGTGGGCCGTCGCAGCCGCTGCCAGCCGTCTCCTCTTCGCAGCCGTGGCCAGCCGTCTCGTCTTCTTCGCAGCCGTTGCCGGCCGTCCCTTCTTCGCAGCCGTCGCCGGAGGTCGGCCCGCCTGTGCCCGCGCAACCCACGCCGGAGACCGGTCCCGCGGTTCCTTCTTCCCAAGCCGCGCCGCCGATCCCGTTGCCGGCGGCTTCTCCCGTCAGCAGCGCACCCGTCTCACCGGCCACCGCACCACCACCGGCTCCTGCCGGCGGCGTTCCCGCTGCCCGCCCGGCCCCTCAGGAGGGTGGAGGCTGGCCCACAGCCACGAGCGGAGGATTCGGCTGGAGCGCACCGCCACCGGGCAATTCACGATCAGACCAGCCATCGGGTACGGGCTACGCAGGCTCCCCCCAGTCCGTAGCGTGGACGGCAGCGCCGGTGAGCGGCGCAGCCCCGTCGTCGACGGCGCCTGAGATGGCGCCTGCGCCGGGTGCTCCGGCGGACAGGGGCGACGAGGGTTCGGCGAACGGCGGCCCGGTGCCTGAGCAACGTCCCGACAGCGCCACAGACCGGCCGGCGGCACCCGGCCGGCCGGACGAAACGTGGGGATCATCAGCCGAGCCGGCCACACCTCAGGAGTCGCCGCCGCCGGACGCGGAGCCTGAAGCGGCTGCGGAGCCTGAAGCGGCTGCGGAGCCTGAAGCGGCTGCGGAGCCTGAAGCGGCTGCGGATCAGGGTGGACCGGGTTCGACCGGCTACCAGGGCTGGAGCGCCGCCGGTTCCTGGCCGTCAGGTTCGGTTGCGGGCGCCGCCTGGCTGCGAACCCAGCAGCAACCGCCCGCCACAGAACCCGAAGAACCGCAGCAACCAACCCCCGGCCCCGACCATGAACCGGAACCCGCGGCAGCATCCGCCGACGCGGACGCACCACCGCGGCCCTCAGCCGACGCGGACCCCGCCACGCAACCCGGCGACGCAGGCACTCCGGTTCGGTCGTCCGACAGCGCGGCCCCCGTCACCCCGGTGCCCGAAGAGCCGACCCCGCCGCAGCCCTGGCCCGGCCCGAGCCACCACGGCGTTGCCGGTGATCCCTGGCTGACCCCACCCACCCGTACCGGCTCACACCCCACCGACGCCGACATGACCGATCCCTTGCCGGCGCGGCCGGTGCCTACCGACCCGTCGACCCGCCCCTGGCCCGCCACACCGGCTCCGACCTCAGGCTGGCCCGGCGGAGGCCCGGGTTCCAACGACCCGTGGGCAGGTTCCGGCCCTACGGCAGGTGCAGCGCCCACATCCAGCGCCGCCCCTACGTCAGGTGCAGCGAGCGGGCCACCTCAAGCCGCCCCGGGCCAGGGAACCGCGCCGACCTCAGGCCAGCCGAACCCGACGTGGCCGCAGACGACTTCCGCAGCCGAGCCGACGGGCACAGGCTGGCCCGCGACCACCACACCCTCCCACCAGCCCGGCACACCACCGGCACCCACGCCCGGACAGCCCAGCGCAGCATGGCCCGCCGCGACACCCACCTCCGGGCAACCGAGCGCAGCATGGCCCGCCGCGACACCCACCTCCGGGCAACCGAGCGCGACATGGCCCGCCGCGACACCTACCTCCGGACAACCGAGCGCGACATGGCCCGCCGCGACACCCACCTCCGGGCAGCCGGCCGCGGCGTGGCCTGCGGCAGCACCTACATCGGGGCAGCCGGGCAGCGACTGGACACCAGCGCCACCCACCTCCGGTCACCCCGGTACGCCGTGGCCACCCGCCTCCCCCACATCGGGGGCGGCCGGGGCTCCGGCAGCGCCCGCATCGGGTCAACCGGATGCCCCGTGGCCTCAGGGACAGGCCGGCGCGCCGTGGCCCGCCTCCGGTGGGCCAGGACAAGCGCCGGGCCAGGGGTGGTCCAGCACGACGGCCGACGATCCTTGGAGTACTTCCGCCGGGCAGCAACCGCCCGCGGACCCCTGGGGGCAGCCGACATCCCGCGTCTCCACCTGGCCTGCCTCGCCCGCTGAGTCAGGGTGGCAGTCCACCCCGGCGCCCGGTGGATATCCGGGCTCGGCGGCCGGCGGCTATGCGGCCACGCCCGCGGCCAACTATCCCGCCACGGTTCGCGGGACTGCGCAGCCCGGGTCGCCGCCACCGGCGGGGCCTTACGGTGAGCCGTACGACGAGAAGCCTCGCCGTAAAGCCGGCAAGGTGCTGGCGATCCTGCTCGCGGTGGCGCTGCTCGCGGCGGGCAGCTATCTCGGCGTCCGTCTACTGCGGACTGACGACGCCCCTGCCACGCCGTCGGCTCAGGAGCAGCCGCAGCAGAACGAGCAGCCGCCGGGTGAGGAACCGCCGCCGACCGGGCAGCCGCCCGCCGCCGAGGTGCCGGTCTCGCTGACGAAGCCCGTGGTGATCGACAAGTTCCAGCTCGGGCAGGAGCCCGAGGGCGTGGTGGTGTCGCCGGACAACAAGACCGTCTACGTCGCCGACCAGAACTCGAAGGACGTGCACTTCATCCAGGTCGGCAGCCGCGAGATCACCAAGGTCAAGGTGCCGAACACGCCGCGGTTCATCGCGATCTCGCAGGACGGCAGCCGCGTTTACGCCAGCATGTTCGAGAACGACTTCACCGGTAATGGGCTCGCCGTGATCGATACGAAGAGCCGCAGCCTGGTGAAGGCCATCCGTACCGGGCCGAGGCCTTTCGAACCCGCTGTGGGACCGGATGGCGATGTGTGGGTGCCGATCCACAACGGCGCTCGGGTGGAGATCTACGACGACAAGACGCTGACCGAATCGGGCCGGATCTCGGTGCCGCCGAACCCGCACTGGGTGACCTTCTCACCGGACGGCAGCGTCGCCTACACCGCGAACCACGAGTCGGCGCAGGTGTCGGTGATCAACACGGCGGACCGGCTGGTGCAGCGGAACGTCAAGGTCGCGAAGACGCCGCACGCCATCGCGCTGACGCCGGACGGCAAGAAGCTGATCGTCACGAACTACGACCTGGACAAGGTGCAGATCTTCGACACCGCCACGATGCGCCAGATCAAGCAGATCAGCGTCGGCAAGGAACCGCAGGCGGTGATGGTGTCGTCGGACGGCAAGCACGCGTACATCGTCAACGAGGGCTCCGACAACGTGTCGGTCGTCGACATGAACGCCGCGAAGGTGGTGTCCACGGTCAAGGTCGGCGACAGCCCGCGGGTCGTGGCGATCTCACCGGACGGCCTGCGGCTCTACGTGACGGACGGGAGGGGACGTACGGTTACCGTGCTCAGGACCTCTGAGAAGTGACGATTCCCTGGTAACGTCGCGCCATGTCGACGGATTCCGGATTCTCTCGCGCCCACCTGTCACGACTTGCGGAACGTGAGCGCGCTGCTTTCGGTGAACGGCACCGCAGTTCGGCTGCGGCGTACCAGAAAGCTGATCATCTCTTCGGCCGCGTACCCATGACGTGGATGAACAAGACGGCGGCGGGTTTCCCGATCCATCTGGCCACCGCGCGCGGGAACCGGATCACCGATGTCGACGGCAACGAGTTCATCGACTTCGCGCTCGGCGACACCGGCGCGATGGCCGGCCACTCCCCCACCGCCGTTACCGAGGCCGTGACCCGGCGGATCAGCGAGCTCGGCGGCCTGTCGACGATGCTGCCGACCGAGGACGCCGCGGTCGCCGGCGCCGAGCTGGCCCGCCGGTTCGGCCTGCCGCTGTGGAGTTTCGCGCTGACCGCCACGGATGCGAACCGCTGGGCGATCCGCCTGCTGCGTGCCGTCACCGGCCGCTCCAAGATCCTCGTCAACAGCTACTGCTACCACGGCTCGGTCGACGAGTCGCTGATCGTTGTCGGTCCGGACGGCCGGGGCGTCTCCCGGGAAGGAAACGTCGGCGCGCCGGTGGACGTGACCGAGACGAGCCGGGTCGCCGAGTTCAACGACCTGGAGGGCCTGGAGCGGGAGCTCGCGCACGGTGACGTGGCGGCCGTGCTGATGGAGCCGGCGCTGACCAATATCGGCATCGTGCTTCCCGACGACGGCTACCTTGCGGGGGTACGGGAACTGACCCGCCGATACGGCACCTACCTCATCAACGACGAGACCCACACGTTCTCGGCCGGACCGGGCGGGGCTACCGCGTCCTGGAACCTGGAGCCCGATGTCGTCACGATCGGCAAGGCGATCGGTGGCGGCGTGCCGGTCGGCGCCTACGGCCTGTCGCGGGAGCTCGCGGATCGGCTGAGCGGCCGCGGCGATCTCGACCTGGTCGACATGGGCGGCGTCGGCGGCACCCTCGCCGGCAACCCGGTGTCGATGGCGGCCACCCGGGCCACGCTCCAGCAGGTACTCACCGAGTCCGCTTTCGATCACATGATCGGGACAGCGGCGGCGTTCGCGGACGGCATTCAGAAGATCATTGATGGGTACGGATTACCGTGGTCGGTCTCCCGGCTCGGGGCGCGCGTGGAGTACCGCTTCGCCGATCCGGCCCCGCGCAACGGCACCGAATCGGCCCGTGGCGCGGACCCGGAGCTGGAGGACTTCCTGCACGTCTACCTGGCGAACCGCGGCATCCTGCTGACCCCGTTCCACAACATGGCGCTGATGTGCCCGGAGACGACGATCGCCGACGTCTCCCGACACCACGAGATCTTCGACACCGCGCTGGCCGAGTTGACCTGACCGATGCTTGATCTTGGACGTTCCGCCCGGGCACGGAGGGGTGGAGGTCACCCAACATCGGCGGGCAGGAGCAGTCGAGGGCGTGAACACCGCGGCGCTCACGGCACAGCCCCGGACCTTGAGTGAAGTTGCACCGCAGAGGGGTGAAGATCACCCAAGATCGGCAGGCGGGCAGGCAGGCGGGCGGGCAGGCGGGTCGGCAGACAGGCGTGCAGCAGAGAGGCGCGAGGGCAGGGCCACGAGCTGGCAGCGCTCACGGCACAGCCCGGATCTTGAGTGATGCTGTATCGCGGAGGGGTGAAGGTCGCTCAAGATCTGAGGGGTGGCAATGGCGCTGCTTGTCACGCTCGACGATTGCTGGCGAGTCGGGGCGTATCGGAGGTCGTTACACGGGTTCACTCATCCAGCTGTGGCCCATTGCCGTGGTGGCGGAGGCGGGACAGCAATAGACCACAGCCGGCTGCGCGCCGAAGGATCTTGGAGTGGTGAGGTTCTGTGTGGAGAGCGAACGCCCTGACGTAGGCAGGAGGCGTTGTCTCTACGGGCGGTGACCGTGCGCAGAGTGGGTGTCGTGGCCGGCGGCAAACTCGACGAGGCTCCAAATCTTGAGTGATATCGCACCCTGGAGGGGTGAGCATCGCTCAAGATCCGTGCGGTGGCGGTGGCGGTGGCGGCGGTGGGGGTGAGCTGGCCGGCGCTGCCGACGCCGCCGACGCTGCAGGCGCTCACCGCGAGGGCTTGGATCTTGAGTGACTACGCACTGCGTCCAAGATCGCCACCGTCCCGCCGCAAGCTCCAAGATCGCCTCACCACGACACCACGACACCACGACACCGTGAACCGTCGCGACGATTCACCATCTCTACGATGCCCACGACAGATCGGGCGACTCGCACTCCACCCGCTCCAAGATTCGCAGTGCCTCGGCGGCCGTGAGAACCTCGCCGGTCAGGTAGATCATGATGTCGTCCCGTTCGACCGCCTGGAACGGCGTGCCCGACTCCGGCGGCGTGGTGGACAGGGCGAACCCCACGTTCCGCGCCGTGCCCGAGTCGACGGTCAGCGCCTGATATCCGGCCGCCTGCCAGCCGTCGTCATAGGACAGGAAGCCGGCCGGATACACCTCGTAGACGGCGGTCCCCTCGAACCGGGCGGGAATCTCCGGCGCGCTCAGGGTGACCGCGACGCTCTCCGCCGTCGGCGTGACCGATCGTGCCATCCGCAGCGCGGTGTCCTCGTCGTCGGCGGTGCCGTAGGCCGACACCAGGATCACCGGCCCGCCGGCCGGCTGCCACTGCACGTGCGCCGTATCGCTGGCGACCCACCGGATCCCGCGCGCCGACCCGACCGTCACCGGCTCGCTGACCTCGGGTTCCAGCCGCTCGCCGACGGTGATGCCGACGCTGCCCGGCGGGACCACGACCGAGTACGGCGACCCCTTCGGATACCACCGCCGGGTCGCCCCGAGCCCTTCTCCGGTCCGGGTGTCGAAGGTGACCGACCGATACCGCTCGGTCACCCCGCCCGGCAGCCAGCCGGGCGCGTAGAAGAGGGGCGCCTCGAGCGCGGGCGCCGCCGGGAGATCACCGCGCCGGTCGTACAGAGCCAGCGGCAACCCCACCGCCGCGACGACCGTGGCCAGCCCGGCGCCGGCCAGCAGCAGCCGGCGCCGGCGGTGGACACGGGTCCGGGCGTCGATGCGGGCGCGCACCCGCTCCGGCGAGACCGCGGTGGCGGCGATCGCCTCGTACGCGTCAGTGATCAGCTGTTCGTTCACCGACGTCCTCCAATCAGCGAAGTATCGGCGCGCATGCTCGCGAGTGCCCGTGAGGTGTGGCTGCGTACCGTCGCCGGCCGGCAGCCGAGCAGGTCGGCGATCTCCTGATCGCTCAGGCCTTCGTAGAACCGCAGCGCGATCACGATCCGCTGCCGCACCGGGAGCCGGGCGATCCGGCGGATCATGGCGTCCCGTTCGCCGACCTCGGCCTGCGTGTCGGCGGCCGGCGTCGTGACGGTCTCCAGGGCGTCGTGGGAGAGCGGCACGACACGGGCGGCCCGGCGCCGCCGCCACGAGGCCAGCTCGTTGATGATCATGCGTTTCACGTACGCCTCGGGCACGTCGGCAGCGGCGATCCGGCCCCACCGCGGCTGGCAGCGGGCCAGCACCTCCTGGACGATGTCCTCGGCCAGGTGCGGATCGCAGGCCAGCACCGTGGCGTACCGCAGCAGCGCCGCGAGCCGCGCCGCCAGGAACTCCTCGAACGTCACCGGCGCTCCCTTCCGCCCCTCGTGACGCGGCCGGTGGCGGGAAATGTGGAGTGCGCCGCCGGGAATTTTCTATTGTGGTCGAATGATCGAGACCGATGTGCCGGTGAACGGCGGCGTCCTGCACGCATATTCGTGGGGCGAGGGCGACAGAGTCGTCATGTGGCACCACGGCACCCCCAACATCGGTACGCCACCGGCCCCGCTCTTCGCGGCCGCCGAGCAGGCCGGGATCCGTTTCGTCGCCTACGACCGGCCCGGGTACGGCGGATCGTCGCCACGCCCCGATCGCAGCGTCGCCTCAGCGGCCGGCGACGCGGCGGCGGTCGCCGATGCGCTGGGTGTCGAGCGGTTCGCGGTCCTCGGTCACTCCGGTGGCGGCCCGCACGCCCTGGCCTGTGCCGCGCTCCTGCCCGGCCGCGTCACGGCGGCGGTCTCGATCTCCGGTCTGGCGCCGTTCGACGCCGACGGCCTGGACTGGTTCGCCGGGATCGGCCCGGGTGGCGTCGCCTCGCTCCGGGCCGCCGCCGCCGGGCGTGCCGCGAAGGAGGCGTACGTCGCGAACCCGTCGATCACCGACGTCGACTTCACCGAGGCCGACTGGGCCGCCCTGGAGGGTGTGTGGGGCTGGTTCGGCTCCGTCGTCGAGCCGGCGGTCGCCGGTGGCCCCGCGCCGCTCATCGACGACGATCTCGCCTACGTCAATCCGTGGGGCTTCGATCCGTTCGCGATCAGCGTTCCGGTGCTGCTCGCGCACGGTGCGGACGATCTCATGGTGCCGGCCGCCCACAGCGCCTGGCTGGCCGATCGGATCAAGGACGCCGAGCTGCGGGTGACGCCCGGCGCCGGCCACATCTCGGTGCTGCCGGCGCAGGCGGAGGACGCGATGGCGTGGCTCGCCGCCGCACATGCGTAAGCCGCCCGCCGACCTGACCGAGACCGATCTGCTGTCGGCGCTTCGTTCCGGCTGGGGGATCACGGCCGAGGAGATCGAGTTCCTGCCGGTGGGCGCGGGCAGTCACCACTGGTCGGTCGCGCAGCGCTGGTTCGTCAAGGTGGACGATCTCGGTTTCGACCCGTCCGGCCGGCAGGCCGAGCTCGATCGGATCCGGCGTTCCCTGCTCACGGCGCTCTCGCTGCACGAGGATTCCGGGCTCGACTTCGTCCTCGCCCCTCTGCCCGACCGGACCGGGGAGGTTCTGCGGCGGCTCTCCTCCCGGTACGTCGTAACGCTGTATCCCCTGCTCGACGCCGAGTCCGGCCCCTTCGCGCCACACCCGCCGGAGGACCGTCTCGCCGTCGTCGAGTTGCTGGCCCGGCTGCACACCGTGCCGCCGGCCGTCGCGCCCCGCCTCGATCTCGGCGTGCCCGCCCGGGAGAAGCTCGAGATCGCGCTGAGTGAACTCGGGAAACCGTGGGACGCCGGACCGTATGCGGAGGAGGCACGCGCCCTGCTGGCGGCCCGGGAGGCCGATGTCCGGCGATGGCTGACCGACAGTGAACGCCTCGCCGCGGTCCAGCCCACGGACTGGGTCCTCACCCATGGTGAGCCGCATCCGGGGAACTTCCTGCGTACGACGTCAGGTCTGTTCCTGATCGACTGGAACACGGTGGCGATCGCGCCGGCCGAACGCGACCTGTGGATGCTGACCCGGCGGTTCGCGGACCTGGTCGGCGAGGAGCCCGCGGGAGACGACGCGATGGTGCTGAGCCGCTACGAGCAGCTGACCGGCCGTACGATATCGATGCCCGCCCTTGATCTGTATCCGATCCGCTGGACCCTGTTCGACATCGCCGTCTTCGTCGACGAACTACGCCGCGGCGAGGATCTGCCGGACTCCCTCACCTACCTGCGAGGCTATCTGCGCCCCACCGCTCCCGGTCACTGATCAGCCCGGCCCGGCACTCCCGGAAAGTGACGGGGATGAGATCGTCGCTTGACCTGGACCGCCCGCCTCCAGCACGCTTGCGGCAAATCCGCGATCCCCCGGCGCCAGGAACGAGCCGGCGTCGAAGAAAGAGCCGGCGTCAACAGGAGAGATCGAGTCCCATGAGCGTGATCACCACGTATGTCCGCCTGCGTCCGGATGAGCTCGCCGAGCTTCGCGGTCTTCTCGTCGAGTCGCCGGCGGAGGCACTCGAGTACGCGGACGACCTGCGCATGGACGACCGCGGCATGGACAGCGGCAAGGCCTGGGACGGTCTGCGCCACCTGCTGGCGAAGCTGGCGCCACCGGTCGACGTGATCTCCGGTGGCGAGCCGCTGACGGCCGGCGCGTGGAGTGCGGACGCGCCGCGACTGCTCACCGCCGAGCAGGTGACGGCCGCGGCCCATTTCCTCTCCGGCACCCCGTTCACGTCGCTGGCCCGGCACTACGACCCGGCCGAGCTGACCCTCGCGAACGTCTATCCCGAGGCGATCTGGGACGAGGACTGGGCCCTGGAGTACCTGGAGGACTCCTACGGCAACCTGGTCGCCCTCTTCCAGGCGGCCGCCGCCGGGAACGAGCCGATCATCCTCTGGAAGAGCTAGCGCCGGTCGGAGTGCACGCAGGACGCCGCCGCGGTGGGTAGAGCCATGAGCCGGCCCCTACGACACGTCCACCCGGTCGACGGTCCGGGACTCGATGAACTCCAGGTCCGGCTCCCAGCCCAGCCCCGGCGACGACGGCACGTCCACCCAGCCGTCCGCGCAGACGATCGGGCGGGTGGTGACGTCGCGGGCGTAATACTTGTCGGAGCCGGACACGTCGGACGGCAGCGTGAAGCCGGGCAGCGAGCTGACCGCCACGTTCGCGGCGCGCCCGATCCCGAACTCGTGCATGCCACCGCACCACACCGGCACTCCGGCGGCGCGGGCCACGTCGTGGGCGCGCACCGCGTGGGTGAGACCGCCCATCCGGGACACCTTGATGTTCAGCACCCGTCCGGCGCCCAGCCGCAGCGCGGTGACCAGGTCCTCCACGTCCTCGACGCTCTCGTCCAGGCAGATCGGCGTCCGCAGCCGGGACTGCAGCTCGGCGTGCGCCACCAGGGCGCGCGGCGCGAACGGCTGCTCGATCATCAGCAGGCCCTGCTCGTCGAGCTCGGTGAAGATCGCGGCGTCCGACGGCCGGTAGGCGCCGTTCGCGTCGACGTGCACCGGCACGTCGGGGAACGCGGCACGCACGGCACGGACCGGCTCGGCGTCCCAGCCCGGCGCGATCTTCAGCTTGACCCGCCGGTAGCCCTCGGCCACCCGCGCCGCCACCTGCTCCAGCAGCGCGTCGACGGTCGGCTCGATGCCCAGCGACACGCCCGCCTCGGCCCGCGACCGGGTGCCGCCGAGGGCCGCTGCCAGCGAGAGCCCGGAGGCGGCGGAGTGCAGCGACCAGGCGGCCATGTCGAATCCGGCCCGGGCGAAATGGTTGCCGCGCACCTTCGCCATGGCGCCGGCCAATTCCGCCGGCTGTTCCCAGGCCGCGCCGCGGGCGATCGGGATGAGGAAGTCCCGGGCCATCGCCCAGCACGAGTCGGCCGTCTCGGCCGAGTAGAACGGGCCGCTCGGTGAGGCGATCTCGCCCCAGCCGACGACGCCGTCCGCGCTCTCGCAGCGCACCAGGATGTGCTCGAGGAACCGCTTCGCGTGCGAACTGGTCTGGAATTGATGGACCAGCGGCAGGCGGACCCGCCGCAGGGATACTCGCTCGATTCGGGTCATTGTTCTTCCGTGTAGAGGCCGAGTTCGGCGGCGAGGGCGTCGCGTTCGCGCAGCCGGCGGCCGGCGCCCTTGGAACTGGCGATGGTCAGGGTGGCGAGAAGGTGCAGGGCGAGCACCACCGAGGTCGGCGAATTGGCGTAGGAGGCGCTTTCCGAACCGATGACGATGCTGGTCGTGGCGATCGCCGACAACGGCGCGTCCTCGGCGTCGGTCACCAGGATCAGGTCGCCGCCGTGCCGGGCGTAGGCCGACGCGATCTCCACGGTCTCCCGCCGGTACCGCGCCATCGACACCGCTACGAGCAGGTCACCCTGCCGGATGTCGCTGAGCACGTCGATCGACCGCAGTGCCGCGCCGTCGACGAGATGCACCCCGGAGAGGCCGGCGCTGAGATCGGCGGCGAGCAGTGAGGCGTAGCTGTGCGATTTGCCGTAGCCGAGCAGGAAACGGCGGCGGGCCGACACCAGAAGGGCGGCCGCGCGCTCGATGGCGTCCTGTTCCGCGGCCCACGCGAGAGCCTTCTCGAATTCGGCCCGCTGCTGTTCCAGAACGCGCTGCTTGAGCACCTGCGCGGACCGCCGCTGCACGTTGCGGTCGAAGCGCTCGGAAGGAGAGGAGTTCACGAGGAGACATTCTCGAACGTGTAGGCCACGGCGTCGCCGGTCCGGGTCACGCCGGCAAGCCGGTTCCCGGCTGCGAACCGGTCCATCAACCGGCGGCGCAACCGGCGGCGATCTGCGGGCTCGGGCGCGGCGAATCGGTCACTCGCGGGGGCGACCACGCTTTCCCCCGCATTCGTACGGGTGGCAGCGCCGCTTTCCAGATCCCAACTCACGAGCACGCGATCCGTACCGGGTTCGTCGTAGAAATCGGGCAGGAAACGGATCCCCGCAGCGCCCAGCACCGTGAAGTTGAAATGGGCGTTGCGCAGGGCGTACGGATCGAAGGTCCACCGCATGGACCGCGCCCCGGTCGCCCGCGCCGCAGCGGCCTGCGCCTGCTTCAGCAGCCGTCCGACGCCGGTCCCCTGCGCGCTCGCCGCGACGACGGCGGCCTGGCTGTAGTGATAGATCGCGCCGCCCTCGACCCCGGTGAACCCGTAGCAGAAGCCGATCAGCGTGCCGTCCCCGTCGAACGCGCCGATCACCGTGCCCGCGTTCTCCCGCAACGCGGCGAGCAGGCGTGGGCTGAGCCCCCACTCCGGTCCGGTGTAGCCGAACACCGAGCGGTACAGAGCGGAGGCCGCCGTCCACTCGGCGAGCCCGCTCAGGTCGCGGATCAGCGTCATGTGCACCTCCCGGTCAGCGTCAAAGATAGCGATCGTATGTCCGCCATCCTGACCGTAAAGCAGCTCGTTGACAACATGCAATGCGCAACTTAGGTTTCGCATATGTCAGCCACTGCGCTTGAGGCGCTGCATCGCTACACGGTGCTGGAATCACCCACCGGCGATACGCGTGCGCTGGGCGCCCTCGCCGAGGTGCTCGACGCGGACGCTGCCGAGGCGGGATTCACCGTCGGCCGTTCGGGCGATCACCTGGTGTGGAGTCTTCCCGGCACGGGTGGCGAGGGCGGCCCGATCCTGCTGCTCAGCCACTACGACACGGTATGGCCGGTGGGCACGCTCGCGACGATGCCGTGGACGGTCGAGGGTGACGTCGTTCGCGGGCCGGGGGTGTATGACACCAAGGCCGGGCTCGCCTGCCTGATCGAGGCCGTCCGGGGACTGGCCGGCAGCAGGCATCCGGAGATCCGGGTGATCGTGGTGGCAGACGAGGAGATCGGGTCGCCGACCGCCGGCGAGCTGGTGCGGTCCGAGGCGTCGCGGGCCTCGGCGGTGCTCGGGCTGGAGCCGCCGCACCCGGGCGGCGACCTGAAGACCGGGCGGCGGGGCAGCACCCGGGCACGGATCACGGTGACCGGCGTGGAGGCCCACGCGGCGCTCGATCCGGACGCCGGCGCGAACGCCATCGACGAGCTGATCGACCAGCTCCTGCGGGTCCGCGCCGCTGTGGCGGACCGGCCGGTGCTGCTCAACACCGGCACGATCGCCGGTGGCGGCCGGACGAACGTCGTGGCCGGGAGGGCCCATGCCGACCTGGGGCTGCGGTTCGTCGACCCGGCGGACGAGGAGGCGGTGGTCGGCCTGCTGCGGTCGCTGCGCCCGGTCCGCGAGAAGGCGCAGGTCGCCACGGAGCTGCTGTCCCACCGCCCGACCTGGAAGCCCGCCACCGATGATGCGCTGCTCGCCGGGATCACGGCGGTCGCGGCCGGCATCGGTCAGGAGATCGGCGGCAGCCCCGCCGACGGGGCCGCCGACACGAACACGACCGGCGCGATGGGCGTCCCGACCGTCGACGGTCTCGCGCCTCGCGGGGGCGGCGCTCACGCCCGTACCGAATGGGTGTCCCGAACCGGGATGAATGAGCGGATCGCCCTGCTCACCGCTCTCCTGACCGGGTTCCGCCGATGACCCTCGACGTCGCGACCCGGCGACCGGCAGCGATCACGGCCTGGGCCGTCGCGGCGGCGGGACTCGTCGCGGCTCTGGTCTGCGGCCTCACGACCGGGACGCCGACGATCTGGGGGTTGCTGCCGATCGGGCTGTTCGGCGTGCTCGTGGTCAGCGGCATGGGGATGCTCCCGGCCGCCCTGGTCAGCACCCTCGCCGCGCTGCTGGTGCTGCTTCCGGCCCCGGCCGGGCTGGGCTCCCTGGCGGTGGCGTCGATCGGGAACCAGGTCACGCTGATCGGCGTGATCATCGTGCTGGGGGCGGCCGTCGGCGAGGTGATGCGCCGGACCCGGGTGGCCGACGTGATCGTGCGGGCCTGCGTGGGCCTGGTGGACGGCCGCGGGCCACGGGTCACCTCGTTCGCGATCATGGTGGCCTGCCTGATCCTGGTCGCCGCCCTGGGAACGCTCGGCGGCGCGCTGGCGGTCGCGGCGCCGCTGGTCATCCCGGTGGCGGCACGGCTCGGGTACACCCGCAGCGCCACCGCCGCGATGATGTTCGTGGGCGGCTGTGCGGGACTGGCCCTCGCGCCGTTCGCCGGATCCAATGTGGCGATCATGTCGGCGGCGGATGCCGGGTACGGCCAGTACCTGCTCTACGGCGCCCTGCCCCTGGTCGCGGTGTCGCTGCTGGTCGGGCTGCCGGTGGTGAGCTGGATGCAGCGGCACTCCACCGACCACTACGACGACGAGGACCGGGCGTCCGAGGAACAGGCCACGGCGCCCGGCCGCCGGGCCTCGATCGCCACCGCGGTCTTCGCGTCCGTGCTGGTGGCAGCGGTCGTCTGGGCGATCGTGGCGAACGCCGGGCTCGTCGTCCCGCTGGTGGCGCTGCCGCTGCTCGGCGTCCTCACCGGCCTGGCCGGCGGGCTGGGTTTCACCGGCACGCTGCGGGCGCTCGCCGCCGGTGGCCGCGGGATGCTCGGCATGCTCGGGCTGTTCCTGCTGCTCGCGGCGCTGTTCGTGGCGATCGAGGAACTGGGCCCGTTCGACGTGGTCCTCGCCCGGTACGGCGACCAGATGGCCGGGCTCAGCCCGTTCGCCCTGGCCATCGCGATCGCGCTGCTCGGCTGGGTCGGCGTGCCCGGCGCCACGGCCGCCCAGGTGGTGCTCCTCGACCAGCTTTTCGGCGAGATCGCGGCGAGCGCGGGGATCGGCATGGCGAGCTGGATCGTGGTGCTGCTGTTCGCGTCGAAGGCGGACACCTACGGCCCGTTCCCGAACGCCAACATGATCGGCGCGATGGGCCTGGCCCGGTGCCTCAACCTGCGGGCCATCCTGCTGGCCGGCTGGGCGATCCTCATCCCGGCGGTCGGCGTCTACGCGATCCTGCTGTACATCGAGCTGTGAAAGGGATACGACCGAACGTGCATGACATCGTGATCACCGGCGGGACCGTCGTCGACGGCACCGGCACACCCGGGCGCCGCGCCGACGTGGCGATCGACGGCGGCCGGATCAGCGCGATCAGCACCGCGCCCCTCACCGGCCGCCGGATGATCAGCGCCCGGGACCGGGTCGTCACGCCCGGCTTCGTCGACCTGCACTCGCACGCCGACTTCACCCTGCCGTCGTCACCGGGCGCCGTCACCCAGCTCGCGCAGGGCGTCACCACTCTCGTTGGCGGCAACTGCGGGCACTCGCCGTTCCCGCTCACCGACCGCAATCGCGACACGGGAGGGTTCGCCGGTTTCGACCCGACGACGCTGGGCTGGGAATGGTCGGACGCCGGCGGTTATGCCACGATGCTGGACGCCGTACGACCGGGGGTGAATCTCGCTCTTCAGATCGGCCACAACATGATCCGTTCGGCGGTGCTGGGCGCCGACGATCGTGCGCCCGATGAATCGGAATCGTCGGAGATGCGTCGCCACGTCGATCACGCTGCCGCGCAGGGCGTGCACGGCTTCTCCACCGGCCTGATCTATCCACCCGGACTCTTCGCCCGGAAAGCCGAGATAATCGACCTGGTACGGGCGGCAGCCGCCCACGATCTCCTCTACTCCACGCACGTCCGCAACGAGACCGACCACGTCATCGAGGCCGTCACCGAGGCGATCGAGACGGCGCGAACGGCAGGCGCCCGCCTCCAGGTGTCCCACCTCAAGAGCATGGGACCGGGCAATCACGGCCGGGCCCGGCAGGCGCTCTCCCTGATCGCCGACGCCCGGGCTGCCGGACTCGACGTGGCGTGCGACGTCTACCCGTACACCGCTTCGAGCACCTCCCTGGCCTCGCGCCTGCCCGCCTGGGCACTGGAAGGCGGCGCCCTCGCCGTCGCGCGCCGCCTCGGCGACCCGGACGGGCGCGCCAAGGTGATCCACGGTCTGCGCGAGCGGTTCGGCCGGGACATCGATCCGTCCGGGATCGTGCTGGCCGAACTCGGTCCCGGCCCGTTCCAGGAACAGGCCGGCCGGTCGCTCACCGAGATCGGCGCGGCCCTCGGCATGGAACCGGCCATGGTGGTCATCGCGGTGCTGGCCGGGCACGGCGACGTCGCGATCGTGAATCACGCGATGGCCGAGGAGGACGTCCGCACGGTGCTCGCGTCCCCGCTGGCCGCGGTGGCCAGCGACGGATGGATCCTGGACGCCTCCGGCACGGGCACCCCGCATCCCCGCAGCTTCGGGACGTTCGCCCGCGCGCTCGGCCACTACGTCCGGGAGGAGCACGTGCTCACCCTCGAGGAGGCCGTCCGCAAATCCACGTCGCTCCCGGCCGGGCGGGCCCGCCTGACCGGCCGCGGCCGGATCGCGACCGGCGCCGCGGCCGACCTGGTGGTGCTGGATCCGGGCCGGATCGCGGATCGGTCCACCTACGACCGGCCGTGGCGGCTCGCGACCGGAGTGGACACCGTCCTGGTCAACGGAGTGATCGCGGTCGACGATGGCGAGGTCACCGGCGCCCGCGGCGGGAAAGCGCTGCGCCTCACCCGTCCCTGACGTTTGCGGCGGCCGGATCCGGGTAAGCTGGCGACGTTGGAGACTCCCGGGAGTCCATCGATGCTTTCCGATCGGGACCGCCGCATCATCGCCGACCTGGAACGACAATTCGAGCCGGCCACGCAGGACGTGCCGTTCCCCACCGTGACCGTGCTCTGCGTCCTGCTGTTCCTGACCGTGCCCCTCGTCATGCTGCTGTTCAGCTGGCCCGGCCTGCTCATCGCCGTGGACGTCTTCGCGGTCGCCGTCGCATACGTCCTGATCCGCCGCCACCGCAGCCGGCGGCCGTAGATCACGAGCCGCCCACCTCGACCAGCTCCCGCAGACCGGCCATCTCGATGACCGTCAGCTCCCCGTCCCGGACGTTGCCGAGCAGCAGCCGGCCGTTCTCAGCCGGCGGTCACCGTCGTCGCGGTGACGATGCCCTCGGCGTCCGCGTCGCCCTGGACGGTCACCTGCTGGCCGGCCGTCAACTGGTCGAGGGTCGTCGTCTGGGCGAGCTTCACCGCGGTCGACTCGCTCGTACGGACGGTGATGGTCTCGCCCTCGGCCGTCTGCACGTAGAGCGTGGTCCCGTCGACCAGCTTGACCGTGCCGGAGGTGCCGGAGCCCTGCCGCATCCCGCCACCGCCCGGCGCGAAGCTGCCGCCGGTCCGGGGGAACGAGGCCGCGGGCGACGACGAGGAGGACGAGCCCCAGTGTTCCTGGGCCTGCACGCCTCCGAGGAAGCCGCCCACCGCCAGGACCAGGCCGATCAGGGCCAGGGTGGTCCGGTTCCACCAGCGTTTCGGCGCGGCGGCGGCGATCGCGCTGTTCAGGTCGTCGGCCGCGGACGGGGTGCGCTGCAGCACCTCGGTGTCGTCATCGACAGGAGAACCAGGCAAGGTCCCTCACTCGTAGCGCAGGGCGTCGATCGGCCGGAGCCGGGCGGCGCGGGCGGCGGGCAGCCCACCGAAGAACAGTCCGATGAGCACGGAGACGCCCAGGGCGAGCGCGACCGAGCTGGGGACGATCACCGGCTGCACGCCGACGATCTCGAAGCGGCTGCCGATCACGGCGGCCGCGACGCCCAGACCTCCACCGATAACACTCAGCAGGGTCGCCTCGATGAGGAACTGGCTGAGGATCACCCGCCGGGGCGCGCCCAGGGCCTTGCGGATGCCGATCTCCCGGGTCCGTTCGGTGACCGTCACCAGCATGATGTTCGTGATGCCGATACCGCCGACCAGCAGACTGATCGCGGCGACCGCGCCGAGCAGCGTGGTGAAGGTGTCGGCGGTCTCGGTCTGCGTCTCCAGCAGCTGGGAGGCGTTCTGGATCCGGTACGCGTCGGAGTCCAGCCGCTGGTTGAGAATCGTGGTGATCTCCGACTGGGCGGTGTCGACGGCGTCGGCGTCCCGGGCGGAGACCAGGATCGAACTCAGCGACCCATAGCCGGCGAGCACCTGGCGTACCGCGCTGATCGGCGCGACGGCGGTGTCGTTGGCATCCTGGAGACCCGACGAGCTCTTCTCCTGCAGAACCCCGACGATCGTGAAGAGCGCACCGCCGACGATCACCTGCTCGCCGACCGGGTCGACGCCGCTGAACAGCTCCTCGGCGACGGTCTGGCCGATCACCACGACCCGGCGGGCCTGCGCCTCGTCGTCGTCGGTGAAGGCCGCCCCCGCGCCGACCGGGAAGTTCGAGGCGGCGAACCAGCTCGGTGTCGTGCCGACGAAGGTGGACACCGCGTGGTCGGCGCCCTCGTACGCGAGCGTCGCCGACGTGCTGACGACCGGCGAGACCGACGTGACGTCCGGGGCCAGCAGCGGGTCGTCGAGAGCCTCGGCGATCTGCGTGTCGAAGCCGGACCCGCGGCTGGTGCTCATCACGGTCAGCGTGTTGGTGCCGAGCGCCTCGATCCGCTCGGTGACCGCCTGCGCCGAGCCGTTGCCGACGGCGACCAGCAGGATGACCGCCGCCACGCCGATCAGGATGCCGAGCATGGTGAGCAGCGATCGAAGTTTGTTGGCGCCGATGCCGCGGATGGCGAAGCGTACGATCTCCGAAGAATTCATGCCGCATGCCTCGCCGGATCCAGTTGCACGTCGGAGACGATCTGCCCGTCCAGAAGGCGGATCACCCGATCGGCGTGGGCCGCCACGTCGTCCTCGTGGGTGATCAGCACTATCGTGCGGCCGGCGGCGTTGAGGTCGTCGAACACGGCCAGCACCTCCTCGGTGGCGTGACTGTCCAGGTTGCCGGTCGGCTCGTCGGCGAGCAGCAGCGCCGGCTCGGTGACCAGGGCACGGGCGACCGCGACCCGCTGCTGCTGACCGCCGGAGAGCTGGTTCGGCTCGTGGTCGGCGCGGTCGGCGAGCCCGACCAGGTCCAGGCTGAACTGGGCGCGGCGCCGGCGTTCGGCGGCACGCATCCCGGAGTAGGCGAGGGGAAGCTCGACGTTCGCGGCGGCACTGGTCCGCGGGATCAGGTTGAACGCCTGGAAGACGAACCCGATGAGCCGGTTGCGCACCAGCGCGAGCTGCGCGTCGGCGAGCCGGCTCACGTCCACGCCGTCCAGCAGGTAGGTGCCGGTCGTCGGCACGTCCAGGCAGCCCAGGATGTTCATCAGGGTGGACTTGCCGGACCCGGACGAGCCCATGATCGCGACATACTCGCCGCGCTCGACCTCCAGCGAGACATGGTCGAGGGCGCGCACCGCGGTCTCCCCCGCGCCGTAGATCTTGGTCAGGTCGCGGACGTCCAGAACCGTCATGGCTCAGCGTCCTCCCGGTGGAGCTCCACCACCGCCGCCCATGAAGCCGCCCGGCCCGCTGTTGTTGCTGTTCGAGGTGGACGACGTCGTGGTCGAGGTCGGGATCACCACCCGCTCCCCCGCGGTCAGACCCGAGGTGATCTGGTACGCGTCGTCGCCCTCAAGACCCACCTGAACCTGTCGCGTCTCCTGCTGGTTGCCGGTGCCCACGACGGTGACGACGTGCCGGTTGCCGGTGGTGGTGACGGCCGCCGAGTTGATCAGCACGGCGTTCTCCACGTTGCCGGTGATCACCGAGACGGTCACGGTCTGGCCGGGCTTGGCGCCGTCGGGAGGGTTCGGCAGGCTCACCGTCACGCCGTACGTCACCACGCTGTCGTCCGTCGTCGCGGTGGGATCGACGGCGACCACCTGGCCGGTCGTCTCCGCGCCCTGCAGAGCGTTCCAGGTGACCGTGGCGGCCTGCCCCTCCTTGAGCTCGGTGGCGTCGGCCTCGCTGAACGCGGCCGTGATCTGCAGCTTGCCGAGGTCGGCGATGTCCAGGAAACCGGATCCCTCGGCGCCGCTGCTGGATCCACCCAGCGTTCCGTTGACAGCGGTCACCGTCCCGGCCATCGGCGCGGTCAGCTTCGTGCCGGCGACCGCCGCCTCCGCCTCGTCGACGGCCAGCTCGGCCTGGGCCACCTCGTTCGTCGCGCTGCTGGTGTCGGTGCCGGCGTCCTGGGCCCGGCCGAGGGCGTCCTCGGCGGCGTCCAGGTTCGCCTCGGCCAGGTCCAGCGAGCGGGCCGCGCCGGTGTCGTCCACCCGGGCCAGCAGCTGGCCGGACGTCACCTTGTCACCGACCTTCACCTTGATCGCGGTGACCGTCCCGGCGGTCCCGAACGTGGCGGTCGCCGTCGAGGCGCTCTCCACACTGCCGTCGGCCTCGACCGTCTTCGTCACCGTGCCCTGCTCGACGGTGAGGGTCCGCAGCCCGGACGCGTTCGCCCCGGTGTCCGAGTCGGTGTCCTTCAGCAGCGTCCAGCCCCAGAACGCCGCCCCCACGATGAGCAGGGCCAGCAGGGCGTTCACGGCCGTACTGGGACGGCGAAGCGCTTTCACATCTGCATTCTGTCCGGTTATCGGGCCGTTGTCCGCGACATCACCAGGAACGGGCGACCTGTTCGCCCTCGGCCAGTCCGTCGGTTATCTCGGTGTACTGATCGCCGCGCAGACCCACGGTCACGGTCCGCTCCTCGCCGCCGGTGAGGCGCACCGTCCCCGACTCCCCGGCGATGTCGTGCACGGCGGTCGACGGCACCCGCAGCACCCCGGTGACCTGCCCGGTCCGCACCTGGACCTGCGCGCTCTGCCCGACGAGCAGGTCCTCGGGCGCGGCGGTGAAGGCGAGCAGCACGCCGTACCGCACCAGCGTCCCGTCGGACGTCCCGACCGGGTCCACCTGGATCACCTTCGCCTCGTACGACTCGTCCGAGTCGGCGAGCGTGACGGTACCGGTCTGGCCCTTCGCGAGGGATCCGGCGTCCGCTTCCGGGAAATCGGCGGAGACCTGCATGTCGTACGTGTCAGCCAGCCCGATGACGGCCGCACCGCTCTTGACCTGGTCGCCGACGGTGCCGGCGATGGTGACGACGGTGCCGGCGATCGGCGCCTTGATCACCGTGCCGTCGAGGGCCTCCTCCGCCTTCGCCAGGGCGAGTTCGGCGTTGTTCACGGCCTGTTCGGCGGTGAGCACCTGGTCATCGCCGCTGCCCGGAAACCCCTGGGTGACGCAGGGACTGGCAGATGTGGCCGCTACGGCTGCTTCGGCCGCTGCGGCCGCGGCTCCCACCCCGGCGCCCGGCACCTCCGCCATCCGCCCGCCGTTGATCGCCCCGGCTACGGCCGCGCCCGCGGCCGGCACCGCACCGCCCTCCACCGCCGGCGCCCGCGCCGGATCCGCGCCGCCCCTCACCGCCGGCGCCCGCACCGGATCCGCACCGCCCCTCACTGCCGGCGCCCGCGCCGGTTGCGCGCTCGGTGCGATCCGCCCCGCGACCACCGGCTCGCCCGTGCGTGCGGCGGCAGCGCAGGCCGTAGCGCTGGCGGTAGCCACAGCCGCGTTGACCTGCGCGTCCGCCAGCCGCGCCTGCGCCTGCGCCAGCTTGGTCTGAGCGTCACCGACGTCCTCGGCGGCATCGGTGTCGTCGAGCCGGGCCAGCTCATCACCCTCGGCGACCCTGTTCCCGGCCCGGACCGCGATCGACTCGACGGTCCCGCCCACGCCGAACGCCAGGCTTCGCGTAGTCGCCGGCTCCACGGTCCCGGTGGTCGCCACATCGAGCGTCACCTCACCGCGATCCACCGCCACGGTCACGAGCTTGGCCGTCGTGGCGGTCTCATCGTCCTGCGCGACGGCGAGGACGACCCCGGCGGCGACCGCGCCCACCAGCACAATCCCGCCGCCGATCCAACGATTGCGCCGTTTCACCCGGCTTCGTCCCGTTACCTTGCTCATGATCGCATTGTGGCTGCTGGCCGATCCGCAGGAGCCCTCTTTGCCGACCCCGCATCCCCGGCACCGGCAGACCCGAGCCGATCGACGCGACGCCCTACTCAGTCATCAGAAGGTAGGCGTGGAGCATGATCAGAACACGCGTGCGACTACTCGGGTTTGTGTGGGCGTTGGGCGGCTCGCTGGCTCCGAGACTGAGGGCGAGAACCGCGACCCGAACGGGACTCGCTGGTCAGCCCGTAGGCCAAAGCCCACTCGATCTATCGGTCCTGCTCGTTGCGCAGCTTGGGCTCCCGCCGCGCGGGCGGCTGGTCCGCCGACATCGCACCCCGCCGGTCAACGGTGGTAGGCCGATGGTGGCCCCTGTTCTGAGCTCGGTTGCAATGCCGTCAACTCCTCGGCGGTGCCGATGCCGGCACGGCGGTGGGGATTGTCGACGTAGCAGCGGATCGTGTCGGCCAGGAACGTGGTATCGACGTGCAGCCGTCGCGCGTCCAGCCGGCGTCGACGCGGTGGCCCCGCTGCCGGTCCGGCCTTTTGCTGGTACAGGACGAGAACCGCAGGGTTGTTGGTGCTGGGTCGCGGTGGGCCTCCGGGGACGAGTTCGTGCCACCGCAGCCGGGTTTGGCGCCAGAGGCCGCGCAGCGTCATCCCTTCGGAGTCCAGGCTCAGGATCGGCGCGCTGGGCGCCGCGAGCAGCACCAAACACAGCAGAGCAATGATCATGATTGCGGCGGCGGTGACGATGAGGATCGAGGTCCTCACGCCGAGCTGGGCGATGCGCATGTGGTCTTGGTTGGGCACCCGCTCGATGGGAACCGTCCCCCCGGCTAGCCATCCGGCCACGATCGCCCACGGCCCTGGGCCATAGGGCGAGACCGGTGCCGTGAAACGCCGCTTGCCGGCAGCGAGGTGCCACGTCTTGGGGCGTCTGCGGGCTGATTGGGTGAGTAGCCAGTACCCGCCGACGGGCACGGCTGCGCTGCCCCCGACAAGGCCGAGAAAGGCAAGCAGCCCCAAGAGGGCCGAAGGGGTGTTCCAGGTGAACGGTTCGAGCCAGAGCTTTTCGCCGACTCGCAGCACGAAGGCCAGCATCGCAAACGGTGCGGCGAACAGCACGGCGATCCGGGTAGACATCGGGGCAGCCTAGAGAACACGAAAGCGCCGGAGATCACCCTTCTCGGCCGATCATGAGAGCCGCCTGGCCAAGGTCCGGCAACCCAGGCGGACTATCCTCGGGGGTTAGGTCAGGGCCGCCACGCTCGTTGATCAACTTAAGCGGCTAACGACGGCATTCAACCGAATCCTTCGGCTGTCCGGTGCGACGGTGCAGTCGGCGACTTTTACCGACCGAGGACTCGTGATCGGGCTTCGCCGACGCCGGCGGCGTTTGATCTGCCCGTGCGGGGCGTCGACCACGGCCCGCTACGACACGTCGCGGCGCCGATGGCGGCATCTGGACTTCGGTGCCTGCCAGGTCAGGCTCGAGGCCGACATCCACCGCGTCGACTGCCGTTCCTGCGGGCGAGTCCGCACCGAGCACGTCCCGTGGGCACGGCCAAATGCGCGGCACACCGCCGACTTTGAGAACGTCGCCGCCTGGCTGGCGCAGCGCATGGACAAGGCAAGCATCGCGCGGCTGCTGCGCTGCTCCTGGGAAGCGGTCGACGCGATCGTCACCGCGTCTACCTGCCCGTCACCCGCGAGCAGATCCCGCAAGTCCGGATCTGCCTCGACCCGTTCCACGTCATCAAGTGGACCAACGAGGTCGTCGAATCGGTCTACCGGGCCGAAGCGCCCACCATGCCGTCTGGCCCCGGCATGCCCGAACGGCGAGACTGGCGCCGCGCCCGTTTCGCCGTCCGGGCCGGCCGGGAGAACCTCGACGACCAGCACCACCAGATTCTGAAACTGCTGCGGCGTCATCGCTACCGGCTCTGGCGCACCTGGGAACTTAAAGAGCAGCTACGCGATCTCTACCGCACGACCGATCCCGCCGACGCCCGCGCATACCTCAAACGCTGGTGCACCGCCGCGAAACGAAGCAGGATTCCCGCCTTCCGCAACCGGTACGCCGGATTGAGAAACACGCCGACGCCATCGTCGCCGCGGTCGAACTCGGCCTGTCCAACTTCCGGCTCGAAGGCATCAACGCCAAGATCCGGCTGATCCAGCGCCGAGGATACGGATACCGCAACCTCGACGCCCTCACCGCGGCCATCTACCTCTGCCTCGGCGGAGTCACCCTCGATCTACCCACAGAAACCTGAGTAGTCGCACACGTGTACGCCTTCCGCGTCACCCCGGCACCGGCGCCGTCAGCACTTCCACCCGCAGCAGCAGATCCTGCGCCGTGAACGGCTTGACCAGGTAGTCGTCCGCCCCAGCGTCGAAGCCCGACGCCACGTCCAGCCACTGGCCACGCCCGGTCAGCAGCAGCACCGGCACATCGGCCGTCGACGCGTCGTCCCGCAGGGCACGGCACACGTCGAGGCCCGTCATGTCCGGCATGCTGATGTCGAGCACGGCACAGTCCGGCACCCGCGAGTGGGCCGCGAGCAACCCGTCCCGCCCGGTGCTGCAGGTCGACACGTCGAGCCCGCCGGACCGCAGCACGGCCTCCACGATCTGCAGGATCGCCGGGTCGTCGTCCACCACCAGCACCGAAGTCACCCAGCCATCATAATTCCGGACGTTTCGGGCCTAGAGTATTTCTCATGAAAGCGTCCTGGTGGACCGTGGGCCGCATGCTGACGGCCGGCTTTCTCGTGGCCGTCACGGCGCTGGCGGTCATCGGGTTCAGTGCGTACGCCCGGATCGGCACCCTGGTGGCGAGCCAGGACCCGATGCGCGACTCGCACATCCTGCTCGCCGAGATCGGCGGGCTGGGCGACGCGATCGGCGCGCTGGATCGGGTGTCGGTGAGCCGGCCGGACTCGCCGACCGAGCAGTGGACCGAGGCGTTCCGGTCCACCCGGTCGACGGTCGACCAGCGGCTGAGCGAGGTGCGCGCGGACACCGCGGGCGACCTCACCCATCAGGCGCTGCTGAGCCGGATCCAGGAGCGGGTGGACGCGGACCAGGTCGACGTCAGCCAGGTCTTCCCGCTGGTCAACCAGATGCACCAGCACGAGCGCACGCTGCTGGAACACAAGCTGGCGGAGAGCCGGGCGAGCGCGCAGAACACCCGCTGGCTGATCCTCTGGTTCGTGGTGGCGACGACGATCCTGGTGGCTCTCTGCGCCCGCTGGATCACCAAGAAGATCACCGATCCGGCCGGTCAGGTGACGGCGGCGGCGCAGCGGGTGGTCGAAGGTGATCTGACGCGGCGGGCGGAGGTGAGCTCACCCCGCGAGCTGGCGCAGATGGCGCAGGCGGTGAACGCGTCGATGAGCGCGATCCTGGACGCGCACGACGAGGCGGTGGCCGCCACGGCCGCGAAGTCGGCGTTCCTCGCGACGATGAGCCACGAGATCCGTACCCCGATGAACGCCGTGATCGGCATGACCGGCCTGCTCATGGAGACGGATCTCGACGAGCGCCAGCGCGAGCTGGTGGAGACCGTGCACGCCAGCGGCGCCTCGCTCCTCGTGATCATCAACGACGTCCTCGACTTCTCCAAGATCGAAGCGGGTGAGCTGAGCCTCGACGAGCGGCCGTTCCCGCTGCGCGCCTGCGTGCAGCAGGCGATGAACCTGGTGGCGCTCACCGCCGACGCGAAGGGCCTGCACCTCTCCAGCCACTTCAGCCCGCACTGCCCGGACGTGGTCTCCGGCGACGAGGCCCGCATCCGGCAGATCCTGGTGAACCTGCTCGGCAACGCGGTCAAGTTCACCGAGCACGGCGCCGTCACGGTGGCGGTCTCGACGCCCCCCGATCTGCCGGCGAGCCAGACCGGCCGAGTCGCGATCCGGTTCGCCGTCCGGGACACCGGCATCGGCATCCCCGCTGATCGGATGCACCGCCTCTTCCTCCCGTTCAGCCAGGTCGACGCCTCGACCGCGCGCACCTACGAGGGCACCGGCCTCGGCCTGGTGATCAGCCAGCGTCTCGCCGAGAAGATGGACGGCGGCATCACGGCGGACAGCCAGCCCGGACAGGGGTCGACCTTCGCGGTGACGCTGCGGCTGGGTGCGGTTCAGCACCCTTCCTCGTACGCCGGCCTCCCGCTCTCACCGGGTCCCGCCAAACCGGGCCGATCCCTGCTGGTGCTGGTGGCCGAGGACAACCCGGTGAACCAGAGGGTCGCCCAGCTACTCCTCGAACGACGCGGCCACCGGGTGGAGATGGTCGGCGACGGCGAGGCGGCGGTCGAGGCCGTCATGCGGACCCGGTACGACCTGGTGCTCATGGACGTCCAGATGCCGGTTCTCGACGGACTCGACGCGACCCGCCTGATCCGGGCCGACCCGCCACCGCACGGCGCCCCCAGGATCGTGGCGCTCACCGCGAACGCCATGGTCGACGACCGCAAGGCGAGCCGGTCGGCCGGCATGGACGGTTTCCTGGCGAAGCCGATCAACGAGGCGGACCTCGACGTCGTGCTGGCGACGGCCGCCGCGCACGCCGACGTACGACTGGCGGGTCTGGGTCCGCAGCCGGGACCGAACGTCGACGAGGCCGCCGGCATCCGCGCCTGCGTGGACGCGATCGCCGGAGCCGTCCCGGACGACCGGGAACGGCTCGCCGGCATCCTCGGCAACTTCGCCGGCCGGCTGCCGGGCGTGCTGGACAAGATGGAGCAGGCGGCCGCCTCGGGTGACATCCGCACCCTGGCCCGGATCGCGCACGGCCTGAAGGGCTCGGCGTCGACGCTCGGCGCCAATCGTTTCGCCGCGATCTGCGCCGACCTGGAGGACCGCGCCCACCGCCACCCCGAAGGTGCCGCCGACGTCCTGCGCGACCTGCACGACCACGCCGCCGAGGTGAGCGCCACGATGACGGCCCTGGCCCGCGAACTCTCCGGCCGCACCCGCCCCGAACTGACCAGCGCCTAGCGGACCCGCACTCAGCAGGCCCGCACCGGCACGATCGGTGACGACACCTCGGCGCCGGCCTCGGTGGACGCGCCGAACACCACCGTGTCCCCTGCGAACGCCGGTTTCACCTGCCACCGATACGTCCCACCGGACCGGCTCATCAACGGACCGGCGCCGCCGACCTGTTTCCACGACCAGCCGGCGCCGGCCGACTTGTACAGCAGGTCGTCCTCGATCATGAACTCGGCGCCGAAACCGCCCTCGACGTCCACCTGATAGCCGGTCGTCGCGTCCCCGTCGGTGTCCAGGAACACGTGACGGTAGGCGTACGAATCATCGAATGTCGCCGTGAGGACGACGGCACCCTTCGCCGAGCAGGCCGCATATCCGCTGATGGCGGCGGTGACCGAACCTCTCGACTGATCAGGAGCGGTCACCCTCGCGCTGGACCGGGCCGGCACGCCGGACTGCGGACGCCCCGCCGCCACCGATTCCCGCGGCGCCATCGATGCCTGCGGCGCGGGCGTCCCCTGCGGCGCGGGCGGGACCGGTGACAGCGTGGCGACGGCCTCCGCCGACCCGGCCGGCGACTGCGGCGGCGTGACGATCGGGAATCCGCGGCCCACCGGATCCTCGAACGCGGACCCGGCCGCGGCGTCCGCCCCACCGCACCCGGACCCGGCGAGCGCGAGCACACCGGCCGCCACACCCAGCTTGAGCCGCATCATCAACTCCCCCTCGTCGATGCCCGGACAAGCACCGTACACACTCCGGGCATCCACGAACGGCAGTGGGTCACGGTTGAAGGATCAACCGGATCGGGTTGCCTTCCTTGCGCTGCAGACGCTCGACGGCCGCCGGCGCCTCGGACAGCGGCACCACGTCACTGATCGACGCGGCCAGATCCAGCCGCCGCTGCCGGGCCAGCCGGACGAGCTCCTCGACGTGCTCGGCGTCCGATCCGTAGTGGCCGTGGATCGACAACTTCAGGTAGTTGAAGAAGCTGTCCGACCCGATGGTGATCGGCTTGTTCGCGATCCCGGCGAGCACCAGCTTCCCGCCCCGTCCGAGAACGGTCAGCGCCTGCTCCCGCACGGCCGGCACCCCGGCGAAGTCGAACGCGACGGCCAGCCCACCGGTCAGCTCCCGTACCCGTTCCGCGAACCCCTCCGCACCCGGGTCGAGCGCCACGTCGGCCCCCAGTGCGAGCGCCCGCTCCCGTGCCGGCCCCAGCGGATCGACGGCGATCACGGGCGCCGCCCCGACCAGCCGCAGCAGCTGCACCGCGTGCGCCCCCAGCCCGCCGACACCCCAGACGGCGACCGCGTCCCCGGCCTTGACCTGGGCGGTCGCGGTGATCGCCGCCCACGGCGTGGACACCGCGTCCGGGATGATGCAGGCCTGCTCGAACGGCAGATCATCAGGAATCGCGACGAGCGTGTCGGCCCGCGCCACGGCGAACTCGGCCCACCCGCCGTCGTAGTCGACTCCTCGCGTGAAGACGGTTCCCCGCCGATCGCGCTGCCCGGCCTGCAGCAGAACCCGGTCCCCCGGCTTCCACCCTTCGACCCGCTCGCCGACCCGCTCCACAGTCCCCGCGGTCTCATGTCCGAGAGTGACCACATCCCCGTCAAGCAGCCGCGGCGTCAGCCCGCCCTCGATCAGGTGGACGTCCGACAGGCACACCCCCGCAGCCGCGACCTTGACGAGCACCTCATCGGCCCCCGGCTCCGGAACATCCACCATCTCCATCCGAAGCGACCGTTCCTTCAGATGCAACCGTCCCGCCAACATCCTCATGAGATCACCCTAAAACCGCCGAACCCCACCCGGTCCGTCTTCTTCCTCACTCCCAGCCGTGGGTTCCTGCGTTCAAGAGTCCCGCCAGAGTGCGAAAATCCCGCGCCCGAGCTACGCGGGTTCGAGGACCACCACGGCCGTCGGAACGGGTCGCAGGGCCGCATATTCGTCGAGCTTCTTGTCGATCTGACCGAACGCCGCCCACAACCGGTCCCGCTCGTCACCGGTGGCGGGACGGCCGCGCACCTGCCGGGTCTCGCCCTTGAGCTGGACCCGGGCCGCCGGGTGGGCCTGCAGGTTGAGCCACCACAGTGGTTCGCCGGGCCACCACCCGTTCATGGCGAGGGTGACCAGGTTGGGGCCGTCGTCGAGGTAGGCCAGGATCACGGCCCGGTCCTGACCGCTGCGCCGGCCGGTGACGATGAGCCGCATCGACCCCCAGCGTCCCGGCCGGGGACGCCAGAGCCCGAGATGCCCGCGTGAGAGGCGATAGATCCCGCGATGGATGCGCCAAGCGAGCCGCTCGACCCATCGGGGTGGAACCCGGACGGAAGCCATGACTCCACAGTGACGCTACTCCGCAAGCAGCAGAACGTGCAGGTGGCGCGGCCCGTGCACCCCCTCGACGCGGTTGAGTTCGATGTCGCTGGTCGCGGACGGGCCGCTGATCCAGGTGAGCGGCCGGCGCGGTTCGAGCCGGGCGATCGCGTCCGGGACGGCCGCCACCACCTGCGCGGCGCGCAGCACGCAGAAGTGCACGTCCGGCAGCAGCGTGATGATGCGCCGGCCCTGGTCGGGTGAGCCGTCGAGGACGATGGTGCCGGTCTCCGCCACCGCGACGGCCGCGGCGGTCAGCACGGCGTCGGCGGCGGCGATCCGGTCCTGCGGGAGGCCGTCGTCCTGCAGGGCGCCTGCCGGGCGCCACGCTGGCGGCAACCCCGGTGGTACGACGACCGTCCCACTCACCAGCCCGGACACGGTAGCGGCGATGTCCTCCTCCGATATCCGATGGACGACCGCCTTGTAGTCGACGAGCCGGTCGATCAGTGTCTCCAGCGAGGCCGGCCGTCCCGCAGGGCGGTAATCCCGGGGCACGTCCGGGGCGACCGGCGCGTCCCGCAGTGCGGTGCGGATCCGGCCGAGGACGAGGTCACGCGCGGCGCTCATCGGGCAGCCCACCAGTCACGGAAGGTCTGCGACGGGAATTCGGGCAGGTCGCGCCCGGCCGTCCAGCCGGAGAGCGGTGGTGGCAGCCCCCGGCCACGCCGCCCCGCGATCCGGGCGAGCTTGGCGGCACGCTGCGCTGACGCGTACATCTTGGGCTTGTCCATCAGCCAAGCCGCCGCCGCCATCGCGGCGCGCTCGGACCGCGGGTGTGGCGCCTTGTCGCGGAGGTGCACCAGCAGCGACGGGATGTCGATCTTGACCGGGCAGGCGTCGAAGCAGGCGCCGCAGAGCGATGACGCGTAGGGCAGGCTCGCGTTGTCCTCGATCCCGGTGAGCTGCGGGGACAGCACCGCGCCGATCGGCCCGGGGTAGACCGAACCGTAGGAGTGGCCGCCGGCGCGCTCGTAGACCGGGCACACGTTGAGGCAGGCCGAGCAGCGGATGCAGTGCAGCGCCGAGCGGCCCACCTCGTCGGCGAGGACGGCGCTGCGGCCGTTGTCCAGCAGGATCAGGTGGAAGTTCTGCGGCCCGTCGCCGGGCGTGACGCCGGTCCACATCGTCGTGTACGGGTTCATCCGCTCGCCGGTCGACGCCCGCGGCAGCAGCTGCAGGAACACCTCCAGGTCCTGCCAGGTGGGCACCACCTTCTCGATGCCCATCACGGTGATCAGCGTGTCCGGCAGGGTGAGGCACATCCGGCCGTTGCCCTCGGACTCGACGACGGCGAGGGTGCCGGTCTCGGCGACGGCGAAGTTCGCGCCGCTCACCGCCACCTTCGTGGACAGGAACGTCTCCCGCAGATACTTGCGGGCGGCCGCCGCGAGCACCGGCGGATCGTCGGTCAGCGCCGGGTCCACACCGGGCATCTCGCGCAGGAAGATCTCGCGGATCTCGGAGCGGTTGCGGTGGATCGCCGGCACCAGGATGTGGCTGGGCTTGTCGTGCCCGAGCTGCACGATCAGCTCGGCGAGGTCGGTCTCGACCGGCGCGATGCCGGCCTCCTCCAGGGCCTCGTTGAGCCCGATCTCCTGGGTCGCCATCGACTTGACCTTGATGACGCGATCGGAACCGGTCTCGCGCACCAGCCGGGTGACGATCGCGTTCGCCTCGTTGGCGTCGGCGGCCCAGTGCACCACGCCGCCGGCGTCGGTGACCTTCTGCTCCAGTTCGAGCAGCAGATCGGGGAGCCGGCTCATCACGTCGGCCTTGATCGCCGACCCGGCGTCCCGCAGCGCCTGCCAGTCCGGCAGCTCGGCGATGACCTTGCCAGATTTGCCACGGATCGTGGTCGTCGCGTGCCGCAGGTTGCGGCGCATCTGCGAGTTCGCGAGCGCCTCGTGCGCGGCCTCCGGGAACGTCTGCTCGCCGCGCAGGTTGCCGACGCCGCGGGGTGCGGTCGCCGGCATGCCCAGGAAGGTTGTCATCTCAGGACTCCGTCGAGGCGAGGATCTCGGCGAGGTGGACGGTACGCACCCCGGTGCGCAGCCGCGACAACCCGCCGCCGATGTGCATGAGACAGGAGGCGTCGCCGGCCGAGCAGACGTCCGCCCCGGTCGAGACGATGTTCGTCATCTTGTCGGCCAGCATCGCCGTGGAGGTCTCCGCGTTCTTGAGCGCGAACGTGCCGCCGAACCCGCAGCACTGGTCGGCGGCCGGCAGCTCGACGAGGTCGAGGCCGCGCACCTGCCGGAGCAGGCGCAGCGGCTTGTCACCGACCCGGGTCATCCGCAGGCTGTGGCAGGTCGGGTGGTAGGTGACCTTGTGCGGATAGAACGCACCGACATCCTCGATCTTGAGAACATCGATCAACAACTCGGACAATTCGTAAGTGCGTTCGCCCACCGCGGAGGCCCGCGCGGCCAAGCCGGCCTCCCCGTGCTTGGCGGCGACCATGGAGTGCTGGTGGCGGATCGACCCGACACACGATCCCGACGGCGCCACGATGACGTCGTAGGGTTCGAATGTCCGGACATATCTCTTGATCAGAGGCAGCGCCTCTTTCTGATATCCCGTGTTGACGTGCATCTGCCCGCAACACGTCTGCTCGAACGGGAACACCACCTCATGTCCCAGCCGCTCGAGCAGCAGCACCGTAGCCTTGGCCGCCTCCGGGAAGAGGGTGTCGGCCAGGCAGGTGGCGAAGAGCGCGATCCGCACGGTCACCTCCCTGCCCGCGCGGCTGCCGCCTGCCAGGCAGCGTCGTCGCCACGCGGCTCGTATCGCACGATGCGTTGAGTCTCGCGCACCAGCGCCCGCATCGCATCCAGTCCGCCCTCGACGACGCCCGCGGCGCGCGCCTGCACGAGCAGGTTGCCGATCGCGGTGGCCTCGACCGGACCGGCGAGCACCGGCAGCCCGCAGGCGTCGGCGGTGAGCTGGCAGAGCAGTTCGTTCAGCGCGCCGCCGCCGACCAGGTGAATCTTGGTGATCTCCCGTCCGGCCAGCTCCTGGGCCTGGCGCACCGCGCGCCGTTGCGCAAGCGCCAGGCTGTCCAGGATGCACCGCGTGATCGTCGCCGGCGTGGCCTCTTCGTCCAGGCCCGCGGCTCGGACGATGCGCGCGGCCATGCCCCCGGGCGGCATGAAGGCCGGGTCGTCGAGATCCACGACCGCCGCGAAGGCCGGCTCCTCCGCCGCGGCCTTCAGCAATGGAGCCAGGTCAAGAGCCCCCCACTCGCGAAGGCACTCCTGCAACGGCCACAGACCCATCACATTGCGCAGATAGCGGATGGTCCCGTCGACGCCGCCCTCGTTGGTGAAGTTCGCCTGCCGCGACGCCTCGCCCAGCACCGGCTCGTCGAGTTCCAGGCCGACCAGCGACCAGGTGCCGCACGAGATGTAGGCGAAGTCGTTGCCCTGCGCCGGCACACCGACGATCGCCGACGCGGTGTCATGCGAGCCGACCGCGACGACCGGCGTGCCCTCGTAATAGCCGATGATCTCGCCGGGGTGCCGGATCGGCGGAAGGACCTCTTCCTTGAGTCCGAGATCAGAGATCAAGGACGAAGACCATTCCTTGGTACGTACGTCCAGCAGCCCCGTGGTGGACGCGTTCGTGTATTCCGCGCCGGTCTGGCCGGTGAGCCAGTACGCGAGCAGGTCCGGCACGAGCAGCAGATGCTTCGCGGCTTCGAACTGCGGGGTGCCCTTCGCCGCCACCAGCTGGTAGACCGTGTTGAACGGCAGCGTCTGCAGGCCGTTGACCTCGTACAGGTCACCGATCCGGTCGGCGATCCCGTCGGTCCGCGAGTCCCGGTAGTGCACCGGGTTGCCGAGCAGCGCACCGCTGTCGTCGATCAGCCCGTAGTCGACGGCCCACGAGTCGATGCCGATGCTGTCCACCGGCCCGGCCTTGCGCAGGCCCTCGACCACGCCGCGGTGCAGCGACAGGATGTCCCAGTGCAGGGTGCCGCCGACCCGGACCGGCTCGTTCGGGAACCGGTGCACGACTTCGAGCGCGAAGCCGTTCTCATCGAATCGCCCGACCACGACGCGCCCGCTGGACGCGCCGAGGTCGACCGCTGCGAACGCTTTCACCGGAGGAACGCTGCCGCGACGCCGGCGTCCACGGGAACGTGCAGGCCGGTGGTGTGCGAGAGCTCGCCCGAGGTCAGCACGAAGACGGCGTTCGCGACGTGCTCCGGGAGGACCTCACGCTTGAGCAGGGTGCGCTGCGCGTAGTACTCGCCCAGCTTCTCCTCCGGCACACCGTAGACGGCGGCACGCTTCGCGCCCCAGCCACCGGCGAAGATGCCCGAGCCACGGACCACGCCGTCCGGGTTGATGCCGTTGACCTTGATCCCGTACGCGCCGAGCTCGGCGGCGAGCAGCCGCACCTGGTGAGCCTGGTCGGCCTTGGCCGCGCCGTACGCCACGTTGTTGGGGCCGGCGAACAGCGAGTTCTTGCTGGAGATGTAGACGATGTCGCCGCCGATCCCCTGCTCGATCAGGATCTTCGCGGCGGCCTTCGCGACCAGGAACGAACCCTTCGCCATGACGTCGTGCTGCAGATCCCAGTCCTGCTCGGTCGTCTCCAGCAGCGGCTTCGAGATGGAGAGGCCGGCGTTGTTCACCACGAGGTCGACACCGCCGAACGCCAGCACGCCCTGGTTGAGGGCTGCTTCCACAGCGGCCGCATCGGTCACGTCGGCGACCACGCTGACCGCCGCGTCGGTGCCGCCGATCTCGCGGGCCACGTTCTCGGCGGCCTCTCCGTCCCGGTCAGCGACGATGACGACAGCGCCCTCGGCGGCGAGCCGCAGCGCGATCGCCCGGCCGATGCCCGAGCCGCCGCCGGTCACGAACGCGATCCGGGTGGCGAGCGGCTTCGGCTTCGGCATGCGCTGCAGCTTCGCCTCCTCCAGCGACCAGTATTCGATGCGGAACTTCTCCGACTCGTCGATCGGCTGGTAGCGCGAGACCGACTCGGCGCCGCGCATCACGTTGATGGCGTTGACGTAGAACTCGCCGGCCACCCGGGCGGTCTGCTTGTTCGCGCCGAACGAGAACATGCCGACGCCCGGGACCAGCACGATCGCCGGGTCGGCGCCGCGGATCGCCGGGCTCTCCGGAGTCGCGTGCCGGTCGTAGTAGGCGCGGTAGTCCTCGCGGTACGCGGCGTGCAGCTCCTTCAGTCGTTCCGTCTGGGTCTCCAGCGGCGCGTCCGGCGCGGTGTCCAGCACCAGAGGCTTGACCTTGGTACGCAGGAAGTGGTCCGGGCAGGAGGTGCCGAGCGCGGCCAGTTCGCCGAGCCGCTCGCTGCCGACGAAGTCGAGGACCACATCGCTGTCGGTGTAGTGGCCGACCTGCACCCGGTCCGTGGAGGCGAGACCACGAATCACCGGGAAGAGGGCTGCCGCGCGCTCCCGGCGTACGTCCTCGGGAAGTGCCTGATGCACCGCCGCGCCGAACGGCGCGCTGCGACCGTGCTCCGCGATGTAGGCCGCGGCCTTCGCGATGATCTCCTGCGAGTTCGCCTCGCACTCGTCGCTGGTCGCACCCCACGCCGTGATGCCGTGACCGCCGAGGATCACGCCGATCGCCTGCGGGTTCGCCTTCTGGACCGCTGCGATGTCGAGGCCGAGCTGGAATCCGGGGCGACGCCAGTCCACCCACAGCACCCGGTCGCCGAAGATCTCCTTGGTCAGCGCGGGACCGTCGGCGGCCGTCGCGATCGCGATCCCGGCGTCCGGGTGCAGGTGGTCGACGTGCGCGACCTCGACGAGCCCGTGCATGGCGGTGTCGATGCTCGGTGCGGCACCACCCCGCCCGTGCAGGCAGTAGTCGAACGCGGCGACCATCTCGTCCTCGCGCTCCAGGCCCGGGTACACGTTCGGCAGGCTCTTGAGCCGATCGAGCCTCAGGACCGCGAGACCGCTTTCGGTCAGTGTGCCGAGGTCGCCGCCGGAGCCCTTCACCCAGAGCAGGTCGACGTCGTTTCCGGTCACGGGGTCGGTGTCGGTGCCCTTCGCCGACGTGTTGCCGCCGGCATAGTTGGTCGTGCGGGGATCCGCGCCGAGGCGGTTCGAGCGGGCGATGAGCTCGGCGACTACGGGGTTCGTCATGACGGTCCTTCGGGCCGGGGCGGGTTCACTCCTCCTCGGTGTTTCACAACGCTCTCCTCCCAGCTCCAGGCAGGGTTCGACGGTGTCGTTTGTGAAACGTTTCAGAGTTACGGACACATTACGACGCCCACCCGACCGGGTCAAGGCCACCGTCCGCGCTTTCCCAACCCGGCACCCACCACCACCGCCCGGCTACCCCACCCGGCACCACCGCCCCGCGACCCCACCCGGCACCCACCACCGCCCGACTCCCGCCGCGGCCAGTGAGCGCACACACCTCGGGTTCGCGTCCGCCGACCGCCCTCCCCGCGGCGGCCAGCGCACACACCCCCGCAGTGCGTTCGCCCACAGCCCCACCGACAGCCGGCAAGCACACGCACGCGTCCACCCACCGCCCTCACAACCACGCACCTCGAAGCTGCGTCCGCCGACCGCCCTCCCCGCGTCGGCAAGCGCACACACACCCCGCACCTGCGTCCGCCCACCGCCCCTCCATAGCCGGCAAGCGCACGCAACCCACCCGCGCGTCCGCCCACCGCCCCTCACAACCACGCTGAACGCACACACCTCGAAGCTGCGTCCGCCCACCGCCCCTCACAACCGCACTGAGCGCACGCACCTCGAATTTGCGTCCGCTGACCGCCCTCCCCGCGGCGGCAGACGCACACACCCCCGCACCTGCGTCCGCCCACAGCCCCACATAGCCGGCAAGCGCACGCAACCCGCCCGCGCGTCCGCCCACCGCCCCTCACAACCACGCTGAACGCACACACCTCGAATCTGCGTCCGCCGACCGCCCTCCCCACGGCGGCAGGCGCACACGCCCCCGCAGCGCGTTCACCCACAGCCCCTCCATAGCCGGCAACCGCACGCAACCCGCCCGCACGTCCGCCCACCGCCCCTCACAACCACGCTGAACGCACACACCTCGAATCTGCGTCCGCCGACCGCCCTCCCCACGGCGGCAGACGCACACACCCCCGCACCTGCGTCCACCCACAGCCCCTCCACAGCCGGCAACCGCACGCAACCCACCCGCGCGTCCGCCCACCGCCCTCACAACCACGCTGAACGCACACACCCCGAGTCCGTCCACCGACACCATGGGGCCACGCAACCCGGCAGATTAGCGTACATTTGTACACATGAACGTGAGCGAGAAGAGCATGCACGCCCGGATGCTCGCCGGCGAGCTGTACATCGCCGACGACCCGGACATCGCGCGGGATTCGGCACGGGCGCAGCGGCTGGCTCATGAGATCAACACGAATGATCCGGCGGACTACGAGAAGCGGCGCGAACTGCTGACCGAGCTGCTCGGCGCGTTCGGGGAGGGCAGTGAGATCCGCCCGCCGTTCCACTGTGACTACGGCTATCAGACGACGGTGGGTGCGCGGACGTTCGCCAACTTCGGGCTGGTCGTGCTCGACGTCGCGAAGGTGACGATCGGTGACGACGTGCAGATCGGGCCGAACGTGCAGTTGCTGACGGCCACCCATCCGCTGGAGCCCGGGCCGCGCCGGGACAAATGGGAGTCGGCGGAACCGATCGTCATCGGCGACAACGTCTGGCTCGGCGGCGGCGTGATCGTCTGCCCGGGCGTGACGATCGGTGAGAACACCGTGGTCGGGGCCGGGTCGGTGGTCGTCAAGGACCTGCCGCCGAACGTGATCGCGGTCGGGTCACCGGCCCGCGCCATCAAAGAGGTACCCGGGAGCAAAGAGGTACTCGGAAACAAACAGGTACCCGGAAACAAAGAGGTACCCGGAAGCGAAGAGGTACCCGGAAGCGAAGAGGCCCCTGGGAGATGAGCGCCGTAGCCGAGCGCCGCGCCCGACGCCACGATCCGGACCGCAAGGACCGGATCGTCGACGCCGCCATCCGCGTGATCGGGAAGCACGGTGTGGCCGGCACGACGCACCGCCTGATCGCGGCGGAGGCGGACGTACCACTCGGATCGCTCACCTACCACTTCAGCGGTCTGGACGATCTGCGCGCGCAGGCCTTCGAGAAGCACGCCGAGCGGATGTCGGAGATCTACGCGGCCCACTTCGACGGCGTCGAGAACGAGGAGCAGCTGGTCGACGCGCTGACCAGGCTGATACAGGGCGATGCGGGCGCCGGCGAGGACGACTGGGCGGTGGCGTACGAGCTGTACCTCGCCGCCTTGCGTGATCCGGCGCTGCGCGAGGTCACCGACTCGTGGATGCGGACCAGCCGCTCGGTGCTGGAGCAGTTCGTGGATCCGGTGACGGCCCGCGGGGTGGACGCGCTGATCGAGGGCCTCGTGATGCACAAGACCTTGGCGACCACCCCGGTGCCGGTCGACGAGATCCGGTCGATCGTCAGGCGTGTGCTGGGGCACTGACCCGCGACGGGTTGCGGCAGAGGACGAGCACCACCACGCTGCCGAGCAGTGCCATCCCGGCGGCCAGCCGCAGCGCCGCGTCCAGCCCGTCGGTGTAGACGCCGCCGAACACCGTCCCCAGCACCGCCACACCGAAGGCGAACCCCAGCTGGCGGAACGCGTTCAGCGCGCCACCGGCCATGCCGCTGCGTTCCCGCGGCACCTCCCCGAGCACCGCCGAGGACAGGGTCGGCAGCACCACGCCCACACCCAGACCCACAACGATCAAACCCATCATCAGTACGTCTCCGTCAGCATCCGGCGACACCCGAGTCTGCATCAGATCTCCCGCCGCGATCAGCAACAGGCCGATCCCGACCGTCCACCGCGCCGGAACACGCTGCAGGGCCCGGCCGGCGAACACCCCGACCACCAGCGACGCGAGGCTCATCGGCAGAGCGCCGAGCAGGCCGGCGTCGACCGGGCCGTGTCCGAGGATCCGCTGCAGCCAGACGGTCGTGTACGGCATCACCGCGAACGCGGCCGCCTGCGTGAGGAACGCCGCCGCGATGAGAGAGCTGAACGACCGCCGCCGGAACAGTCCGAGATCCAGCATCGGATGATCGGACCGGCGTTCCACCACGATGAACACGACGAATCCGATCAGTCCAGCCGCGAAGGCCGTCAGAGTCGACCCCGCCGCCCATCCGTCCGCTGACGCTGAGATCAACCCATAGACCACGGCACCTGCGGAGACAGTGAACGCGACAGTCCCCGGAACATCGAACCGGCCACCCCACGGCGCCTTCGACTCCGCCACACCGCGCAGCGTGAACCAGGCCGCCAGCACACAGATCGGCAGGTTCACCAGGAAGATCCAGTGCCAGCCGAGATGTTCGGTGAGCAGCCCGCCCGCGATCGGCCCGGCAGCAGCGGCGGCCCCGTTGACGGCACCCCAGACCCCGAACGCGACACCGCGATCCTTGCCCTGGTACGTGACGTTCAGCAGTGCCGCCGTGGTGGCGAACATCGCCGCGCCGCCGATGCCCTGGACCACCCGGGCGCCGATGAGCAGCCCGACGGTCGGGGCGAGGGCGCAGGCCAGCGACGCGAGGGCGAAGATCAGGAGACCGATCAGGTAGGTGAGGCGCCGCCCGTACCGATCGGCGAGAGACCCCGCGCCCAGCAGAAGCGCCGCCAGCGCGAGGGCGTAGCCGTCGAGGACCCATTGCAGGTCGTCGTCGCCGGCGCCGAGACTGGTCGAGATGTCCGGCAGGGCGACCACGACGACGGTGACGTCGACGAGGAGTAGGAACGTGCCGAGACAGACGGCGACGAGCGGTGACCATTTGTGCATGCGAAGCACTCTGCCGGTCCTGTGCCTTCGCGAAGCAACCTGAGGCGACATTCCTGCGGATCTCGACATCGAGATACGGTCCAGTGGTGGAAATCGACATGCTGGATCGCCAGGTCATCCACGCTCTGCGCGTCAACGGCCGGGCCGGCTTCCGCGAGCTCGGCGCGGTCCTCGGCGTCGCCGATCAGACGGTCGCCCGGCGGTACCGCAGACTCCGCGAGCACGCGGCCCTGCGCGTCGTGGCCCTGCCGAACCCGATCACGCTGAACCAGGAGATGTGGCTCATCCGGATGCGGTCGGCGCCGGATGCGGCGATGGCCATCGCCGGAGCGCTGGCACGCCGGCGGGACACCGTCTGGGTGAGTCTGACCAGCGGAGGGACAGAGATCTCCTGTTCGGTACGGGTGCCGGCCGCCGCTGACTGGGAGTCCCTCCTCCTGGAGAAGCTGCCCCGTACGCCCCGGCTCATATCGGTGACCGCGCACTGCCTGATCCACCAGTTCACCGGCGGCGCCACCGGCCCGGACAACCGGGACGCCGCCCTCACCCCGGAACAGGCCGCCGCCCTGACCCCCGAGCGACTTCCCGGCACGACCACCCTGACCGACACCGATCAGCCCCTCATCGACGCCCTCGCCGGGGACGGACGCCTCGGGTTCACCGAGCTCGCGACCGCGACGGGCTGGCCGGAGTCGACCGTCCGGCGCCGGCTCCGCGAGCTGCTCGGCACCGGCGCCCTCTTCACCGACGTCGAGATCGACCCCGAGTCACTCGGCTTCCGCGGCAGGGTCATCCTCTGGCTCTCCGTGGCGCCGTCCCGGCTCGCTGCGATCGGCGCGGCCCTGGCGACCCACGAAGAGGTCGTCTTCGCCGCCGCCACGACCGGCCCGACGAACGTGATGGTGACGGTGATCTGTCAGGACATGGCAGGCTTCTACCGCTACTTGACCGAGCGGATCGGCTCCCTCGACGGGGTGGAGCGGGTCGAGTCGGCGCCCCTGCTGCGGCACGTCAAACAGGTCGGCACGGTCAGATGAGAATAGTTCCCGCGCCGATGCAACGTTTCCGCTCCCGGCAGCGTCCTGATCTGTAGAGGGCACTCCCCTGCCCCCGGGGCCGGGCCCTTGTCCGGAGGCGGCGGCGGACCGATGCGGCCCGTCGCCGCCGAACCCCACACTCACCAACCACCGTGAGCCGACTCCAGCCGGCTCAGCGGCTTCCGGCAGCTCCACCGGCTTCCGGCAGCTCAGCCCACTTCAGGCAGCTCAGGCGGCGAACCTGAACCCCGCCTCCCGGATCTTGGAAGAACTCACCGGCACGACCGGCGTAGCGATCTCGCTGCGATACGTCAATTCCGGCCATCCCTCAGCAGCACAGATGTCCGCGAACACCTCCCGGTTCGTCCGCGGCACCACGGCATCAGGCACCGCGTTCCACACCCCGGTCAGCCCGTGCGTCACGACGAAGTCCAGCGCCGCGGCCGCATCACGGTAGTCGATGCGGTACAGCAGCGCGTCGCCGTCGAACGGCACACTGCCGCCGAGCAGCTCATGGGCGAGCTTCACGCGGCTCGGGTAGTCGATGTCGCGCGGGTGGCCGTACACATCGGGAATCCGCACCACAGCGCCCCGATCAGCGGCAAGCACCGCCCGTTCCCCCGCGATGAAGTTCCGCGGCGAAGCATCAGCGTCATCGGTGAGCGGCGACGATTCGTCCACCACCCCGGAGCCCCGACCATAAACGGACACCGAACTGGTGAAGACCACCCGCGAATGCAACCCGGCGGCGGTCACCGCGGTCGTGGTCAGCGTGTCCGCGTACTCAGCGACCCGCGCCTGGGCGTCGAACGACCGGGCAACCCGCGGACTGACCGTCAGCACCACGGCGTCAGCGCCGCGTACCGCTTCACCCAGCCGCTCCGCATCGCTCCCGCGCAGCACCGCGACCTCGGCACACACGGCGCCGACCTCGTCCACCCGCCCGGGCGACGTGGTGGTCCCGACGACGTGATGCCCGGCGAGGCTCCACTGCCGAGCCAGCTCCATCCCGACGTTCCCGCAGCCGACGATCACGTATCGCATAGCAACTCCGCCCGATGGAAACACCGTTTCCCCGAGACTCTAGCGGCAGATCATCACCGGATGCCCGTCCGGATCGGCGACATAGGCCATCCGCTCACCCCAGGGCTGATCAGCCGGTTCCACCAGCACCGCAACCCCGGCGGCCCGCAACTCCGCGATCGCCGCATCCACGTCATCGGCATACACGCAGAGCTCGAACGACTGTGCACTCCGCGAAACCCCGACCGGCAATCCATGCGACCCGACCTCACCGTCGCCGACCCGAGCCACCGAAACCGCCGACTCCCCGAGCGAAAGCGAAACAAAATCCCCGAACCGATAAGTCTCGACGAATCCCAGCAGGTCACGATAGAAGCCCAGCGAAGCCTCCACATCAGCGACATAAATGATCGGATGCGCGTCCCGGAATCGAGTCATACCCCATTCTCCCGCCCCCAGCCCGTCATCTCCCCGAGCCGCGACCGAGCGTCCTCGGCCGAGCAGCAATCAAGCGCCATCACCCCCGCCGCAGCCGCGCACCGATTCGCAGCGCCGGACCCACCGCCCCCGTGAGCACCGCCATCCGCCGCGGGTAGGAAACCAGCGCTGTCCGTTTCCGCACACACCCCATCAGCACGTCGACCGCCTTCTCCACCGAGATCCGGAACGGCGTAACCGGCGACTTCGCCATCTTGGTATCCACGAATCCGAACCGGACGGCACTGACGGCCACCCCGCGCGGCCGCAGAGCGGCGTCGAGGCCGAGCAGATAGGAGGTCAGCCCCGCTTTCGAAGCCGCGTACCCCGGGGCATCAGCACTGATCAGCCCGTCCGCCATGCTCGACAGCCCGATCACATGCCCGTGCCCGGCCCGCAGCATCGGCGGCACGACGGCTTCGATCGTGCGGGCGGCGCCGAGCAGATTCACTGCGATGGCCCGCGTCTGCGCCCGGAGATCGTCGGTGAGCGTGTCCCCGATCCCCGCCGCGTAGACACACAGATCGAAGCCCGGCAGCCCCGCCAGCACCCGATCGAATTCCGCCGTGGTCACATCGACGACGTGATGCTCCCCGACCGGCGCCGGACTCCGCGACACCCCGGTCACCTGCCAGCCCTCACCGAGAAGCCGCCGGCTGAGCGCCAGCCCGATGCCGTCGCTGTTGCCCACGATCAATGCCCGCATGACCGCGGATGATAAGCCGAAACCAACAGTCCCGAGCATCACCGTCAGGCGTCGCTGGGCAGTGTCCGCCGGTCTATTGATCGATCGTGGCCATGTTGGCGTCGTCGTGGCGGGCTCCGGCCGCCGGGCGCAGCGCGTCGAGGCGTTCGAGCTGTCCTGCGGTGAGTTCGATGGCGTCCGCGGCGGTGTTCTCCTCGACCCGGGCCACCCGGCGGGTGCCGGGGATGGGGGCGATGTCGTCGCCCCGGGTGAGGATCCAGGCGAGCGCGGTCTGCGCCGGGGTGGCGCCGATCTCGGCGCCGATGGCGGTGACTTCGTCGACGATGGCGAGGTTGCGGTGGAAGTTCTCACCGGTGAACCGCGGGTTGGTCGTGCGCCAGTCGTCGTCGGCGAAGTCGTCGACGGTGCGGATCTGTCCGGTCAGCAGGCCGTGCCCGAGCGGGGAGTACGGCACGAAGCCGATGCCGAGCTCGCGCAGCAGCGGCAGGATCTCGGCTTCCACATCGCGGGTCCACAGCGAGTACTCGGTCTGCAGGGCGGTGACCGGCTGGACGGCGTGGGCGCGGCGGATGGTCTCCGGCGACGCCTCGGAGAGACCGAAGTGCAGCACCTTGCCCTGCGCGATCAGGTCGGCGACCGCGGCGGCGGTCTCCTCGATCGGGGTGTTGCGGTCGACGCGGTGCTGGTAATAGAGGTCGATGTGATCGGTACCGAGCCGCTTGAGGGATCCCTCGACGGCGGCCTTCACGTTGGCGGCGCTGCTGTCGACGACGCCCGGGCCGCCACCCGAGTGAGAGACCAGCCCGAACTTGGTGGCGATCTTCACCTGGTCGCGGCGGCCCTTGATGGCCTCACCGACGATCTCCTCGCTGAGGAACGGGCCGTAGATCTCGGCCGTGTCGATGTGGGTGACGCCGAGCTCCAGCGCGCGGTGGATGGTGCGGATCGACTCGGCGGTGTCGAGGCGGCCCTCGCTGGTGTAGGTGCCGGCCATGGTCATGGCGCCGAGGCCGATGCGGGAGACCTCCAGGGCACCAAGGCGTGCGTACTTCATGTCTGACTCCGATTTCGCGTCGGCTCTGCAGGGGCGTTGCGGGCGGGTCACCACCGGCAAACGCTGTCGGCGACATCCCGTGCTGTGGCGTTTTCCAGGAAACGCCTGTTCACAGGGACGGGGAAGATACTGCTGGAGGGTGTACCGGCAGCACACCATTCGCCGGTGCGGTCCCGCTCGCCCGCAGCCCGGGGAGTGCCGCCCGGCGAGCCACGGACATGCGGGTCAGGGGCGCGCCGCCGTCAAGGGACGAGCAAGAGCGCACGGGCGCACCGATCCCCGGCGGTCGCGCAGCGGCCCGGACGGCCCCGGCGTGATCGCGTCGTAGTCAGGGGACGCGCGGATGCGGTCGTGAAGCGCCGCCCATCCGTACATCCAATAAAGGAGTGACCGATAATCAACCGCAACCGATGCGGATGACCGGCAGGAGACGTTGGGTGATCGAGCGGCTGGACGACGTCGACTGGGCCGGGCTCGTGCATGCCTACGGCCCGGCTGACGACGTCCCGGATCTGATCAGAGGACTTCTCTCCGAAAATGCGGACAAGCGCGAAGAAAGCCGCGACGGCCTCATCTCAGCCATCGTCCACCAGGGAACTCGCTATTCCGCGAGCGCCCCAGCGGTGCCATTTCTGCTAGCCATTCTAGCCGACTCGACAACCCCCGACCGCGGCGAACTAGTCAGTTTCCTCGAATACCTGGCAACCGGGCAGGACTCGGATCCGGAATGGGATCGCTTCGACGTAGAGGAGGAAATCGGCGGCCTCGGAAGAATCGTCTACGACGCGGTCGCCGAAGGCATTCCCCTGTTCATCGAACTGCTCGCCGACGACGACGCCGAGGTGGCGATCCCGGCAGCACGAGCGCTGGCGGTGTTCCCGGAGCACGCGGCAGTGATCGCGCCGGCCCTGGCGAGAGCGGCAGCGGTGATCGACGCACCCGTGCCCCTGACGACGACAGCACTCCTGGCACTCGGCGTAACAGCACCCGACGCATCGCCGTACGCCGATCTCTTGGACAGGCGCCTGACCGATTCCGACAACGCGATCAGGCAGGCGGCAGCGCTGACCGCCACACGCCTCCGCGGAAATCCGACGCAGAGCCCGGAAGCCCTCGCCGCACCTCCGCGGATCCTGGCGCGCAGCCTGGCCGACACTCCGTTCTCGACCTGGCACAACTACCTGCTCGGCCAGCTCGCCGAACGGGACCTCGACACCACGAACTGGGATGAGCGGGAGTCCGACCGCACATGGGCGGACCTGACTCCCGCCCAGCGCGACTTCGTTGATCAACTGTGCGAGCGGCCGGACATCTTCGCCAGGGAACGGATCATGCGCCCGCTCGTCTGGGCCGGCCTGCCCGGGACCCTGCCGGAGCTGCGCGCTTTTCGGCCGTCTTGAAAGTGATCACCGGAACCGTGGTGAAAACCGCCGTGGCCAGGCCGAACGCTTCAAGATCGCCGATCACCTGCTCGATCCGCTTGTACGCGGTCGGCGCCTCCTCGAACAGCAGCTGACGGTCGCCGCAGACCACGATCGAGCCGACCGGCGTGCGCCGCAGACCCTCCACGGTGTGCTTGGCCTTCCCTCGCTTGAGGGCGTCGGCCCGCGACATCTTGCGGCCGGCGCCGTGCGCGACCGAATAGCCGGCGTCGGGCCCGGCGTGCGCGGCGACCAGGTACGACCGCGTGCCCCGGGTGCCGGCGATCAGCACGTCCCGGCCGTCGCCGGGCGCGGCGCCCTTGCGGTGCAGGTAGAGCCCGTCGCGGATCTCCACGGAGTTGTGGCAGACGTCCACGATCGGCTCGCCGAGATCGGCACCGAGTGCGTCGGCCACGCGGTCGGCCAGGGCGCGCCGGTTGAGGCTGCCCCAGCGGACCGCCGCGTCGTGCTGCTCCAGATAGGCGGCGGGATCCGGGGCCGGACCGGCACCGTGACTCTCGGTGTGCGCGCGGAGGATGCGTTCGCCGAGGCCGCGTGAGCCGCTGTGGACGATCAGCACGTGGCCGCCGTCCGGCGACTCGACCCGCGCCAGTTCCACGAAATGGTTGCCCCGGCCGACCGTCCCGAAGCCGTCGGAGTAGCCGAGCGGCAACGCGGAGGACGGCTCCACCGGCACGTCGAGATCCGGAAAACGGCTGGCCAGACGTTCCGGAACGACCTTCTTCAACGCGATCGGGAAGACCGCGATGCCGCAGCCGATGTCCGAGCCGACGAGGAACGGGTACAGCACGCGCGACGTCATGGCGGCGCCGATCGGGGCGCCCTTGCCGGGATGGAGGTCGGGCATGCCGGCGACGTGGATCATGCCGTCGAGGGCAGCGACCTGGTGACATTGAGTGATGGCGCTGGACTCGATCCAGCTGCCCTCACCCGCGAAGACGGTGACAGACAAAACGACGATCTTTCCTGGTACGAGGGAATGGCACGTGGCGGGAAGTGATCGTCAGTACGTCATGCCGACCAGTGTCGGCGCAGTTCACGCGCTCGGCAACATCATTTCCACCGTGTTACATACCGGCGTGACATGATCCCGATGGGATTACCGGCAAGTAACGGATGTATTCACATTCATGTGTGTGCACGTTCCCACACCCCAGGGAGATCACGCATGAGAGCACTGTTCGCATCCCTCGCCGCGGCCGCAGCCATCCTGGTCGCACCGGCACAGGCCCTCGCCGCCAACCCGTACGAACGCGGTCCCGCCCCCACCAACGCCAGCATCGAGGCAAGCCGCGGTTCGTTCGCCATCGCGCAGACCACGGTGGCCCGCCAGACCGGCTTCGGTGGCGGCACCATCTACTACCCGACCACGACGACCGCCGGCACGTTCGGCGCGATCGCCATCTCCCCCGGATTCACCGCGACCCAGTCGAGCATCGCCTGGCTCGGCCCCCGCCTGGCCTCGCAGGGCTTCGTGGTGATCACCATCAACACGCTCAGCACCCTGGACCAGCCGGACAGCCGTGGCACGCAGCTGCTGGCCGCGCTGGACTATCTGACCAGGACCAGCTCGGTGCGTACCCGCATCGACGCCGCCCGCCTCGGCGTCATGGGCCACTCGATGGGCGGCGGCGGCAGTCTCGCGGCGGCCCGTACCCGCCCGGCGCTGCAGGCCGCAGTGCCGATGACCCCCTGGCACGGCACCAAGTCCTGGTCGACCGTCCGCGTCCCCACCATGATCATCGGCGCCGAGAACGACACCGTGGCGCCGGTCTCCTCGCACGCCGAGCCGTTCTACACGAGCATGTCGAGCGCCCCCGAGAAGGCCTACCTGGAGGTCAACAACGCCACCCACTCGGCACCGACCGAGGGCGGCAACGTGACCGTGGCGAAGTACGCCCTCTCCTGGCTCAAGCGCTTCATCGACGACGACACCCGCTACGACCAGTTCCTCTGCCCGGCCCCTTCCGCCTCCACGATCGAGGAGTACCGCGCCACCTGCCCGCACGCCTAGAAACCAGCCGCCCGGCGGGGGTCGCCCTCGCCGGGCATCCACCCTCAGTCGTCCAGCCCGAACCGCCGCGCCAGCGTCTCCAGCGTGAATCGATTGCGCAGCTTGCAGGCCGAGTTCTGATTCGCGAACAGACCCTTCTCCCAGACCGCGGCGTCCACCGTCTTGATCCAGGTGACCGGAACGATGTACTCGTCCGTATCCGGCCCGGCCGCGGCGTGCCGATACCGGGCCTTCAGCGTCAGCTCCGTCATCTTCCGCGGCGCACCGTCGACGGTCAGCACCGCGTCGTCGAAGGTGGCAGCCTCACCGGCGACCATGCCGACGGCCACGTATCCGCTCTTCGGGATGTACACGAAGATCCGGCCGCCGATCGGCAACGCCCGCAGCGACCGGCTGTACCACTCGCCACCACCGGCCGAGACGAACCCGTAGGTCCGGGCGTCGGCCCAGGACCGGATACCCGACTCCTCGCCGAAGGCGACGTACCAGTCCTGCCCGTTCCACGTCTCCCGCACACCTGTCCGCCGTGGCGTCACGGCATCAGTGCCCTCGACATCCGGCAGCAGCCAGGTCCGCGCGAGATACGCCCGCTCACCGTCCCGGAAGTAGCGGAACAAGGCGACGTTGATCGGCACCTGATAGCCCGCCAGGTAGCTGATGATCCTCTCGGTCGCCGGATCCATGTCACTGGCGACGATGGTCAGCCGGTGCGCAGTGTTGATCTCCTCCGGAGGAGCGACACCGAACCGGTCGGCGAACGCCTGCTCGAAGCTCGACTCCGGCCGGTACAGCGCGAACAGGTCGAGAACGTCGTCGTGGGTGAGCGTCCGCACCCACGAGCCGTAGTCGAGCGCCTGCGCGGTCGCCTCACGCGGCGTGCGATCACGCTTGAGCTCGATCGCGTGCAGAACGCCACTGCCGTCCACCGCGAGCAGGTCCAGGATCTTGCCGTGCGCGGTGGGCACCTGCCTCCCGATGATCATCAGAGGCTCGCCGAGGATGTCCGGATCCCGCTCGATCAGATCTTCGAGGGTCTTCTCCAGCGGCACGCCGACCGGGCTGAGCCGCACCGGTTCGCCGTCCACACGCCACAGTCCGAGTTCCATCGGCATCGGCATCGCCTCCAGCGCCGTAGATTACCGGCATCGCCGCTCGATGCCGGCGATCGATCTAGTCCAGGAGCCAGCGGTGCAGATCGGTGCCGAACGGGGTGATCGCGACCGCGGTCAGCAGCACCCACGCGACAGTGCTGCGGACCAGCCGGCGGAACGTCGCCCGGTCACCGATCTGCCAGGTGTGCATCATCATGCCGAGGCCGAAGAAGACGGCCACGAAGGCGATCACATAGATGAAGTAGGCGACGAACAGCCCCGGCACGAACAGCCAGGCCAGCCCCGACCCGGGCAGCGAGTCCTTCGGGTCGCCGAGTCGTTCCAGGCCCGGCGCGAGCACCGCACCGAGATCACCTGCCCGGAACGCGGCCAGCAGCAGCACGCCGATGCTGGCGGCCAGGCACGCCACCAGAAGTGTCCACTGTGCCCAGACGAGGGCGCGCCCACCGGCCGACCGTTGATCCACGGCGCGCAATCTATCGGCAGCCCCGCGGCGGGTCAGAACAGGGTCAGGGGTTCCTCGGGCGCCGGCAGCGGCAGCGGTTCCGGCAGTGGCTCGAGCGCCGGAACCAGCGCCCGCACCTCGGCGTGGAAACGCCGGCACAGTTCGGGCGCGTCGGCATTGTCGGGCGTATGGATGAACACCGTCGGCGAACGGCCTTCCCGCAGCCAGTCCGCCACGGTTCGCACCCATTTCTGCCAGCCTTCGATCGTACGCTCGGACGCGTCCCGCCCCAGATAGCGCACGATGGGCCGGGCGGTGAGCGCCCGATCACGGAACGGCATGCGCGGCTTCTTCATCCACGCGTCACGCTCGGCGTCGCTGGTCGGAGGCGAGGCGAAGAACGTCGTCGTATCGAACGGCACCCATTCCGCGTCGAAATGGGTGAGCATTTCCTCGAGTCGTTGCGGCGCCGCGAAGAATTCGGGGTGGCGCACTTCGACGACCCACCGATTCCCTGCGGGCATCCGGCGGAGGAATCGGCCGAGCACGTGCATTTCCTCCGGCCCGAACGACCCGGGCAACTGGATCCAGAGGGTACGGGAAACGAGCGGCTCAATGGCGTCGAAGAACGCGCCCAGCGGTTCGTCCGCATCCACGAGGCGCCGTTCGTGCGTCACGATCTTCGGGATCTTCAGAACGAATTCAAAGCTTCCCGGTACGTCGGCAGCCCATCCGGCAACGGTCTCCCTCGCCGGAATCGCATAGAACGTGGTGTTCCCCTCGACCGCGTTGCACCAGCTCGCGTAGGCGCGCAGCCGTTCCCCGGGCGTGGCCGGATGCGGCAGGAACCGTCCCTGCCACGACTTGAGATTCCACATGGCACACCCGACGCGCAGTTTCACGAGAGCAGCGCCTTCGTCAGCTCATCCGGCCGGCTCAGCGGCATCAGATGACCACCGGGCAGCCGCTCGACGCCGAGCCCGAGCCGTTCCCGGGCGACCCGCTCCTGGAACTCGACGGGGAAGAACCGCTCGTCGGCGCCGGCCAGCACCCGCGTCGGCACGTCCGGCCAGGCAGCCAGCGGCCACGGCATCGCGAACGGCGTCTCGGACTGCGGCTGATCATGCGCCAGTGCGTACGCCGCAAGGTCCGCCGGCACGTCATGGAAGAAGTAGACCCCGAGATCGAACGGCCCGTCCGGATCCCGCCCACCGGCCCGGTCCGCCGACCGCCGGGCCTCTTCCTGCCCGGTGTTCCCCCACCAGTCCCCGCCGGTCTCCCCCGGGGCCGGGATCATCGCGTTGACCAGCACGATCCGCGACACCGGCAGCCGGTCCACCGCCAGCGGAGCACTCAGCCCACCCATCGAATGAGCGACGACGACCAGCTCACCGCCGAAGTCCCCATCGATGCCCTCTTTCCCGGCCGATTCGACGATCACCTCGGCGTAGCCGCTCAGCCCCGCCCGCTCGTCGGCCCCGGGCAGGTCGACAGTGATCGCCTGATGCCCGCCGGCCCGAAGCCGCTCAGCAACCAGATGCCAGATCCACCCGTTGCCACCGGCACCGGGGACGAGCAGATAGGTACGGCCAGCCATCCGCCAATCCTATGCACACCCGAGAACCACTCCGGACCGGCCGAGCCGCAGCACCACGGTTCGCCCGGCAGACGACCTCCGCACCTCGGACCGTCTCCCCCGCCGCCGCCCACCCGGGCGGAAGCCGCCGTCCGGACCTTCTCCTCCGCCGCCGTCCGCCCGGGGAAAGCCGCCCTCAGGACCGCCGGATCAGCCCGGTGGAAGCCCGCGCCACCAGAGCCGGCACGAACGAAGCCTGCTCATGCACATGATCCGGATTGGTGGCCTCATCAAGGACAAGCCGAGCCGCGGTACGCCCCAGCTCCTGCCGAGGCTGCCGCACCGACGTCAGCGGGACCGCCGCCGCGGCAGCGAAGTCGATGTCGTCGAACCCGACGATCGCCAGGTCATCCGGCACCCGCAGGCCGGCGGTCACCGCGTGCTGCAGCAGTCCGAGCGCCAGCAGATCGTTGGCACAGAACGCCGCCGTCGGCCGCCGCCTGCTGGGCAGCCCGGCCAGCCGCTCGCCTGCCGAGCGCCCCTCGCTGACGGTCAGCGCCTCGGTGGGCAGGTTGATCAGGTCCTCTTCCGGCAGCCCGAACTCCGCCCACACCTCCCGGGCACCCTGCAACCGCTCGCGCACCTGGCCGATGTTCGACGGCCCGCCCACGAACGCGACCCGCTGATGACCGCGATCGATCAGGTGCTCCACGGCGATCCGGCCGCCGAGCACGTCGTCGACCGATACCGAGCAGTGGTCGCCGGCCCGGCTCAACCGGTCGACCATGACGAACGGGATGCCCCGCTGACCGACTTCGGTCAGGTGCGGAGCGTCCGGGTCGACCGGCGTGATCAGGATGCCCTGGACGCGCTGCTGGACGAGCCGGTCGAGGTGTTTCGCCTCGCGGTCGCCCCGGCCGCTGCTGTTGCAGACGAACAGCGAGAGGTCGGCGTCCTCGGCCGCCGTCTCGATACCCTCCGCCACGTCGTGGAAGAACGGGTTCCCGCCGTCGAGCATGACGTACGCTAATGCGCGGCTGGTGCCGGCGCGAAGCTGGCGGGCGGACTCGTTGCGGACGAAGCCCAGCTCGGCCATGGCGCGCTCGACCCGCTCGCGGGTGGAAGTGCTGACCACGGCGGGGCGGTTGAGCACGTTCGACACCGTGCCGAGTGAGACACCCGCGGCCGCGGCGACATCCTTGACCGAGGGGGCGCGGCCGTTGCGCGTCAACGGTGGACCTTTCGCCGAAACGGATGTTGCACTTCGAGTGAACCACCAGAACTGAAACATTTCAACGTCCGGCTTCCCGCGTTTCGCGGTTCCGGAACCGAGCCCCGCAGAAAGCGTCCCGGGCCCCACGGCAAGATCGGGTGTACCGGCCTGTATACCATATGTCCTCATGACCACTCCGCCTACCCCGATCCGCAGCGCCGACCGCGCCGACGTGGTGCACGACCGGCTCCGCGAGGCCATCCTCTCCGCCGAGCTGCGCCCGAACCACCGGCTCGTGGAGAAGGAGATCGCCGACTGGCTGGAGGTCAGCCGCACCCCGGTCCGGGAGGCCCTGTTCCGCCTCGTGCAGGAAGGTCTCGTCGTCCAGCGCAAGGGCTGGGTGGTCCGCGACCACACGCCCGTCGAGATCCTCGAGATCATGGAGGCCCGCTCGGGCGTAGAGGCACACGCCGCGTTCCTGGCCGCCCAGCGCATCACCGAACCGGCCCTGCGACAGCTGGACGAGCTGATCGAGACGATGGAGGACGACTCGATCTCCCGCCTCAAACTCAACGAGCTCAACAACGCCTTCCACGACATCATCACCGACGCCGCCACCAACGCGGTCGTGGCCCAGCTCCACCGCCGAACCAAAATCAACTACTGGAACCTGAACCAGCCCGTGGTCTTCACCCCCTCCGACGACGAGATCGTCAACACCCAGCACCGCCAGTTGGTAGCCGCGCTGCGAGCAGGCGACGGCGACACCGCCGCACGAGTCGCCCGCGAACACGTGGAGAACACCGCCCGCATCATCAAGGCCGCCCTCGGCATCCGATGAACACCGGCGAAGTCGGACGCTCCCACCTGTTCCGCGGCAGCGAGGTAGTCGTCCACGAGGACACCACCGACGGCCCGCTCAGACTCCTCTTCGCCGACGGCGCCGAGGCCACCGCCGAACTGCTCGACGACATCCTCACCGTCGACCCCTACACCACCGCCGCCGGCACCTCCATCCCCGCCAAGGTCTGGCCGATCGTCGAACGCTCCTGGTCCCAGGACCGCATGATGCTCAAACTCGGCGCCCGCCTGCCCTCATAAGGACCAACCCTCTCCCCGGTACGCGACCCCGGCCGCTCTCCCCGCTACGCGACCCCGGCCCGCGTCAGCGCCGCCACCTCAGATCACCGGCCTCCCCACCCGGACCGACCAGCCCGTCCGTCCGCGGTCCGCGGTCGGCACGGGGCTACAACCCGTACGAAATGAGGGCGAAAGCAATCGTCCATCGTGGACCACGCCGGGGTGGACACCGCTGCGTGATCTTGGGGACACAGCCACGACACAGACTGCTCCAAGAGTGGCGGCCATGGCTGTCACACCTCCCACGGACGCCGAGCTCAACACCATGATCCGGGCTCGTCTCGCGTCCCTCGGCATCGACCTGGACCAGCTGCCGGCGGGCACCGCCGCCGACCCGGAGACCGGCTCGCCCGGCCGCGATTCCGTTCTCGCCTCGCTGCGCTCCTTCGTGCGGGGCAGCGTCACCGCTCTCGCCTCCTTCCAGATGCCCGCTCCTTCCGGCAGCGACCCGGCGCACGCGGCCGCGTTGTCGCAGCAGCCGGCCCCGATGCTGTACCCCTCGATCAGTACGGAGTGGCGCCGATGACCACCACGAACCTGCCGGCCGAGCAGACCGGCCAGTCGGTGAAGGCCGTCAACCGGCGCGCCTTCCTCCTGCAGACCGCCGCCATCACCGCCGCGGCCGCTGCCGGCGCCGCGGCCTTCCCGGCGGCCGCCTCTGCCTCCACCTGGTCCGGCAAGACGCCGAAATTCGGCAGTGACGCCTACGTCAAACCTCGCCCGGAGGCGATCGCGGACCCGACCGAGCTGACCGTCGCCGAAGCCGCCTGGATGATCAAGAACGGGAAGTTGAAGCCGGTCGTCCTGGTCGAGGCCTACCTCGCGCGGATCACCGCCTACGACTCGGTCTACCAGGCATTCAACACGGTGCTCGGCGAGGAGGCGCTCGCGGCCGCCAAGGCGATCGCCAAGAAGAAGCCGGCGAGCCCGCTGCACGGCATCCCCCTCGCGATCAAGGACAACTACTGGACGAAGGGAGTGCGCACCACCGCGAACTCCTATCTCTTCCAGGACTTCGTCCCGCCCTACGACGCGACCCCGGTGGCCAGGCTGAAGGCGGCCGGCGCGATCGTGCTCGGCAAGACCCAGATGGGCCCGCTCGCCACCACCCGCGCGACCAGCCCGGACGGCCGGATCACCACGGTCAACGCGTGGACGCCGGGCAACGTCGCCACCGACCCGGGCGGCTCCTCCACCGGCACCGCCACCTCGGTCGCGAGCCGGATGGCCGCCTCCGGAACCGGCACCCAGACCGGCGGCTCGATCACCGCGCCGTCCAACGCCCAGAACCTCACCGGCCTCAAGCCCACGATGGGCCGGGTCTCGCTGGCCGGGATCATCCCGCTCAGCTACACGCGTGACCATCCCGGCCCCCTCGCCCGCGACGCCAAGGACGCCGCGATCATGCTGACCGCCATGGCCGGCGAGGACTCCGCCGACCCCCGTACGCAGGGCCTTCCCCCGCTGCCGGACCTGATCGCCGCGGCGACGCCGGTCTTCTCGAAGGGCAAGTGCCGCGCCCGCCGCCGCACCAGGATCGGTGTGCTCCCGGGGTACGCGTCGACGACCACGCGCCAGGCCTTCCTCGCCAAGCTGGACGGCATCGACGGATTCGAACTGGTCGACGTTCCCTTCCCGGACCAGTGGGACCTGCTCACCGGCAACGAGTTCAACAACGTGCGCCTGCCCGAGCGCAGTGAGCCGTTCATGCCGTACCTCCGCAGCGACCTGCGTGGCTTCGGCGTCTCGGTGACCGGCTGGCTGCAGGGCGCCCTGCTCGGCGCGAACGAGTTCATCACCGGCCAGCGCGCCAAGCTGCTGCTGCTCGAACGCGTCCTCGACCAGGTCTTCGAGAAGTGCGACGTGGTCGTGCAGACCAGCCCGGTGCCGTTCGACATCCTCGGCCTCCCCGAGATCGGTTTCCCCATCGGTTTCTCCGCCGCCGGCGTCCCGGTCGGCACGATCCTCGGCGGCGCGCCTTACGAGGAGGACACGCTGCTGTCGGTGGTGGCCGCATATCAGGCGGTCACGGACTGGCACTGGAAGCGCCCGGCCGACCCGGTCGTCCCGGCCGCTGCCGCCCGCGCTCTCAAGACCACCGCTGACCGCGGGCGCCTCACCGCGGACGACGTGGTCGACCAGATGCAGTGAGCCGTCTTCACCGTGACGTCGGGCCTGAGGGTTCCCGGCGTCGTCCGGCCATCAGGCCTGAAGGCTCCGGGCCGTCGTCTGGCCATCGGCTCTGACGGCTCCGGGCCGTCGTCCGGCCATCGGGTCTGACGGCTCCGGGCCGTGGTCCGGCGCAGGCAAGCCGGGCCACCGTCACGTGGAGGAACTCAGTGATCGCCCGGCGCTAAGGTCCGGCTCGGCTGCCCGCCGGGCCGGCCTTGCGGCGAAAGGGCAGCGCGCGATCGGCCTCGGTCGTGAGGTGGCGGCGCCACCAGCGCCGGAACGCGAGGCCGAGCAGAATGGCAGCGAGCACGCCGGGGCCGCAGTGCACGAGCAGCACCCCGGCGAGGCTGGGCCCGCCCCAGTCGGATCGATAGGTGGCCGGGTCGGACACGTCGATGACGAACGGCTCCGCGACCGCCCGGACGACGAAGTAGAGCGCGACTGCGGCGCCGAGGATTCGTTTCATGCGGCGAAGGTACGAGCGCCGGCACCGCGACCGCATCGGACCAGGGTCTGAACTCATTTTTCAGACCTGAGTCCGACGAAATCCAGAGCGCCGGTGTGACACGATGCCCGCCATGACGGGGACTTCGAGACTGCGGACGGCCACCGGCACGTTCGTGTGGGCGGCGGTGATCCTGGCCGTCGCCTTCTGGTTCTTCTTCATGGGCGCCGCGAGCGAGACGGCCTGGATGGAGAGCCTCACCGGCGACGGGACGGGGCCGGCCGTGGCCACAGCGCTGATCACGGTGCCGTTCCTGCTGGTTCTGCTCGGTGTCCGGCTCTACCTCTTCCGCAGGGAGCGAGTCGGCGTGATGCTCGGCTGGGCGGCCGCCCTCCCGGTGTCGATCGGGCTCTACCTCGGTGCCGTCAGCATGCTTTGAGCGACACTGATCATCGAGGCGCTCCGGCGGTGAGATACTCGGAACGGAACCCGACACGCTGATCATGCCGCCGTTTGGACGAAATTCACCCGTTCTGATGCCGGTCGAACGCACTCTCCGGGCATGGCGATACTGGAGAGTCGTCACTTGATGCGGAGGACTGATGGACGAGTACAACCCGGGGGCAGCTCCGTCGGTGGCCCGGCTGCTGCTGGAGCTCCGTGGGCGGACCACCGTCGACGTGAAGCCGGTCGGCCGCGCCCTTCAGGTTCGCCCGCAGGGGGCCACCGGTGTCGCGGTCTACATCCACGCGGGCGGCGTCGACGTCGCCGTGGAGCAGGAGCGGGCCAACGACCTGGCGCTGTCGATGCCGGGCGCCTACGTGCGTGATCCGGACGATCCGAACACCGTCGTGACGCTGGAAGCGGATCTGATCGACGAGAACTACGACACCTTGCTGGAGGCCGCGGTCCAGGCCGTCGACCTGCGCAAGACGACGGTCCGCCCGGCGCGGGCAACCCGGTCGGCCGCCGGCTCCACACCGAAGGCGCCGAAAGCCCCGAAGCCGACGAAGGCCACCGCGGCGAAACGCATGGAGATCGAGCGTCCGCGCTGCCCGAAGTGCAAGCAGTACGAACTGCTGGCCAGCGGCGAGTGCCCGTCCGGTTACTGCTGACGACGAGTGGCCGGGCCGCCGCCGGTCAGGGCCGGCGCGGGCTGAGAGCGGGGAGGCATAGCGGGCGCTTGCGGGCCGCGGAGGTTCGCACGCGCCTGGAGTAGACGACGTGGCGGAGCATTGCCATCCGGTGCACACGACCGATGCGCCCGTGCTTCGGTCTGGCCGAGCGGCGGCAAGCAGGCACGTGCGGGACAACACGGCAAAGCGGCGACACACAGGCACGTGCGAACCACGCGCGGCAGAGCGGCGACGCACAGGCACGCGCGGACACCGCGACAGAGCGGTGCCTGCGGCCACGGCTACCCGCGGGCGGCTACCGGCGATCACGGCTCGGTTTGGCCTTCGGCGGGGGTCGGCGGGTGCGGGTCGGGTCTGCGGGGGTCGTGGGTGGGGGGCTTTCGGCGTACCGGGGAAGGGGTCTGGGTTTGAGGGTTGCTGCCGCGAACGTGGTCAGGCCTATCAGGATCAGGGTCAGTGCCAGGCCTTGACCGGTGGTTATCGGCTCGTTGAGGACCAGGACGCCCAGGGCTATGCCGACTATCGGCTGCAGGTAGGTGTTGAAGGACGTGGCGGTGGAGCCCCACGACAGGATGAAGTGGAAGAAGAGCAGGTAGCAGAAGGCGGAGGCGAAGACGCCCAGTTCCAGGACTGCTGGTAGAGGCAGGAGTTCTGGGCTGCTGGGCCAGGGGTCGGCGGCTACCAGGAGTGCGGGCAGGAGGTAGCAGGCGCCGGCCGTGATCTGGCCCCAGGCGATCACGAGTGGGTCGAGGGCGGACAGGTGGCGGCGGGTGTAGACGTTGCCGGCGGCGTAGAGGGCTGAGCTCAGGACTACCACGAGTGGCCACTGCCAGGAGGCCGGCGAGCCGCCGCCGGGGAGGCCGGCCAGGACGGTCACGCCGGTGAAGGAGAGGGCCACTCCCAGGAGGCGGACGGCGCTGAACTGTTCGGTTCTCAGCAGGGTGGCCAGGAGGAAGACGAAGACGGGCGTGGTCGCGGACAGGACCACGGTCAGTGAGGACGGGACGTGGCGCTGGGCTGCCGTCAGGAGCAGGAACGGCAGCGCGATGTTGAACGAGCCGAGGACGAGCAGGTGAACGGCCTCCTGGCGGCGAGGCATGACCGGCCGCCCGGGAGAGGTACGAGAGCGGCGCAGCGCCAGCACCGATGTCAGGACCAGGGCGGCCAGCGCCATACGCAGGGTCACCACCTGCAGGGGTGTGAACGCGCGCAGGGCTATCACCGTGAAGAAGAAGCTGGCGCCCCAGCCTGTCGTCAGGACCGTGTAGAGGAATGCGTTCACCCGGTCATCCGGGCCAGGAAGGCCCGGGTGCGGTCGTGCTCCGGGTCGTGCAGGAGTTCGGCAGCCGGGCCCTCTTCGACGATGCGGCCGTCGACCATGAAGACCACGCGGTCGGCGATGTCCTCGACCAGGGGGATGTCGTGGGTGGCGATCAGCATGGTGCAGTGGGAGCGGGCCAGTTCGCGGATCACGTTCGCCACCTCGACGCGGAGCTCGGGGTCGAGGGCGCTGGTCGGCTCGTCGAGCAGGATGATGCTGGGCTCCATGGCCAGGGCGCGGGCGATGGCGACCCGTTGCTGCTGGCCGCCGGACAGCTCCTTCGGATAGTGGTGCTCCCGGCCGCTCAGTCCCATCCGGTCGAGCAGGGCGAGCGCCTTCGACCGGGCCTCGGCCTTGGAGAGCCCGAGAACCTCCCGCGGTCCATAGGCCACGTTGTCACAAGCGGACATATGACGAAATAAGTGAAAATGCTGGAACACGAAGCCGATCCGAGCCCGCCGCCGGCTGGCCTCCTTGTCCGGCAACGGCTCCAGAAATCCTCCACGATCGCGATAGCCCACCAGCTCGCCGTCCACCGCGATATGTCCGGAGTCGACCGCCTCCAAGTTGTTCACACATCGGAGGAACGTCGACTTCCCCGCACCGGACGGACCGATCAACGCCACGATCTCGCCGTCGCCCACCTCGACGGTGACGTCCTTGAGCACCGACACCGGACCGTAACTCTTGACGACGCTGCGCGCTGACAGCTTGATCATCTCGGGGGGAACCTCCGCTCGATGAAGTGCTGCCCCACGGTGATCACGGCGGTCAGCAGCAGGTACCAGAAGGCCGCGACGAGCAGCAGTTCGAGGTACTTGAAGTTGGTGTAGTAGACGCGGCTGACCGACAGCAGGATCTCGGAGTACCCGATCGCGTACGCCAGCGAGGTGTTCTTGATCATGAGGATGTACTGGTTGGCGATCGCCGGCAGCACGATCCGGAACGCCTGGACCAGCACGATCTGCCGCATGATCTTGCCGGACGGCACGCCGAGGGCCCGGGCGGCGTCGCGCTGACCGCCGTCGACGCCCTGGATGCCCGAGCGGACCACCTCGGCCATGTATCCGGCCTCGGCGAGCGTGAGCGCGAACAGGCCGGCCACGAACGGGGTGAAGAAGTTGCTGGCCGGCTGGTACTCGATCAGCACCAGATCGATGCCGGGGATGTAGAGGCCGACGTGCCCGATGATCCGCGGGACGGCGTAGAACCAGATCAGCAGCTGCACCAGCATCGGCGTGCCGCGGAAGACGAAGACGTAGAAACCGGCGGCGGCCCGCAGCACCGGGTTGGCGCTGATCCGCAGCAGGGCGACGCCGGTGCCGAGCACCAGCGCGAGGGCGGTGCTGAGGGTGGCGAGCGAGAGGGTGCCCCAGACCGCGGTGAGGATGGCGGGGCCGAACAGGTACTCGCCGACGGTGGCGAGATCGAAGACTCCGGAGTTGACGAACGGGATGATGACGACCGGGACGGCCGCCACGACGACCGCCGCCTGGATGATCTGGCCCCAGGCGCGCGGCCGCCGTACCGGGTAGAAGGTCACGTGCGCTCTCTCAGCTAGGACGGCTTGCCGGTCAGGTCCCCGTTGTAGGCGGGCCGGGTGAGCCCGCCGGTCTTCAGGTTCCAGCCCTCCAAGATCTTCGTGTACGACCCGTCCTTGATCATCTCGTCCAGGGTGCGGAAGACGTCGTCCCGCAGCGCGGTGTCGCCGCCCTTCGCGAACGTGAAGTTGATCAGATAGTCGACCAGGTGATATCCGGTCGTGGCGAACTGGGTGGGGTTCTCCTTGACGATGTACTGCGCCTGGGCGAGATCCGGCGCGTACGCGGTGATCCGCTCGGAGAGCAGACCTTGGAGCCCGAGCGGCGTCGAGGTGTAGAACTCGATCTGGATCGGATCATCGGGGCACAGCGCCGCGACGGCCTTCTCCAAGGTCGTCGACCCCTCCAGCATCCCGAGCTTCTTGCCGCACATCTCCTCGGCGGTCGAGTACCCGCCCTCGTCCTCCTTGCGCACCAGGAACGTGGCGCCGGACTGGAAATACCCGATCATGTCGACCTGCTGCAGACGCTCGGGGTTGACGCTCATCCCGCCCGAGCCCATGTCGAACTGCCCGGCCTGCAGACCGGTGATCAGCGCGGAGTAGTCGGACTGCACCCACTCCGGCGTCAGCCCGAGCCGCTTGCCGATCTCGTCGATGATGTCGACGCCGAACCCTTGGAGCTCGTCGGAGCCCTCCGCGCGGAACTCACCGGGGATGTAGGACTGCTGCGAGCCCACCCGCAGGGTCGTCGCCGCCGGCTCGGCCTCGCCCGAGGGCTTTCCGCAACCCGCGACGATCAAGAGCATCATCCCCAGTACGGCGGGAAGCTTTCTCGCCATCACGTTCCCCCATTCAGCGGCTGTCGGCCGAGCGACCGGGGGCGCCGGCCGGCATCGGGCGGTCGAAGTCCGGACATTCCGCGGCCTCGTCGAAGGTCCGCTGCACCTCGGCCTGGTACGCGGCCGGGAACTGCTGTTCGGCGAGGCCCTGCGGCACCCGCTCCCAGTAGAAGCGCGGCGGGCGCATCCGGATGCCGGGTTGCGACAGAACGTAGGTGAAGCAGTCGTACGCCTGACCGTCGTCCCCCCGGACGGTGAGGAACACGATGTCGAAGTCGTCGAAGTGGTCCTCGAGATGGGACTCGTCGACCTCGAAGACGATCCCCTGGGCCGCCTTGCCGTAGGTGCTGCGGTCCGCGAGGTGGCACCAGCCGCGGTCGGTGCGCTCGCCGGCGGCACGGAACTGGACCTGGTGGTTCGGCGCGGTCGCGTGCGTGACCTTCTTCGCCTCGGGCAGGTATTTCCGCAGCTCGGACTCGAGCAGGTAGGTGCAGTAGCCGAAGTAGTACATGAATGTGCTCCTTGGTATTTTGCTTCGTGCACCAAGATGTATACCGTCCGGTGTACGACACGTCCAGGGTGGAAAAGTCATCGGGAGGTAAAACTTGTTTCAGCGTCTGCATCACGTCTGCGTGGTCGTCGCCGACCTCGGCAGAGCCGTCGCCTACTACGAGAGTCTCGGCGTCGGGCCGTTCTTCGACTACCCCAAGGGCACGGCGTACATCGAGTTCGACGTCCCCAACCCGGCCGCCTCGGCGGCGATGCGCTACAAGTGCGCCGACCTGGACAACTTCCAGTTGCAGCTCTGCCAGCCGGGCGACCTCGACTCACCGCAGAAACGGTTCCTCGACTCCCGCGGTGAGGGCGTCTACCACCTCGGCTTCGAGGTCGCCGACCTGCTCACCGCACAGAACGCCGGCGCCGAGCTCGGGCTCGGCGTGATCGCCCGGGGGCTGCGGGCCGACGGCACCGGGTTCTGCTACTTCGACACCCGCGACGACGCCGGCGTGGTGCTGGAGGTGCGCCGGTAGGGCTCTCAAGCAGCGGCGATGTGCGCCGCCAGGATCCGCCAGCCGTCCTCGGTGTACGCCCAGGTGCGCGTGTAGCGCATCCGGGCGGTCATCGGCGTGCCTCCGAACGTGCCGGAGACGGTGCCGACGAAGAACGTGACTCCGGTCGTACCGGCGATCAGGTGGTCCAGCGACTCCTCGGTCAGGCTCTCGATCACCGAGCTGCCGGAGCGGTAGGCGCCCAGATCGTCCTGCTTGGTGTAACGGCCGCCGTCGGGTCCGATGGCGATCAGCCGGTCGTCCAGCAGGCGGTCGAGTTCCGCCAGGTCACCGCCGCGTTGCGCGTCCTTCAGCTGCTGTTCCGCGACCAGCAGTTCCGCCTCGAGATCTCCCATGTCTCCTATGTCTACACGACGACGTGCCGCCGCCCGCCGCACAACACATCGGCCACATCGCGCGTCGGAGAGGGCGAAGGGGGTTTGCCGATGGTGTTCGAGGATTTCGCGGCGGCGCGACTGCCCGCTCTGTCGCGCTATGCCGTGCTGCTCTGCGGTGATCGGGAGCAGGCACGTGATCTTGTACAGGAGGTGCTCGCGCGCGCCTTCCTGAAATGGCGGCGGGTCGCGGCGGCGGATGATCCTTATTCGTACGTCCGGCGCATGCTGACGAACGAGTACCTGTCATTCCTGCGGCGCCGCCGGTTGCCGACCGTCGCTGTCGATCACGACATGCTGGCGGCGCCGGCGCCCGCACCCGTCGACACCGACCTGTGGTCGCTGCTCGGCACACTGCCCCGGCAGCAGCGTGCCGTGATCGTGCTGCGCTACTACGAAGGACTCACCGACCCGGAGATCGCCGACGTGCTCGGCTGCCGGCCCGGCACCGTCCGCGGCTACGCCAGCCGGGCCCTCGCGGCCTTGCGTATCGAGCTCACCGACGTGGAGGTTCTGGCATGACGACCGTTTCCGATCTGCGCGAGACGCTTGATGCCCACGCCGGTGACGCGCTGCTCGACCCGGGGATGGTCGCCGGGGCTCGATCACGGGGGTTGCGCCTGCGACGCCGCCGCCGGCTCCTCGGTGGTACGGCGGCAGTGGCGCTCCTCGTCGCAGGAGTGCTCCCGTTCGTCCCGGACCGTCCGCCCACTCCCCCGGTCGTCGTCGCCCCGGTGCCCTACCGGGCCGTCACCGAGCTCACCGCGACCCTGGTCGACGGGTCCGATTTCGAGATCATGCGGCAGACCAGTGAGAACGGCCGGGAGACCGCGATGATCCGCAACCGCGCGGACGTGGTCTCGGAACGGCCCGGCGAGGACGGCAGGAACTTCGGCGGCGAGCTGGAGATCTTCGACCCGGGCCGCTACGACCCGGCGCCGATGCTGCGCGGCGAGACGGTGACGGTCGCCGGGCACGAGGCGTACTACCTGGCCGCCTCCACCTCCGTCGGCTGGGAGGATCCGTCCGGGGCGTGGGCCGTGCTGACCGGCGGTTCTCGCGCCGACGTCCTCGAGGTGGCGGCCGACGTCCGGATCGGGGAGCCGGCGCCGGCGCGAGCACCGTTCCGCCTGGGCTGGGTGCCGGGCGGGCTGCCGATCACCGGGCTGACGGTCTGGAGCGAGTCGGGGGCGACGGTCCGATGGGGTGACGTGCTGACCCTGCAGGCCGGTTCGCTCCCGAATCCGGACTGGCCGGCGATCAAGAAGGGCCTGCCGGAGGAGTGGGCGACCGGCGCCTACCGGATCTGGCACGCGGACCAGCCGAACGGGGTCTTCGAGGGGACCGACGGCAGCAACTCGGGGGTGGTCGCCGGGGACTGCCTGATCTACGTCACGGTGACCGATCGAGCGGTCGTGCCCCGGGCCGGCCTCGAGCGCCTGATCCGCGACATGACGGTCACCAGCTGCGAGGATCCGGGCACCTGGCAGCCGCTGACCTGACGGTTCGCGGTGCGGGTGGGGCTTCCCCCCGTACCGGGAAGGGTGGTTATGGTTTTCGGTCATGGGATTGTTCTCGGGTGGCGTGGCCGGTGCCGACGAGGTCCGGGCCCGGGCTGACCGGGCGCGGGCCAAGGCGGTGAAGGCGGGCATCGACGTGCGCGGCGCCCTCGGTGTGGGCCACATGGCCAACGGGGGCGCCAGCGTCTATCTGCTGGTGTTCCCGGATCGGCTGGAGCTGGTCAGTACCGGTCAGATGGGGTTCCGGACCGGCGCCGGACGCTCGGTGATCCCGCTGACGTCGATCTCCCGCGTCCGTTCCAAGAACCAGCTGCTGCGCGGGGCGCTGCTGATCGACGTGGACGGCGCCACTGTCGAGTTCACGACGGACAAGGCCGTGGCGCCCCTGCTGCGGGAGCTGATCGCATCGCGGCTGGCTGCCGGGCCCGTCGTGAATCCGCTGCTCAAGAACCTCGACGAACTGCACGCCGCGGGTCTGCTGACCGACGAGGAGTACGCCGCCAAGCGCGCCGGGCTGCTGTGATCCGGCGTTCTATGGTGGATCGATGACGGTCGAGTACATCAGGTACCGCATCGACGGGGACACCACGGAGTTCGAGCAGGCCTACGCCCGCGCCGCCGGCTATCTGGCGCGGGCGCCGCAGTGTGTCGACTACGAGCTGAGCCGGTGCGCCGAGGATCCGTCCGCCTACATCCTGAGGATCACCTGGACATCGGCGGACGACCATCTCCAGGGGTTCCGCGGCGGCGATCTGTTCCCCGGATTCCTCACCGAGATCAGGGGATACATTCCGGCCATCGAGGAGATGCGCCACTACGAGCCGACATCCGTCCGGGGGCTCGGCCGGTCGGTGCCGACGCTGTACGCGTGGGCCGGCGGCGCGGAGGCGTTCGAGCGGCTGACCGAGCGGTTCTACGAGAAGGTGGTCGCCGACGAGGTGGTCGGGCCGCTCTTCGCGCAGATGGATTCCGGTCATCCGCGGCATGTCGCGATGTGGCTGGCCGAGGTCTTCGGCGGGCCCGCGCAGTACTCCGATGAGCGCGGCGGCTACGCGCACATGCTCGGGCACCACCTCGGCAAGGCGATCACCGAGCGGCAGCGGCGGCAGTGGGTGAACCTGCTGATCGACGCCGCCGACGAGGTCGGGCTCCCGGACGACCCGGAGTTCCGGGCGGCGTTCCTGGGCTACATCGAGTGGGGGACGCGGCTGGCGCTGGCGAACTCGCAGCCCGGGGCCACGCCGCCGGGTGAGGCGCCGGTGCCGCGATGGGGCTGGGGAGTGGCGCCGCCGTACACCGGCTAGTTTCTCGATCATGGATTTGGTGACGGGCTTCGCCGCCGGGCTCCTGATCGCGATGGTGACGTCGCCGGTCGGGGTGTCCGGGGCGGTGTTCCTGCTGCCCGTGCAGCTCAGCGTCCTGGGCGTGCCCAATCCCGCCGTCACGCCGACGAACCTGCTGTTCAACGTGGTGTCCGGGCCGGGCGCGCTGGTCCGGTACCGCAGCGCCGGGCAGCTGACCGGCCCGCTCGCCCGGCTCCTCATCGCCGGTACCGTGCCCGGCGTCGTCCTCGGCGCGATCATCCGGGTCTTCGCGATCCCCGGACCGCAGGTGTTCCGGCTGGTCGCGGCCGCGGTGCTGCTGCCACTCGGACTCTGGCTGGCCGCCCGCGCGGCCCGGCCCGGTGCCGCCGACCGTCCCCCGCTCGCCCGCCGGACCGTCCTCGGGCTCAGCGTCGTGGTCGGCACCGTCGGCGGTGTCTACGGCATCGGCGGCGGCTCGCTGCTCGGCCCGATCCTCGCCGGCCGCGGCACCCCGATGACAGTGATCGCGCCGGCCGCCCTGGCCTCCACGTTCGTCACCTCGATCGTCGGGGCGGGCACGTTCGGGGTGCTCGCGTACTTCTCCGACGGCGACATCGCGCCGCTGTGGCTGCTCGGCGTGTGCTGCGGACTCGGCGGCCTGGCCGGCGGGTATGCCGGCGCTCGCCTGCAGCCCTACCTGCCCGAGCGGGCGCTGCGGCTGCTTCTCGGCGTGCTCGCCTGCGGGCTGGGCTGCCTCTATGTCGTACAGGCGGTCGTCTGAGCGCGGCTCAGTTCCCCCGCGGGCCAGACGATAGGAGAGTCGTGGCTCAACGTCCTGGTCTGGTCGGCAACCTCAGCGTCCGTACCAATCTCGCCCTGCTCGTCGCCCTCACCGGCATCGTCGCCGTCGCGGTCGGCACCATCAGCCTCGTCCGGATGTCGCAGGTCGCCGACAGCGGCCGCGAGATCTACACCGACGCGCTGGTGCCGTCGCGCGACGTCGCCGTCATCCGGGAGAAGGTCTGGAACTACCGGTTCGAGATCCTGACCGCCACGACCGCCACCACGGCCGCTCTCAAGACCGCGGCTCAGGACCGGGCCACCGCCGCATCGGACGCCCTGGACGCGGCGATCGCGTCCTACGGCGGGCGGGACCTCGACGACGAGCAGCGGGCCGCCATCGACGGGTTCAGCACGGCCTGGACCGAGTACGGCGAGCTGCGGGAGAAGGCCGGCGAGCTGCAGGCCGCCGGCGACCTGACCGGCTTCGACGAGATCCGCACCAACGAGATCCCCGCGAAGATCACCGAGGCGCTGGCCAGCCTGGACGCCCTCGACGCCGCCAGCGACTCAGCCGCCACCGACGCTCTCGCCACCGCCGACGACGAGTACGCCAGCGCCCGCATGATGGTCATCGCCGTCCTGGTGATCGGCCTGCTCGTCGCGACGGCCCTCGCCGTCCTCATCGCCAACAGCGTGATCAGGCCGCTGCGGCAGTTCCGCGACGTGCTGCACGCGGTCGCAGACGGCGATCTGACCCGGCGGACCCAGATCGAGAACCGCAACGAGTTCGGCGACATGGGATCGGCGCTCAATCAGGCCACCGAACAGATGCGCACGGCCGTCGGCACCCTCGCCGCCAGCGGCAACGCCCTCGCGGGACGGGCCGGTGAGCTCCAGGACGCGTCCCGCACGCTGGCCGGCGGCGCCGACCGCACCTCCGGTGAGGTCAGCTCGATCGGCGGCGCGGTCACCGAGGTCAACTCCCGGGTCGGCGCCGTCGCGACCGGCGCCGAGGAGATGGGCGCCTCCATCCGGGAGATCGCTGTCTCGGCCGCCGAGGCCGCCAGCGTCGCCCAGGAGGCCGTCATCGCGTCCAGCACCGCCGAGGATCTGATGGCCCGGCTCGGCCGCTCCTCCGCGGAGATCGGCAACGTGGTCAAGGTGATCACCGCGATCGCCGAGCAGACCAACCTGCTCGCCCTCAACGCGACGATCGAAGCGGCCCGCGCCGGTGAGAGCGGCAAGGGCTTCGCCGTCGTCGCCGGTGAGGTGAAGGACCTCGCCCAGGAGACGACGAAGGCCACCGAGGACATCAGCAAGCGGGTCGCGGCCATCCAGGCGGACACCGGCACCGCAGTCGAGTCGATCTCGCAGATCGGCGAGATCATCGGGCGGATCAACGAGTTCCAGACGACCATCGCGTCGGCAGTGGAGGAGCAGAGCGCCGTCACCAGCGGAATGGCCGCCGACCTGACCGCCGCCGCGGACGGCGCCAACCAGATCGGCTCCGGGATCACGCAGGTCGTGGACGTGGCCGAGGAGAACCGGAAGGGCGCTTACGCCACGCACGAGGCGGCGGCCGAGCTGACCCGGTTGTCGGACGATCTGCAGGGTGTGGTGCGGACTTTCCGGTACTGACCACCTTCACGGACTCCCCTTCCTCTCCTGACCGCGTGCCCCCGTGGCCGCGGGCAGGCCGGGCTAGTGGCCGGACAGTTGCGGCTTGAAGCGGGCCCGGGCCGCTTCCCTGTTCACCTCGTGGATCCTCACCTCACCCCGGTCGGCGGTCGTCGCCTCCCTCCGGTGGTGGCCGCCCCGGTTCGCCCGGCCGTCCTCGTCGCCGGGCCTCGCCAGTGGAGCCAGCGCCGCCAGGATGATCAGCGAGGCGAACGGCAGCATGTCGAGGTCGATGGTGATCGCGGCGATGCCGGCGCCGAACAGCAGCGGGCTCCAGACCGGCAGCCGGCGGGCCGCCACCAGCAGGCCGAGCAGCACCAGCATCCCGAGGGGGAACAGCGCCGAACCGCCCGACTCCAGCACGTCCGGCAGCGGCGCCGCCTCACGGAACCGGTCCGACAGATCACCGGCGATGACCCAGAGGAAGCAGCCGATGCCGAAGAGGGCCGCTGCCACGGCGACCGCGCCCGTCCGCCTCGCCCAGGTCGGCGTCAACGGCCGCATCGCGACGGCGAGAACGCCGAACAGCACCATCGCCACGAAGAACGCCACGTGCCCGGCGTCCCAGGCGAGACCGTTGCCCCGGTCACCGTCCAGGCCGTCGATGAACCGCAGCACCCCGTAACCGAACATGAGGGCCGGCGCGGTGATCGCGGTCCGGCGGACGATGACGTTTTTCGATGACATGAGCTGACCGTATTGCCGCCGGACGCTTACTTTGCACCGGTGCAATCCCTGCCTGTCCCCCTAGTAGTCCCCACCTCAACCCCTAAGGCGTCCTAGGAACCTAGTTTCGTCGGTGTGCGGCGCGTGACAGCCTTCGGCCGCCCGCTCGGATACGGTCACGTGTCCAGGCGCCATCGGAACGAGGAAACGGCAATGACATCCACCGCTCTCCCCGCTGACAGCCACGTGCACAGCGAGTTCTCCTGGGACGCGCCGCGCGGCGACATGGAACGCACCTGCGCCCGTGCCGTTCAGGTGGGACTGCCGGTCGTCGCGTTCACCGAGCACCTCGACCACACGGCCTGGCCGGCGCCCACCGAGGGCCCGTACGCCAGCGCCGCCCTGACCGAGGCCGCCGACGCGGACGGGCTGGTCACGCCGCCGGCGTTCGACGCCGAGGGGTACTTCGCCGCGATCGAGCGCTGCCGGGAGCTCTTCCCGACCCTGAAGATCATGACCGGGCTGGAGGTCGGCGAGCCGCACTGGCACGCCGACGCCGTCGCCGGGGTGCTGCGGCAGGGCCCGTTCGAGCGGGTGATCGGCTCGCTGCACTGCCTGCCGCACAACGGCGGGTTCGCCGAGCCGTTCGGCATCTACCCGGATCGGCCGGCCGACGCGGTGGTCCGGGACTACCTGCTGGAGATCCCGAACCTGGTCAAGGGCAGCGACGTCTTCGAGGTCCTGACACACATCGACTACCCGATCCGGCACTGGCCCGGTCCCCAGCGGTTCGACGCGCGCCACTTCGAGGAGGAGTTCCGGCACGCCCTGCGCGCCACCGCCGAGTCCGGGCGGGCACTGGAGATCAACACGCGGCTCGGCTTCGACCGGCTGATCCTCACGTGGTGGCACGAGGAGGGCGGGGACGCGGTGAGCTTCGGGAGTGACGCGCACTATCCGGAAGCGGTCGCGAACGGTCTGCGTGAGGCCGCGGACATGGCTTCGGCCTGCGGTTTCCGGGCGGGGCGCCGGGCGTACGAACTATGGGGCCGGGTCGACTGACCTCCCGAGATATCCGGCGGGCGTGGCGACCACCGCATAGCCCGCCGCCACGGCGCCCACCGCGGTCCAGGCCGTGATCGGCGGCGTCCCCTCGTCGCCGCAGACCGTCGCCAGACCCCTGGCCAGGCACCAGTACGCCGTGGTCGCCGGCGCGCGCTCCCCCGTATTCCGCGAGATCGCCACACCGCGGACCACGATCGCGCCGGCCGTCACGCCGACCGGGCCTCGCAGCGGCGCCGACCAGTGGGCTTTCCCGGTCAGCGGGTCGAAGCGTTCGATGCGACCGGCGCGGCAGCGGATCTCGGGCGTGCCCGGCGGGAGGCCGCAGTCGGTCAGCACGCCGGGAGCCGTCCAGAGCAGGCGGCCGTCTGCCGCGGAGAGGCCCGCGCTGCCGGTACGGGTCGCGCCGGACCAGACGCCGCCGAACTCCGTCCAGCCGGTCGTCCCGGCGTCGGCACGGCTGACGCCAGCCGGCTCGGGACGGGTGGGCGCGCTTGGCTCAGGACCGCGGGGCGCGCTCGGCGCGGGACCGATGGGCGCGCTCGGCGCGGGACGGCTGGGCGCGCTCGGCTCGAGATCGCGGGGCGCGCCCGGCTCGGGGCGGCTGATCGCGCCTGGGTCGGGGCGCCGCCAGAGGACCTTGCCGTCGCGGATGAGGGTTATGTCGGTTCCGATTCTGATCAGGCCCTCGCCGGGGATGCCGTCGGCGGACGGGACGAAGGCGCCGCTGATCAGATCCAGTCGGTAGCCGTGGGCCGCCTCTTCCGGCTCGGGCGCGGCCGTCACGCAGACGGCGCGGTTCTCGAAGCAGCTTTCCGGCGTACCAGAAAAGATCATGGAGGGGCTGCGCTGGATCTGCCGTCCGGTTCGCGGGTCGGCGACGACCAGGCTCGCATAGCCGGGGCCGAAACCCTCCGCCGGCTCGCGGTAGACGATCCACCGGCCTGCGCGGACCGGCGCCTCCCGGTGCGCCTCGGCCTCCGCCTCCCAGAGAAGACCGCCACTCGCCGGGTTACGGGCCTGGAGGTAGGTTCGCTGGTCACGGCGTACGTATCCGATGACGGTGGCGTCGGCTCCGATCGGCTGGCCGAGGGGTTCCAGGCCACTCACGGACCAGTTCGCGCCGACCTCTTCCGCCTTCGCGGGCTGCGGTGTGGCGAGGATCAGGGCCGCGAGCGCGGCGAGGGCCAGCTTCGGCGCCATGTTTCCTCCGATGTGCCGTCGTTTCGCCGATGTACGGCCTCTGAGCCGCGAACCAGTATGCAAGGCGCAATCCGTACAATCGCGCATTTGCACGCCTTGTCCGCCTTCTGTTCTCGCAGGTGGGCAGCTATTCCTATCAGTTTGATAGGAGTGCTATGCTCGCGTCTTCCAACACCCCGGGGAGTGAGGCACCGTGACCGCCCTGACCGAACAGGCCGCCGCCGCGCTCATCGCCGACGGCGCCTTCTCGCCCGGACTGCCCGGGTTCGTCGGGATCGCCGTGGATCTGCTCCTCGATCCGGCGAGCGCCCCCACCGGCCGCCGCCCGCTGCGACACGGCTTCCTCGACGCACGCTCACCGCGCGTGATGGTCGTGAGCGGTCCGCCCTCCCCCGGCCTCGAAGTGGCCCTGCGCCGCATGGCCGACGATCTGGCCGCTTCCACGCGTCTCGTGGAGCAGCACCGGCTGACCGTTCTTGACCAGGCCACCGACACCGTCCACCCGGATGGTCCGGAGCATGCGCTGCGCACCGCGACGGCCGGCGTCCGGATCGGGCTGGAGGCGGGCGTCGAAGGCGATCGCGGAATGACGGCGCCGCGGGCGGGGGAAGCCGGCGATCGTGGAGCGTTGGGGCTGGAGCGGCGGTGGGCTCTCGCGCACACGCTTGCTCCGGTGCTCGCGGCGGCTTTCGCCAACGCGCCGCTGCGGCACGGGCGGCCTACCGGGTGGCGGAGTGTGCGGCAGGCGCTGCGACGGGACCTTCCGGTCGCGCCGATGCCGGGTCCGGCGCGGGAGAGCTGGGCCGCGTACGTGCTCCAGGCCCGCACCGCGACCGGCCGCAGCCTGCGTGAGGCTCTCCAGTCCGGCGCTCGCCTGACCGAGACTGATCTGCAGCGGCACATCGCGTCGCTCCGCCCGCCGGTGGCAGCGCGCGGTCATCTGGAACTTGACGCCGCCGACCGTCAGCCGGGGAACGCCTGGCGCCTCCCGGCCACCGTCGCCGCGATGCTGCTCGATGATCCGCGGGCGTCGGACGAGGCGTGGGCGGCCACCTCGCACCTGGTCGACGAGCCGCGGTTGTGGGAACGGGCGGCGCGGTCGGCGCTGACCGATCCGGTGCTGGCCGCGGCGGCCCGGGAGTGTTTCGTGGCGGCTTACGCGGCTCTGGCGCGGCAGGGCGCGGGCCGCGAACTGCGGGACGCGGTGGCGGAGTTCACCGAACGGTACGTGCACCGCGGCCGCTGCCCCGCCGACGACGTCCTCGACCAGGTGACCGCCCGGCCGTAGGGCGCTCATCGAGCTGTGACCCGTTGCTGCCGAGTCACCCGCCGGGCAGCGACGGGTCACAGCCGGTTCGGGCGGAGCCGGTGGGCGCCGGCCGCGGCCAGGGTCTCGAGGAGGCGTTGTTCGGCGGGACCCGGGTCGCCGGGTGCGGGGTAGTGCACCGACAACACTCCGATCAGCCGGGCCTCGGCGTCGAGGAGGGGGATCGAGCGCACCGCCCGTACCCCCGCTCGCAAGACGATCTCCTGCTCGGGTCGCCCCTCGAAGATCGCGCTGCACGCCACATCGCGCACCTGAACGGTGCGACCCGTCGCGAAAGCGACGCCGCACGCGGAATCGTCGCCGCGGACGAGCGCGAAATGCTCCAGGAACTCCGGCTCGAAACCGAACTGCGCGACGATCCGCAGCCCTCCCGAGACCGGGTCGACGAGCTGTACGTTGCCCTTCGTGGCGTGACTCAGCGTGAGCGCGGCCTCCAGAAGCGCGGACGCGATCGCGGCCTGCGCGTCGCGCAGCGAGTCAGTCAGCCGGTCGATCCGGGACAGCGTCTCCGACCAGCGCACGTGAAGATCGTTCTGAAGGGCGGAACCCCATCGGCGAGCCCGGGCGTCGCGGCTCTCCGTGACGAGTTCGCGGGATCGTGACGAGATCGCGGTCGCTGTCGCGCACGTCTGCCACGCGGCCTCCAGCAGTTCCTGCGCGATGTCGACGGCGGATCGCCCACCCACCCCTCTGTGGTATCACAATCGGACCGTGGCAGGGTGATCGTCATGCGTATCTCGATCTGGCCCGGAGCCGGCCAACCCTACGGTGACGTGCTCGAGGCGGCTCGCCACGCGTCCGAGACCGGCTGGCACGGCGTCTGGATCGCCGATCACTTCATGCCGAACGACGGCACCGGCGCCGACCCGCTGCATCCCGTGCTGGAGGCCGGTTCGCTGGTGGCGGCGATAGGCGCGGTGGTGCCGCGGGTACGGATCGGCACGCTGGTGTACGGCAACACGTACCGTCACCCCGCGGTCCTCGCCAACATGGCCGCGACCGTCGATCACGTCACCCGTGGTCGCTTCACGCTCGGTGTCGGCGCCGGCTGGCAGATCAACGAGCACGAGCAGTACGGCATCGAGCTCTCCACGATCGGCAAGCGCATCGATCGATTCGTCGAGGCGCTCCTGGTGATCAAGGGTCTGCTGCGCACGCCGCGCACCACGGTCGACGGTTCCTACTACCAGCTGAAGGACGCCGTCTGCGAACCCAAACCGCTCCAGGATCCGCTGCCGATCATGATCGGTGCGAAGGGTGAGCAGCGCATGCTCCGCGTCGTCGCCGAGCACGCCGACATGTGGAACACCTGGGGCCGGCCGGATCTGATCAAGCACAAGTCGTCCGTTCTGGATCAGCACTGCGCCGACGCGGGCCGCAACCCCGCCGACATCGTCCGCACCGCCCAGGCCCTGACCGTGGTCGACGGCGACATCCCGCCGGACCTCTCGATGCCGGTGATCGGAGGCTCCCGCAAACAGTTGCAGAAAGATCTGGCCGCCTACCAGGAGGCCGGCGTGGACGAGCTGATCATCCCGGACGGCCTGCTCGGAACCGGTGCCGCCAAGTTCCGGGCGATGGACACCCTGCGCGCCCTGGTACACGCCGACTCCTAGATCCGCGGGGATTTCCGGTCAAGGGCGGAGGCGAGGGCGACGGTACGGCGGCAGTCCGTCCACGCGATCCAGGCCGTTCGCCAGCGCGGGGAGGGTGTGTCCGTTCCTGATCGGCGGGCGCGCAGCTGGGACCTCAGCCAGCCGGGGGCGGCGGACTCCTCGATCGCACGGCTCTTCGTGAGGAGGTCGCCGGTGGTGAGCGCGTGGCGGCCACGGGCCATCGAGGTGAGGCCGAGATCGGCGATCTCCGGGTCGAGCCAGATCCACGGGCGGCGGGCAGCCCAGGACCAGTAACCGGTCAATTCGGCGTGGGCGGCCGCCCGTACCGCATCGGGGGTATAAGCCGGAAGCAAGGCGCCCGGCTCGCGCCCCAGGAGGGCGAAACCGTGGCGCGCCAGCTCGGCGCGGGTGACGCCGGAGAGGATGCGCCGCACCAGCCGGCCATGGGTCCAGGTGGGGTGCTCAGCGGCCTCGTCGGCGAGCCGGGACCCGTCCACGTAGACGCAGCCGAGCTTCAGGCCCTCGGCCTTCCCCTGGTCGAGACGGGTGTGCAGGGCGACCAGCGCGGCCTCGCGCCCGGCGGTGACCGGACCCGCGGTGATCGCCACGAGGTCGAGGTCGCTGACACCGGGCCGGTAGTCACCGGTCGCCAGCGAACCCGCCACCAGCAGGTCGGTCACCCAGCTCAGGGCGGCGAGCTCGCCGGCGAACACATCGACGGCTTCCGGCCGGGCGGTCATGACGGCAGTCTATGCGGCGACCACCTTCCCGGCCCGCGTTCCGAGGCGGCCGCGCGTGCTGACGATCAGGACCACGGCGGCGATTCCGGCGCCGACCGGATCGTGGACGTCAGCGATCTCGTCTCGGCGCTGCGGCGGGTGCTCGCGGTGCTCACCTACCTGCGGGAGGAGGATTTCCAGGGACGGATCAGGTCGCCGGTGGTCTCGCCGTCCGGTGAGCCGACCAGGCAGTGCATGAGCGGGGTCTTGCCGGCGGGGATCGGCCACGCGGAGCGCTTCCAGCCCTTCGTCGACGCCGGGTCCTTGCTGCGCTCGGCCAGGTCGGCGGTGGTGCAGGCGGCGGCCATGTCGGGGCTTTCGATCGGGTCGTCCTCGTCGACGATGATCTCGTACGCGGGACCGGGCACTGCTTGGAAGGTCTGCCAGTAGTGGGGCTCCGCGCAGTCCAGGCGTCGAGGTGGTGCGGCCTTCCCGCTGACGATGACCGGGCCGCTCCAGCACATCGGTTCGGTGGGGCAGAAGGCGTCGTCGCAGAGGCTGAAGCCTGCGGGGGCGGTTTTGGGGGCGCCGCCGCCCGTCGTGGCCTTGCTCGCGGTGGTGCCGCCGGTCGTGCCGGTTCGGGTGTTCTCGACTGCCAGGTTCCAGGTGATGGCGGCTCCGGCCAGCAGGACTATCGCGGCGGCTACGGCCAGGAGGGCTCGGTGGCGCTTGGCAGATGGCGCGGCTTCCGGTGCCGGTGCCGGGGCCGAGGAAGGGGACAGGGCCGGGGACGCCTGGATCGCTGCTGCTGACAGGGCTGCCGCTGATGGCCAGCGATCGCGGGGGTCGGTGGCCAGGGCTCGGGCCACGACGTCACGGACGGGAGCGGGGAGGGTGACCTTGATGGTGCGCGGGGAGGACTGGAGGCGCTGCAGGGCTACGGCGTAGGGGTTGTCGCCGGTGAAGGGGCGTTCGCCGGCCAGGCACTCGTAGGCGACCAGGCCCAGGGCGTAGATGTCGCTCGCCGGGCCGGCCGGCTCTCCCCTGACCTGCTCCGGAGAGAGATAGCTGGGGGTGCCCAGGATCGCGCCGGAGGCGGTGAGCAGGCTCGCGTCCTCGTGCCGGGCGATGCCGAAGTCGGTGATCACCACGGTGCCGTCCCGGCGGAGCAGCAGGTTCGCCGGTTTGATGTCGCGGTGCACGAGTCCCTGATCGTGCACCGCTTGCAGGCCGGTCGCGGTGTCCGCCACCAGGCGCATCGTGGCTTCCGGGGTCAGCCGGCCTTCGCGGGCGAGCCGCTGGGACAGGGACTCGCCGTCGACGAACTCCATCACCAGGTACGCGACGCCGTGACTGGTTCCGTAGTCGTGGATGGACGCCACCGCCGGATGGTTCAGCCGGGCCATCGCCGTGGCCTCGGACGCGAAGCGCCGCGCGAAGTCCGGGTCCCGGGCCACTTCGGGGAGCATGGCCTTCACGGCGACGGTACGGCGGAGGACGTCGTCGACGGCCAGCCACACCTCACCCATGCCGCCCGCGCCGAGGCGCTGCCGGAGGTTGTAGCGGTCGCCGAGCCGGGCACCAGGGCGCAGATCCACGGCGGACAGCTTAGGGCCCGGTCCACGGCGAGCCGCGCGGCGGGAGCCTCCTCCATCGAGTGAGAAGAGGCTCCTTCAGCGATCAGCCCACCAGGAGCTGCGCCCGCAGCGAGCGGAGGTCCTTCGCGCTCAGACCGAGACCCTGGCGGAGGTACGCGTCGAAGGTCCCGTACTTCGCGGTCACCTCGTCGAATCCGGAGCGCAGGTACGACTCGCGGACGTCCAGCACGGCCTTGTACCCGGGACGGATCGCCTCGGGGACGGCGGCCAGGGTGGCGGCGTTGGAGGCGGCCAGGTACGTGTTGCTGAGCAGGTAGTCCTGGAAGACCGTCTGCTCCGGGACGCCGAGCGCGGTCAGCAGGGCGGCGCTGGCCCAGCCGGTGCGGTCCTTGCCGGCGGTGCAGTGGTAGACGACGTTCGCGGCCTTCGGGTCGGCGGCCGTGGTGAAGAACGTGCGGTACGCGGCCCGGCCCGGCTCGGCGGAGACGAACGCCTTCTCGCCGGCCTCCATCATCGCGACGCCGCCGGCCTCGGTGGTGAGGTCGATGCCGCCGGTGCCGACGTCGGAGGTGCCGATGACGTTGGCGTGGATGTAGGCGACGCCGGCCGGCAGCTTGTCGGGCGACGCGGCCACCTCGGAGTCGGTGCGGAAGTCGATGTCGGTGCGGATGCCGAGACGCTTCAGCTTCGCCTGGTCGGCGGTGGTGAGCTTGCCGAGATCGTTGGCGCGGTAGAGCACGCCCATCCGCACCCACCGGCCGTCCGCGGTGCGGTAACCGCCGGCGTCGCGGAAGTTCGGGGCCGAGGCCAGGTGCAGCGAGCGGTCGGCGAGGGTGAGCGACTCGCCGCGGTCCGGCACGAGCTCGAACCACCAGCGGTCGGCGGCGCCGAGACCGGAGACGGTCACGGTGGCCTTCGCGGCGCCCTTCGCCACGGCGCGCCGGTGGGCGATGCGGTTCTGGTCGGTGCCGGCGTAGACGCTCACCGAGCGGGCGCCGGTGGCGGCCCACGCGATCGTGAACGTGCCGTCGGCGTTCTGGGTCACCGTGGCCGCGGTGAACGGGATCTGGTGCCGGGTGGCCGGCTGGTGAACGCCGTGGCCGCCGTGGTTGCCGCTGTGGCCGCCGGCGAGGGCGGGGGTGCCTGCGGCGAGGCCGCTGCTGAGGGCGATGGCGCAGGCGGCACAGGTGGCGGCGAGGCGCTTGTTGATCAACTTCACGGGTACTTGGTACGGGGCCTGATCGAACAGCAGGCGACGTACGGGCCAGCATCACGTGACCGGGCGACGGAAAGTAAACGATGTTTACTTCGTGGGACGGGAGGACCGTGAACGTCTTCGTACTGGTAGGCGGATGGCCCGCCTCGGGCAAGACCACGCTGGGCCGGGCGCTCGCCACGGCGCTGGGGATCGCCTACCTCGCCAAGGACGACGTCAAGGAAGCGCTGATGGACGCACTCGGCGCGCCGGCGAGCGTGGAGCGGTCACGGGAACTCGGCGTGGCGGCGGTACACGCGGTGCTGCGGGTGGCGCGGGGGTGCCCGGGGGCGGTCGTGGACAGCACCTGGTTCCCGTACACGCTGCCGCTCGCCCGCGAACTGCCGGGGCGGTGCGTGGAGATCCGGTGCCGGGTTCCGGTGGAGGTGGCCCGGGAGCGGTATCGGCGCCGGGTCCGGGACGCGCGGCACCTCGATCGGCTGCGCGGGGAGGACGAGCTGTGGGGCGCGGAGGTGGCGGCACTCGGGGTGGGGCCGCTCATCGAGGTGGACACCGGCGGGGCGGTCGACGTCGCGGCACTGGCCGGTCAGGTGCTGGCTGCCGCGTAGAGGGTCAGCACGTCGTCGCGCATCGGGCCACCGTCCCGCGGGGAAGGCGGAGAAAGGGCCGCCGCTGCGGGAGCGGCGGCCCTGGAGCGATCCTCGGCGCCGGGAGTTCCCCGGTCTTCGGAGAACGCGTCTACTGCGCGCTCTGCCGGGCGCCGGCCGGCGCGCTGCCGATCAGCGCCATCAGGGAGTCGAACATGTCGTCCACCGGGGGCTCGCAGAGGCCGGTGACGGCCAGGGCCTGGCGGACCGGGCCACTGGCGCCCACCACCTCGTAGCCGACGCCGCCGCGCAGCGCCCGGGTGTAGCCGACCAGCAGGACTTCGATGCATTCGCTGCCGATCGAGGCGGCTCCAGCCATGTCGATCACCACGGTTCCCCGGCCGGCGCGGTCGAACGCACGGCGCAGGGAGCGGCGGAGCTCCGGGTGGGCCGCGCGGCCGAAATCGCCGGCCATCGCCAGGCGGATCGCCGAGCGGCCGTCGCGGGTGATCACACAACGCGCTTCTTCCATGGGAGTGGGTGTATCCGGGGCATGTGTACGGATGCCGAACACCAGGTAAGGCCTGCACGCCGAACGGCACTGAGCTGGGCTTTCAACTTTTGGGTTGACAGGTGACCCGGGCCACCTCTACGGTTCCTTTAAACCGAGAAGTTGAAAGAGGGCGGGACTGATGCCGGCGGACATGCTGACCCTGGTCTTCTCCGCGCTCGCCGATCCGACCCGCCGCGACATGGTGGCCCGGCTCGCCGAGGGCGATGCGACGGTGAACCAGCTGGCCGAGCCGTACCGGATGTCGCTGCAGGCGGTCTACAAGCACCTGAAGGTGCTGGAGGACGCCGGCGTCGTCAGCCGGCCGCCGGGACCACAACCACGGGTGGTGCGCCTGGAGACGGAGGTCTTCGACGAGATGGGCGCCTGGATCGAGCTGTACCGGGAGCGGGCCGAGCGGCGCTACCGCCGCCTGGACGCCCTGCTGGAGAGCATGAAGACCGAGGAGAGGGAGAGGGACGACCATGAGCGAGATCGTTGAGGCGGCCATCGAGGCCGACCCGAAGCTGCCGATCATCCACATCACGCGCGACTTCGACGCCACGCCCGAGCAGCTGTTCCGGGCGCACACCGACCCGGATCTCTTCATGCAGTGGAACGGGCCGGACGCGGTGGATAACAAGATCGACTACTGGGACGCGCGGACCGGCGGGAGCTGGCGCTGGGTCTCCACCGCGAAGGACGACAGCGGCCGGGAGTACGCCTTCCACGGCTGCTTCCACGAGGTACGGCCCGGCTTGATCGTGCAGACGTTCACCTGGGAGGGCATGCCCGACGCGGTATCGCTGGAGACCCTGCGGTTCGAGGACCTCGGCGACGGGCGGACCCGGCTGCGCGCGCAGTCGCTCTGTGACAGCTTCGAGGGCCGCGACGGGTGGCTGCAGAGCGGCATGGAGACCGGGGTGAACGAGGGGTACGCACGGCTCGAGCAGATGGCGCGGGAGGGCCGGATCTGAGCCCGCGGGAACCGGAGACGGGGTCGCGCCGCGGGAACGGGATCGGGCGTGCCACTGCGGCGGCGCGGTTCGTGCGGGACGGATCACGGGGGCGCAAGGGGACGGCCGCTCGCCCGGCGGGAGCGGCCGTTCACCTCGTACAAGAAATGCTATTTGAAGAGATCGTCGAAGACGGCGCCCCGGTCGAACTGCAGCGCATGGGCCCGCGCCCGTGCCTCGAGCTCCAGCTTCTCCTCCGGCGGCATCTCCAGGATCACGCGGTCCAGGGCGTCCGCGAGCGCTCCGATGTCGCCCGCCTCCACGATGATCGCGGCGTCGCCCACCGCCTCGCCGGTGCCGCCCGTCAGCGTCGTGATGATCGGGCCGCCGCCCGCGAGCGCCTTCTCGGCGAGGGCGATGCCGAACGTCTCGACGAAGTCCGGCTCCGGCTTGGTGGGCAGCGCGTAGGCGGCACAACCCGCCATGAGCAGCGGTTTCTCGTCGTCGTCGACGTCGGTGAGGAAGATGATCCGGTCGTCCTCCTTCGCCATGGCCTGCACGTGCTCCAGGGCCGGACCGGTGCCGGCGACCACCAGCGTGACGTCCTCGCGAGCGCGCATCTGGCCGAATGCGATCACCAGGTCGTAGATGCCCTTGGCCCGGGCGACGCGGGACAGGAAGAGGATGTACTTGCCGCGCTTCAGGTCCCGCTTGGCGAGAGCCTCCTCGATCGCGTCGTCGGTCAGATGATCGAAAGCGGACGCGTCGATCGGCGGGTAGCTCACCGTCACCCGCTGGCGGCACTGGGCCGCGAACGTCGTGCCGCAGTGCGCGTCCACCTCCTGAGCCGACGCGATGATCTCGTCGCGGGTGTACTCGGAGACCGCCACCACCTCGTCGCTGGCGAGGAACTGGGTGAGCAGCACCGTCGCCGCGCCGAACCGGCCCTCCCGCAGGCAGGAGCGGATCACGTTCGTGACGTCGGAGCCGACCGCCTTGGCGATCGTGTGCACGTCCGGGTCGAACCCGGCGGCACGGGCCGCGGCCACCGCGTCGTTGATCACCTGGGTGTGCGGGACCAGGTACATGGAGAGGCAGACGGTCGGCACGGGCTCGCTGAGCAGCTCGACCAGGCGGCCGGTCAGCCCGGCGATGTGCCGGCCGTCCGGGACGCGGTAGTCGCCGACCGATTCCGGTCGTTCCACGGTGATGCCGGGGCTGTACGGAAGGAGCCGATCGAGGGGCTTCAGCGGCAGGCCGGCCGCCTGCAGCGTCGGAATCGGCCAGGTGAGCAACCGGACGTCGTCGAAACCACGGGTCAGGGCCACCTCGGCGAGGTTGCGCGCCTCGCCGGAGTGTCCGCAGATGACCGGGTCGGCGCGGACCGCGATGACCAAGCGGCGGGTCGGTCGACTCATGACGAATCCTTCAGGGGTGGTGGTGTGAGAGGGACGGCGGACGGGACCCCTGACCCCAGGTGGAGGGTTCGGGGCCGAGCCGCAGATGCAGCCGGCCGCCTTGATGGACGGTGGCCGCGGTCAGATGCGTCGTGTGCAGCGGCCGGCCGTTGAGGGTGGCGGACTGCACGTACTGAACAGGCGGGTCACGCTCGATGCCGTCGACACCGATCGGCGTCTCGTGGTGCCCGCTGGTCTCGATGACGAACTCGCCGCCCTCGACCTTGAGCTTCGCGTGGCCGAACGCGGGGGCGTTCACCAGGAACAGGTTCTGGCCGGCGACCGGGAACAGGCCCAGTGACGCCCAGACGTACCAGGAGCTCAGGCCGCCGGAGTCGTCGTTGCCCGGCAGACCACCGGGTCCGGTGCCGAACTGCCAGGTCAGCGCGGCGTGCACGACCTCGGCGGTACGGTCCGGGCGACCCGCGTAGTGGTAGGCCCAGGGGGCTTCCATGTCCGGTTCGTTGTTCAGGCCCTCGAAGCGGTTCAGGGCGTAGCCGGCCGCCATCTCGACCGGTGACGGGCAGCGGCCGGGCTGCTTCACCGGGTCGGCGCCGTAGCCGAAGAACCGGTCCAGCTTGTCGATGAAGCCGGAGTCGCCGCCGGCCAGCTCGATCCGCGCGGCCATGTCGTGGATCAGGCGGAACGAGTAGTTCCACTTGCCGCCCTCGTAGAACTCCGAGTCGCGCAGCAGCCCGGTCGCCGGGTCGAAGGCGTTCACCCAGTCCCGGCTGCGGCGCTCCAGATCGTTCGCCAGCCGGTGGTCGTTCAGCGCACGCGCCACCTTGGCGGTGCAGTGGTGCGCGTACGCGAGGTCCAGCGTGTGCGTGATCGGGTGCACGACGCCGTGCTCCCAGAAGTCCTCGCCGTAGAGCCGGCGCAGGTCGTCGACCATGTGCACGAGCGCCCACGTCCAGTCGATGCCCGGCCGTTTCAGCGCGTGCACGTCCGCGAGCGCGGTGTGCGCGAGGGCGCTGGCCTGCCGGAAGAACCGGTCGGCGCCGCGGGCCATCCGGTAGCCGATCGGGAAGTTGCCCTCCTCCTCGCACACCCGGATGAGCGATTCCAGCAGGTCGCCGGCCCGGTCCGGGGCGATCGCGGAGAGCAGCGGCAGCTGGGTCTTGTAGATGTCCCACATGGTGCAGATGTCGAAGGCGTACGGGCCGCTGTTGGGCCACATCGGGCTCTCGTCCTCGGCGATGCACGGCTTGATCAGCGAGTGGTAGAGCGCTGTCGCCATGACGGTCCGGCGGGCCGGGGTGCCGCCGTCCACCTGCACCCGGCCGAGGTGATCCCGCCACCGGGCCTTGGTCCGCGCCCGGACCGCCTCGAAACCGCCGGCACACTCGCGCTCCAGGTTGGCCCGGGCCTGCTCGGCGCCGCGCAGCGAGAAGCCGAGGCGGACCTCGATGGTCTGCCCCGCCCGGGCCGGGCCCATGAAGAGCATGCCGAACGGCCGCAGCGTGGTGTGCCGGATGCTGTCGAAGTCGAGCCGGGTGCCGCCGGGGATGAGCCGCCGGTCGTACCAGAGCATCTGCCGCCAGCCGGGGCTGTCGACCTCGACGTGCACGGAGAGCGGGACGCCCTCCATCACGACGGTGCCCTGCGCCCGGCCGTGCCCCATGCTCTCGGCCTGGGCGCGCAGCGGCACGGTCCGGCCGAGGTCGACGGCCAGGCCGCCGCAGGACAGGTCGATCACCACGCGGGCGCTGTCGTTGTCCGGGAAGGTGTAGCGGTGCACCGCTACCTTCTCCCCCACGGTGATCTCGCAGCGCACGCCGGTGTCCAGGTTCGCGGCGTAGTACCCCGCCTCGGCCCGCTCGTCCTCCAGCGGCCAGGACTGGCCGAGGTCGTCGAGGGGCTGGACCATCGGGGTGACCCGGACGTAGTTGTAGTACTTCCTGATCGCGCCGGTCCCGGACTGCTGGAAGTGGGTGAACCCACTGGCCTGCAGCCGGTCGAACATCTCCTCCGGCACGCCCTCGGTGTTCTTGGCGTACCTGCCGTATCCGGTCGGGTACGCCCCCGAGTACGCGCAGGCCGAGACCATGCCGAAGGGCGAGGTGGCGCCCGGGTGGGTGTTACCCACCTGTGGTTTGGGCCACCACCACGTGGCGGCGAGACCGTGTGCGCGAGGCAGATCGGTGGCCGCGATGCCGATGAAAGGATCTACGTTGTCAAGGATGGCCGGACTCTAACCGGCCAGTGCCCGCCCGGTGGTTTCGTTCAGGTGAACTCCACCGAAGGAGGAACCCGACGAGATCATCTTGTCGAACTCCGGCGCCGGCAGCGGCTTGCTGATCAGGTAGCCCTGGATCGCCGGGCAGCCGGCAGCGCACAGCGCCTCCCAGTCGGAGAGCTCCTCGACACCCTCGGCGATCGTGGACATGCCCAGCGACTGGGCGAGCCACAGCACGGCCGAGATGATCGACGCCTTACGGGCGTCGTCGGCGAGGCCGGCCACGAACGACCGGTCCAGCTTCACGATGTCGGCCGGCAGCGACTTGAGCCAGGTCAGCGAGCTGTACCCGGTGCCGAAGTCGTCCAGGGCGACGCGGACGCCGAGCTGCTTGAGCAGGGCGAGGCGCTCGCTGACGTCGACCGTCGACGAGATCAGGGCGGTCTCGGTGACCTCCAGGACGAGACGGGACGGGTCGAGGTGCGGGTACTCGGCGAGCAGCGCCGCCACCTTCGGGACGAAGTCCGCCTCGGCGAGCTGGCGCGGGCTCACGTTCACCGACACGTAGCCGAGCCGGTTCGACCAGTGCTGCAGGTGCTCGACCGCCGAGCGCAGCACGTGCTCGCCGAGCGGCACGATCAGGCCGGTCTCCTCGGCGGCGCCGATGAAGTGGCCGGGCGCGAGCACGTTGCCCTGCTCGGTGCGCATCCGGACCAGCGCCTCGGCGCCGATGATCTGCCCGGTCACGGTGGAGACGACCGGCTGGAACCAGAGCGGCAGCGAGTACCGCGGGTCTTGGCTCAGCGCACGGCGCAGGCGGGTCTCCGCGGCGATCCGCTCCTGGACCGGGATCCGCAGATCGTCGGTGTAGACCTGGAGACGGTTGCCGCCGGCACGCTTCGCGGCGTACATGGCGGTGTCGGCGGCCAGGACGACGTCGTCGACGCCGGCCGGGCCGAACGTCGTGGTGACGCCGATGCTGAGCGACACCGGGATGCCACCGAGCGGCTCGGTGAGCGACGCCAGGATGCTGTTGCCCACGCGCAGGCCGCTGCCGGACGGGCCGGCCAGCGCGACCACGAACTCGTCGCCACCGAGCCGGGCGATCAGCGCGCCGTCCGGCACGACCCGGCCCAGCCGGACCGCGAGAGCGCGCAGTACGTCGTCGCCGGTGGTGTGCCCGGAGCCGTCGTTGATCGACTTGAAGCGGTCCACGTCCAGGTAGATGACGCTGACCGGCTCGGCGCTCTCGGTGAGCATGGCGGCGAGGTCGTGCTCGAAGGCCTTGCGGGACAGCAGGCCGGTCAGCGCGTCGTGCCGGACCTGGTGGCGCAGCTCCGCCTCGTGGTCGCGGGTCGCGGTCACGTCGAAGCAGTGCACGTAGATGAGCCGGAGCTGGTCGTTGCGGTCGTAGAGGCCGGTGCCGTGCACCTGCACCCAGATCGTCCGGCCGTCGTCGAGACGGCGGTACTGGCGGGTGATGGTGCGCGACTCGTGGCTCTCGGACATCAGGCCGAGCATCGCCGGCTCGTCGGGGTTCACCGGCACGAGCGGGATGTCCCGCAGGTGGAAGCCGGCCGGCAGCTCGTCGGGCAGGCCCAGCCACTCGCGGTAGGCCGCGTTGGTCCGCATGAACAGGCCGTCCGGGGAGAAGATCGCCATCGGTACGGGCGTCTGGTCGAACGCGACGCTGAGCTGCGCCTGGCTCTCGTCCAGGTTCTCCCGCGCCCGGTCCTCCTCGACCTCGGTGAGACGCCAGGAGACGACCTGGAAACCGGCGGCGCACAGCACCGCGGAACCGTGCAGCAGCGCCCAGACCAGCGGGTGCGCCACGGCCGAGTCGTGGTCGTAGGTGTGGTCGCTGAACAGCGTCCCGAACACGCCGTGGTGCAGCGTGGTCGCCACCAGGAACGCGCCGAACGGCGCCCAGTCCCGGTAGAGGGCCAGCGCGCCCACCGCGATGAAGAACGTGAAGTGCGCCTCGGTGAGGCCGTGCGCCAGCGACACGAAACCGCCGCACGCCGCGGTGTAGCCGAGCGCCACGAAGACCGAGCGCAGCCGGCGGGAACGCGGCAGGGTGGCCGCGATCAGGCACGGCAGCACCAGTCCGACGGTGAGCAGCAGCGCGGGGATGTGCTCCTCGTTCTGCAGCACGCCGAACACGATCAGCGCCACCATGATGACGGCGAGCAGCACCGTCAGCAGCCGGTGCCGGCCCGCCCAGTCCTCGTCGCGCAGCCCACCACCGGCCGGAAGCCGGTCGCGCAGCCACTTCATCCACGTCGCCACACGAGAATGATCGGCCGGAGGCCCTTGCGGGACAGTGACTTCCCGGTAGCGGATCAGTAGCTTCGCAGGGCTTCCAGGATCCGGTCGATGTCCTCGTCGGTGCTGCCGAGACCGAAACTGATCCTCAGCAGGCCCGGGGCCGTGCCACAGGCACCGGATTCCGACGCCCCGGTCAGGCGGCGGACCAGCGGGTGGGCGCAGAACTGGCCGGCCCGCACGCCGATGCCGTGCTCCCGGGCGAGCTTCTGCGCCAGGCCGGCCGGGTCGTCCACCGCGATCGACACGATGCCGACGCGGGGGTGCTCCGGGCCGAACAGGCTCACCTCGCGGACCGTGTCCGGCAGGCCGTCCCGCAGCCGCGTGAGCAGGCGCTGCTCCTCGGCGTGCAGCGCGTCCCGGTCCGCCTGGAGCAGCGCTTCGCAGACCGCGGCGATCGCGACGGCGCCGAGCAGGTTCGGGGTTCCGCCCTCGTGCCGGGCCGGGCCCGCTGCCCACTCCAGCTCACCGGGGCGGTCACCCACGGAGGCGCTGGCGCCACCCCCGCGGAGGTACGGGTCGGCAGCATCCAGCCAATCCGATCGCCCGGCCAGGACTCCCGCGCCGAAGGGGGCATACAACTTGTGTCCGGAGAAGGCGATGTAGTCGGCGTTTCTCAGGTCGATGGGACGGTGCGGCGCGAGTTGGGCAGCGTCGACGGCGACTCTCGCTTGGTAGCGGTGGGCCAGGTCGGCGATCTCCTCGATCGGCCAGACCTCGCCGGTGACGTTGGAGGCGCCGGTGACGGTGACCAGTGCCGGGCTCAACGTGTTCTCGAGTGCTTCTTCGAGGGATCGCAGGGCCTCGGCCGGCGTGCTCGGCGCGGGCAGGCGCACCTGGTTCGGCCAGGGCAGCAGGTTGGCGTGGTGCTCGCCGTCGAAGACGATGGTCGTGGTGCCGGCGGGCAGCGCGCGGGCCAGCAGGTTGAGCGCGTCGGTGGTGTTCCGCGTGAAGATCACTTCGTGCTCGGGGCCGGCGCCGACGAACTCGGCGACCACGTCCCGGGCCAGCTCGTAGGCGATGGTCGAGGCGGCCGAGCGTACGCCCGTGCCCCGATGCACACTGCCGTAGCGCGGCAGCAGATCGCCCACCGCCCGGGCCGCGGCGGTCACGCAGGGTGCCGAGGCGGCGTAGTCCAGGTGCGCGAAGCGGACGGACTCACCGGTGGGCAGCTCGACCTTCAGGTCGTCGCCGACGATGTCAAGGGACATGGATGCGCCTCTCATGGCTCGCGCTTGCCGTGGCGGGATCGCACACGGCCCGGTCCTCACCCGGGGCACCCCATCGCGAACGCAAGGGTTGCCGGCCAGCAAGCCGGGGCTTTCTGCTGGCACTCATGACCTGTAGATCAAGCTACCAGCCAGTCCAACCGCCCCACCCACCACCCGTGAACGGACTGAAGACCTCCCTGCATTTCCCATGCAACAAGTAGGAGTTACGGTGGGGGTATGACGACCTTGTTTCAACAGCAGTGGGACGAGTGGCACGCCGCGCACGAGAAGCGGCGGGCCGATCCGCACGGGTTCCTCGCCATCACCGGGCTGCACTGGCTCGACTCGTCCCCGATCAGCTTCGCGGACGCTCCCGGATCCTGGAGCACCGGGCCGGACGGCGTAGTCGTCGATCTGGGAACGGACTCGCTGCTCGTCGACGACTCGCCGGTCACCGGGGTCCACCGATTCGATCCGATTCCCGAGCGCTCCGACATCACGGCACGCTGGGGTGACATCGCTGTCGAGATCGCTCGGCGAGGCGGCTACGACGTGGTGCGGCCCCGGAACCCCGCCAGTCCGGTGCTGGCGGCCTACACCGGGACACCGGCGTACGCGGCGGACGAGAAGTGGGTCATCTCCGGGACTTTCGTGCCGTATCCGGCACCGACCCCCATTCCCGTCGGGTCGGTGTCCGAGGGCATCGAGCACGTGTACGAGTCGCCCGGGACCGTCACGTTCGAGATCGGCGGAGTGCCGCTGTCGCTGATCGTCTTCAACGGGTCGGCGCCGGGTTCGCTGTTCGCTCTCTTCACCGACGAGACTTCGGGCCTCACCACGTACGCCGCGAACCGCAGCCTGTTCATCTCCCCGCCGGGACCCGGCGGTTCCGTGACGCTCGACTTCAACCGGGCCACCAACCTGCCGTGCGCCTACACCGAGTTCGCCACCTGCCCGCTGCCGCCCGCCGGGAACAGATTGCCGGTCGCCATCGAGGCCGGCGAGCAGAAGCCGCGCTAGTTTGTCCTATGTCCTCACTGCCGGCCTCGGTGCTCGCTGACGTCGAACGGCTCATCGGGATCCGGTCCACCGCCGATCGGCCCGATGAGCTGCGCCACGCCCTGGAATTCGTGCTGGACCTGGTCGGGCCGGGGTTCACGGTCCGGCGGTTCGCGTCGCGGGGGAAGCCGAGCGCGTTCCTGACCTCCGGGCCGGGGACGCCGCGGGTGATCCTCAACGCGCACCTCGACGTCGTGCCGGGTTCCGGCGCGCAGTTCACGCCCCGGCTCGCCGGCGACCGGCTCTACGGGCGCGGCGCGCACGACATGAAGGCCGCGGCCGTCGTGCTCGCCACGGTGTTCCGGGACGTGAGCGGGTCACTGCCGTTCCCGGTCGGGTTGCAACTGGTCACCGACGAGGAGGTGGGCGGGTTCGACGGGACCGGGCATCAGGTCGACTCCGGCGTACGCGGGGATTTCGTCGTCATCGGCGAGCAGAGCGGGCTGCGTGTCGTGACCGAGTCCAAGGGCATCCTGCGGGTCCGGCTGGACGCTTCGGGGCGGCCGGCGCACGCGGCGTATCCGTGGCTGGGCACGAACGCGTTGCTGGCGGTGGTCGAAGCGACGAATCGGCTCATCTCCCGATATCCCGTGCCGGCGGCCGAGGAGTGGATCACGACCGTCAACGTCGCCCGGATCGCCACGTCGAACACCGCCGCCAACATCGTGCCGGCGGACGCCTCGGCGCTGCTCGACATCCGCTTCCCGCCGTCCGATCCCGATCTGGCCGGCCACCCGGCCACCGCGGTCACCGCCCACCTCGCGTCGGTGGCCGGCCCGGGCGTCGAGGTCACTCTCGAGGCGCTGGGCGCGCCCCACCACGCCGACCCGGCGAGCTCATCGGTGCGGCTCCTGCGGGCGGCGGCACAACAGGCGGGGTACGACGGATCGCTGCTCCGCAAGCACGGCGCCGCCGACGGCCGGTTCTATTCGGCACAGGGCGTGGACGCGGTCATCTTCGGTCCCGGCGGCGATGGCCAGCACAGCCCCGACGAGTACCTCGACGTGCGATCACTGGGTCCGTATCAGCAGGCGCTGACGACGTTCCTGCACTCACTCCGATAGGCACCCATCGCGTGCGCCCACCGCCCGGCCCGGGGCGGCCAGCGCACACAAACACAGGAGCGAGTGCGCCCACCGCCGCCATCCGGGCCACCAACGCACACAACACAGAAGTGCGTGCGCTCACCGCCCCCGCCCCGAGCAGTCAGGGACAGCCAGCGCACACAACCCAGAAGCGCGTACGCTCACCGCCCCGCCCCGAGCAGTCAGGGACGGCCGGCGCACACAACACCGAGGCGCGAGCGCCCACCGCCACCATCCGGGCCACCAACGCACACAACACAGGAGCGCGTACGCTCACCGCCCCACCCCGAGCAGTCAGGGACGGCCAGCGCACACAACCCAGAAGTGCAAACGCTCACCGCCCCACCCCGAGCAGTCAGGGACAGCCGGCGCACACAACACCGAGGCGCGAGCGCTCACCGCCGCCATCCGGGCCACCAGCGCACACAACACCGAGGCGCGAGCGCTCACCGCCGCCATCCGGGCCACCAGCGCACACAACCCAGAAGCGCGAGCGCTCACCGCCGCCATCCGGGTCACCAGCGCACGCAACACAGGAGTGCGTGCGCTCACCGCCGCGCCCCGAGCAGTCAAGGACGGCCGGCGCACACAACCCAGGAGTGCGTGCGGTCAGCGCCCGGTTCGGAGCGGTCAGGGGCGGTCGGCGCACGCAACGCGGAGGGGTGCGTGTGGTCAGCGCCGGGGCGGGGTCAGCTGTGGAGGAGGAGGTGTTCCACCCGGGCCGTCACGGCCTGCAGGTGGGGGCGCCGGACCGGGTCGGCCAGGGCGTTGAAGGAGCAGGGGCCGTGACGGTGGAGCATCTCGGTGTAGCGGGCCTCGGGGTCCACCCGGTCGCCGCGGGGGCCGACGGTCTGGTCGGCGTAGGTGAGGACGTCGGCGACGATGGTCCGCTCGTCGGGGAACTCGGCGAGCTCGGAGGCGAGGCCTCGGACGTCGGCGACGAAACGGGCGCCCGAGTGGTAGGCGACCAGGCCGGCGACACGGGCGGGCCAGCCCTCGCGGGTCAGGTGGCGGGCGCCGTCGATCGGGTGGAAGCCGGTCTCGACGAGCGGTGCGGCGTACCCGATGTCGTGCAGCCAGGCCGCCGCGACCAGGAGGTCCTCGTCCAAGCCCAGGCACCGCGCGAGGTCCGCGGCCCGCTCGGCGACACCCGCGGTGTGACGCCATCGGTTGCCGCTGTCGCCCAGCAGGGTTTCGGCGAGAACCTGCGCGGCTTCGGCGCGGGTGGTGATGATCGGCGCGGCCATGGCTGAATGTTAGGTCGGATCAGGTGAACAGAAGACGAACGGCGAATGCCAGCTCACTGAACCCGTACGCGCTGGGTCGGCACGCCGGCGGCGGTGAGCCGACGGGCGAGTGACCCGTTCGGGTTGTCCAGGAAAACGGCTACCTGATGGTCGTCGCCGAGATCGCAGGCGGCCGCGACCGAGCCCAGGTTGATCGGGTCGAGGTCGTGGACGTCGGCGAGGTCGACGATGAGGCGCAGCGGGCGGACCCGGCGGACCGTGTGGACGATGAGTTGCTGCAGCTCGACGGCCCTGTCCGGACCGACCGAGCCGTGCGGGTGGATGACGACGCTGCCATCGGGACTGGTGCTTACCTCGAGAACCGAGCTACGCATCGGATCACCTCTCGTTACCGTGCGTTCAGCTGCGTGACCACCATACGGTCGGCCTCGAAGATCGTCGAGCCACGGGCAGGCCAACGTGGAATGACCATTCGATGAACGAGGACGGCTTGACCGGCACCGGGAGGATGGCGGCGTGGCGAATGACGAACTGATCGTGTGGCGGGCGAAGCACGACGACCGCGATCATGCGTGGCGCAACGCCGGCGGCCTCCTGCTGGCCTCCTTCTTCCCGACCGTGCTGATCGGCTGTGCCGGGGCGCTGGACATCGCGCTGCTGTCGCTGGCGATCTTCACGCCGCTCGCGGCCGTCTTCGCCGTCCGGGAGATCGTGAAAGACCGGAAGGCCGTCGTGGCGATCGAGCTGCGGAACAACGAGTTCACGCTGATCCGGCCGGACGGCGCCCGCACCGTCTATCCGGCTCGGCAGATCGACCGGATCGACGTCCTCCGTACGATGTACAGCAGTGAACCGGACGTGATCCAGCTGAAGCTGCACGTCGGCGATCGGGTCGAGCGCACCCGGAACGGACCGGCTGAGCTGCCGGAGGGCTGGGAGGAGGCGATCACCGTTGCCGAGGTGGCGGTTCACACGATCACCAAGTACAAGCGGGACTGAGCCGATCCTCCGGGCTCTCCAGCGTCCTCCGGAGCCGCTCGCGGTCCGGGCCGCTCTGCGCTGGCGGCACGTCGGCGAGGCGTGGCACGGGTGGCTGCGGCGTTCGCCCGATGCGGTCGACCTGGTCGCGCGGTGGGGCGCCGCCGCCGAGTACCGGGAGCTGCTCGGCGACGACGCGTTCCAGGAGCAGCTGGTCGGCGTGCTGTCCCGGGCCGGCCGGCGGGACTGCGCGGCGGCCGGGTTCGGCTGCACACGGCGGATGGATCGCGAATGCCGAGGTCCGGAGATCTGTGCGCAGGACCCCGGCGAGCTGCGCAGTGAAGGTCCGGCGCCGGGCGCGTGCGACACCTACTACGGCGACGACGCGGCGATCGTGGTGCGTTTCAGCCCCGGCGACCGCCATCGCGCCGTCTTCCTCCGCGAGCCCGGGTCACTCTGGGTGGATGGGGTCCGGGTCGGCGCGGATCAACACATTTCCTGGTACGGGCGGTGGCTCGACGATCGGTGGCTCGTAGCCCAAGCGGAGGGGCCGGACGATCATCCGCTGTGGACGTACGAGCGGCAGATCTTGAATGTGATCGTTCATGACGCCGAGGAGCGGGTGACGCTGGTGCTGACGCCCGGGCCGGAGGACGCGTGGACGAATCCGTGGCCCGAGCGTGACGGCGATGGATGGAAGGTCAGAGCGGAGGGCCGAGCCTGAGGATGCGGCGGGCCCGGCGGCGGTCCAGCCAGCTCGGCTGCGGCGGATCGATCGGATCGCCGTGCGAGGCGAGCTCGGCGACGATCTGGATCCAGAAGCCGGCGGCGCTCAGCATGTTGCGGAACCGGCCCGGCTCGGGAGCGCCGACCGGCAGCACGGTCTCGGCCCAGCGCCAGGCCACCCAGGCGATCTCGGTGTCCGGGTGGCGGCGGCCGGACTTGGCGAGACCCCGTACTTCGGTGCGGGTCTCGTCCGGCAACCGCCACCAGCTCCGGAGAGTCTCCAGACGGGCGGATCCATCGTCAGTCATGGCGGACATTGTGGCGGATACGGGCTACCCGCACTTCCACAGGACCGCCTGGATCGTGCCGCTCCTGTCGTCGGACTGGCCGGCGATGAGGGTGCCGTCGTCGCTGAGCGTGCTCGCGATCGTGGCGGTGCCGTCCGAGCGGTGCTTGCCGAGGTCGGGCAGGCGGATCGTCTTCTCTCCGGTCACCAGGACGGCGTAGCCCTTGCGATCGGTCCCGGTCTGCCATCCGTAGGCGTTCACGGCGTCCGCCGGATATTGGAGGCCGCCGACGGTCTCGACGGCTCCGGTCCGCAGGTTCCATCGCGCCGCGTAGATCTTCGCGGCGCCCCTGCTGCCCTTCAGCTTCGTGGTGCTCGCCATCCCGGTGACCCAGCCGTTGCGGACGCTGAACGCCTGCGCGACAGCGGCCGGCTTGCCGTCGATCTCGGGCATCGGCAGCGTGCCGTGGGTGCCGTCGGGCCGCCAGATGTACGGGGTCGCGAAGTCGAGGGCGCCGACGACGGTGCCGTCCAGGTCGACGTCGCTCGCCCGCGCCGTCGTCGTTCCCGCGGGGACGGGCAGCTCGGTGGGCTCCGCGTCGGCCGACTCCCAGACGAGCGCCGACGTGTCGTCGTGGCCGGCGATCCGGCCCTTCTCGTTGATCGCCACGGCCTCACCCGCCTCGCCCAGCCTGATGATCCTGCCGTTGCGGTACGCGTAGGGCACCGGCCCGGCTTCGGTATAACTCCAGCCGGCGGCGATCCCGGAGCTGTTCACGTCCTGGAGCGACTCCTCCAGGTCGCCGGGCAGCATCACCTTCTCGGCCGTGCCGCCGTGCCAGATCACCGCCTGGTATCCGCCGGACTCCGGGTAGGTGCGGCCGACGATCCAGTCGCCGGTCGGGTCGGCGCCGGAGACGAGGGCCATCGGTTCCTCGTCCGGAACCGGGAGGCGGCTGATCGTGCAGGCAGCGACTGTTGGAGCCGGCTCCACGGAAGGGCTCGCCACGATGATCGCCGGAATCGCCACTTCGTCCGGTTTCATCACGAAAAATCCTGACATCGAGGCCGCAACCGTCATCAGGACCACGCCGGCCCCTACCCAGCTCCGACGCTTGCGGCGGCGGGCTTCCAAGATCGCCGCCCGGATGTCCACAGTCGAAGGCATGTCCGGCTCGTCGTCGAGCGTACGCAGCAGATCCGTCAACTCGGCACCTCGATTCGTGAGGGGAGCAGGCGGCGCAGCGCGGCCAGCCCGCGGGAGGTGTGGCTCTTGACGGTTCCGGCGGAGCAGCCCAGGATCCCGGCGACCTCCTCGACCGGCAGGTCGTAGAAGAACCGCAGCACCAGCACGGCCCGCTGCTGACGGGGGACCCGCTTCAGCGCCTTCCGCAGCACCTCGCGGTCCTCGGCGCCGGTGTCCTGGACCGGATCGGGCTCCGGCATCTGCCGGAACAACCGGACCCTGGACCAGGCCAGGCGTTTCTCGTCGACGTAACCCCGCACCAGCATGGTGCGGACGTACGCGTCGAGGTTGTCGGCGGCGCGGGCCCGGTGCCATTTCAGGTACAGCGTGGTGATCGTCTGCTGCACGAGATCGTCGGCGCGATGCCCGTCGCCGGTCAGGACGTACGCCAGCCGTCGCAGCGCGGGCACCCGCGCCGCGACGTACTCGACGTACTCCTCCTCCGCGCTCTCGCGCATCGGCCACGTCCTTCCGTCGGTTTCGTCACCCCTGAGACGGGACCGGGCGGAAGAACGGTTGTCATGAATTCTCTACAGCGGCTTGATCCTCGACCGGAGCAGGCAGAACTCGTTGCCCTCCGGGTCCTGCAGGACGTGCCACTGCTCCTCGCCGGTCTGGCCGATGTCGGCCGGACGGGCGCCGAGGGCCAGCAGGCGTTCGAGCTCGGCGTCCTGGTCGCGGTCGGTCGGGTTCAGGTCGATGTGCAGACGGGACTTGCCGGACTCCGGCTCGTCCCGCTGGAGGAAGAAGATCGTCGGGTGCGGGCCGCCGAACCCCTCCGGCGTGCCGATCTCGACACAGCCGTCCTCCCGGTCGAGCACCACGAAATCGAGGACCTCGCACCAGAACCGCGCCAGCAGCTCGGGGTCGCGGCAACTGAGGACGAGCTCACCGATACGAGAAGCCATGGACGAAACCTATCGTCCGGAACGGATCACACGCGAGCGGTCTGAAGACCTTCTGTCCATCAGGAAGCTGACCATCGCGAGAGCCAGGCCCAGGCAGGCCAGGACGACACCGGTCCAGGCCGGCGCCAGGTAGCCGTACCCCCGGGCGATGACCAGACCTCCGAGCGCGGCACCCAGGCTGTTCGCCAGATTCATCGCGGACTGGTTGACGGCGGCGCCCATGAGCTGCGCCTCGGGAGCGACGGTGATGAGCCGCGCCTGCAGCGCCGGGCCGAGGAAGATGCAGGTGGCGCCGGTCAGGAAGGCGCCGAAGAAGAGGCCGAACGGCGTTGACGCGGTGAGCGCGAAGAACACCGTCGACACGATCACGCCACCGAATCCGGCGGTGGTGGCCAGTCGCAGGTTGCGGTCGGCGAACGCGCCGCCGAGGAAGTTGCCGGCTGTCATGCCGAGGCCGAAGACCGCGAGAACCCAGGGCACCGCCGACGCGGTCAGCCCGGTCACCTCGGTCGTCACCGGTGCGATGTAGGTGTTCACCGCGAAGAATCCGGCGAACCCGATCGCCGCCGTCGCCGCCACCAGCCAGACCTGCGGCCGGCGCAGTGCCCGCAGCTCGGCCGCGGGTGAGCCGTCCACCTTGGCCGGGGAGTCCGGGACCGTGGCCGCCACCGCGAACAGGGTCAGCACGAAGACCAGGGCGATCACGGCGTAGGCGATCCGCCAGCCGGCCGACTGCCCCAGATGCGTGATCAGGGGAACGCCGACGACGTTGGAGATGGTCAGGCCGCCCAGCACCATCGAGTAGCCGCGCGCCTCGTTACCCGGTCCCATCAGGCTCGCCGCCAGCAGACCGGCCGCGCCGAAGTACGCGCCGTGCGGCACCGCCGCCACGAACCGCGCCACCACCACCAGCTCGAACGTGGGCGCGATCGCGCTGGCGAACGTCCCCACGGCGAACAGCACCAGCAGACCCATGACCAGCCGCTTGCGCGGCATCCGGGCGGAGAGCGCGGCGATCAGGGGTGCGCCGGCCACGACCCCGAGGGCGTACGCGGTGATGACCCAGCCCGCCTGAGCGACGGCATCGGAGGTCGATCGGCTCCACGCCTCGGGAAGCAGGGCCCGTGCCATGTCGGGCAGCAGTCCCATCGCCACGAACTCGGTCAAGCCGATCGCCACGCCACCCAGGGAGAGCGCGATCAGCGCAGCCCAGCGTTGCCGCCCCGTCAGATGATCCACTCATGGCACGCTAGTCGCTTGCCCGTTCGGCTCGCACGTTGTGGACCGAACGGCCGTAGCGCCTCATCTATACGTCTGGTTACCTCGGTGGGCTCGCCAGTCCTTTCGTGTCATGAGGTCCGCATGCTCCTGAAGTACCGGAAGCGCCTTGTCGGCGCCCTGGTCGTCGCGCTCTGCGTCGCGCCGCTCGCGCTGGTGAACGGCAACGCCGCCGCGGCCGCCGCCCTGCCGCCGCAGCCCGGCAACTTCAAGGGCTACGGATTCGACGCCTGCACCGCGCCGTCGTCCGACGCGATGAAGGCCTGGCTGCGGTCGCCCTACCGCGCGGTCGGCGTCTACTTCGGCGGCAACAACCGGGGCTGCGCCCAGCCGAACCTCACCGCCTCCTGGGTGCGCGAGCAGATCGGCAGGGGCTGGCGGCTCATCCCGCTCTACGTGGGTCCGCAGGCGACCTGCACGACGACCACGAAGAAGAACCGGATCGACAACAAGAACGCCGAGAAGCAGGGCCGCGCCATCGCCGACGACGCGGTGACGCAGGCCAAGGCGATCGGTCTGGCGCGCGAGTCCGTCCTGATCTACGACATGGAGGCGTACCGGACGAACGACGCCGTCTGCCGCGCCGGCGTGCTCGCCTTCATGAAGGGCTGGAGCGCCCGCCTGCACGACCACGGATACTTCTCCGGGTTCTACAGCAGCGTCTCGTCCGGCGTGGCGGATCAGGTCGCGGTCTACGACAAGGCGGGGTACGTCAAACCCGACTACATGGACTTCGCCCGCTGGGACCAGGTCGTCACCACCAAGGACCCGGTCATCCCGTCCTCCTACTGGACGCCGGGACGCCGGATGAAGCAGTACCGCGGCGACCACAAGGAGACGTGGGGCGGCGTCACCATCAACATCGACAACGACTATCTCGACTTCGCCCGGCTGCCGTCGGCGAAGCTCGGTGACTGGACCCGCAACGGCTGGTCGGACGTCCTGGCGCGGACCAAGTCCAGCGGCAACCTCTTCACCTACCCTGGCAACGGGTCGTACATCTCCGAGGCCAACCGTACGAAGATCGCCGGCGGGTTCGCGGGCATGAACGCGATCGTCCGGATGGACCTGAACCGGGACGGCTTCCCGGACGTCGTCGCCCGCACCACCGCCGGCGTCGTCTGGTTCTACCCGGGCAAGTCCAACGGCACGCTCGGCGCCCGCAAGAAGCTGTACTCCAAGTTCACCCACATGCGGGAGCTGACCGCGATCGGGGACTTCAACCGGGACGGATACCCCGATCTGCTGGCCACCCAGACCAGCAACGGGGACGTCTACCTCTACCCCGGTAAGAAGGGCGCGAAGTTCGGGACGCGGAAGGTCCTCGCGTACGGGAACTGGGCGGACCGTTCCGAATTCACCGGCGTCGGCGACTACAACCGTGATGGTTACGCCGACCTGCTGGTGAAGCAGACGAAGACCGGGGTCCTCTACCTCTACCCGGGCAAGGGGAACGGTTTCAAGGCGCGCGTCACCATCGGCAAGGCGCGCGGCTTCCGCGACGTCACCGGCATCGGCGACTTCGACCGCGACGGCTTCACCGACATCGTCGCCGTCCAGTCCGCCACCGGCCATCTGATGCTCTTCCGTGGAACCGGGAAGACACTGAAGGCCGGTGTGCGCCTCGCGACCGGATACAAGGGCCGCACCCCGTTGTTCTGAGATCCTGGGCGGGTGCGACTCGTCCTGATGTCCGACACCCACCTGCCGAAGCGTGCGCGCGACCTGCCGGCCCCTCTGTGGTCGGCGGTCGACGCCGCCGACGTGGTCGTCCACGCCGGCGACTGGGTCGACGTGCCACTGCTCGACGCCCTGCAGTCCCGCGCGTCCCGGCTGATCGCCTGCTACGGCAACAACGACGGCCCGGCCCTGCGCGCCCGCCTGCCCGAGGTGGCCCGCGCCGACCTGGGCGGCCTGCGCCTCGCCGTGGTCCACGAGACCGGCCCGTCGGCGGGCCGGGAGTCCCGCTGCGCCGCCCGCTTCCCGGACGTGGACCTGCTGGTGTTCGGCCACTCCCACATCCCGTGGGACACGACGGCCGCCACCGGTCTGCGCCTGCTGAACCCCGGCTCCCCCACCGATCGCCGCCGTCAGCCGCACCACACCTACATGACCGCGATCGTCTCGTCGGGAACCCTCACCGACGTGACCCTGCACCACCTCCCTCCCCGTTAAGCTTCGCCGGTGGGAAACACGCGCGGCGCGGGCCGGCAGCAGTTGCCCACCAGGGTCCGCGCGGTCACCGTCCTCACCCCGCACCTCCGGGAGATCGAGCTGGCCGGGCCCGGACTGCCTCGGCTGCGTCCCCGCCCCGGCGCCCATCTCGTGCTCCACGTCCCGGACGGTGACGGCGTCGCACGACGCGTCTACTCGATCTGGCGACTGCGGGACGCCGTGCTCACGATCCGGGTGGTACTGCACTGCACCGGCGGGCCGGGCTGCACCTGGGCCACCACGGTCCAGCCCGGTGACCGCATCGTCGTCGAGCCGCCACGCAGCAAGATCACGCTCGACGGAAGCGCCGCGTTCCACCTTTTCATCGGCGACGAGACGGGGGCGGTCCCGTTGCCGGCGATGCGCGCGGCAGTGCCCCCGGCCGTCCCCACGCTGGGCCTCTTCAGCGCGGACGAGGAGATCCCGGGCCTGGCTCCGCTCCTGCAGGTCCGCAGCTTGCTGCCCGCGCTCCAGGGTCTCGAGCTGCCGGCCGGGCGGGGGACGGCCTACGTAGCCGGCTCGGCCGACCTGTGCCGCCGTGTTCAGCGCCATCTCATCGAGCAGCGCGGCTGGCACCGCGGATCGGTACTGGTGCAGCCGCAGTGGGCGCCGGGCCACCCCGGTTTCGGCGCCGGCCCCTGACCCGCCGATCAAGACAGAAACCCACGGTCGCTCAGGCTCGGCAGCCGAGTCGGCCGCGATGTCGTGAGGCAGAGAGCGGGCGGGTCAGCGGGACGGCCGGAGCAACGGCGGGTGGAGCAGGGTTGCCGGGCCCCGGCGGAACAGCTGCGCGGGACGGCCGCGTTCCCGGGCCGCCGTGGTCCCGGTGGGCTCGACGAAGCCCTCGGCCGAGGTGACCTTGCGGTGGAAGTTGCGCGGGTCGAGGGTGGTCTGCCAGACCGTCTCGTAGACCGTTCGCAGATCGGCCACCGTGAACTCGGGCGGGCAGAAGGCGGTGGCCAGCGGCGTGTACTCCAGCTTGGAACGGGCCCGCTCGACCCCGTCGGCGAGGATCCGGTCGTGGTCGAACGCCAGGCGGTCGGCGGAGAACAGCCGGTCCGCGGAGAACGGCCGCCAGGAAGCGCCCGACGCGTCGCTGCCGGCGACCGGGGCGGGCAGATCCGGCAGCAGGGCCAGGTAGGCCACCGTCACGACCCGGCCGCGCGGATCACGGCCGGGGGTGCCGTAGGTGGCCAGCTGCTCCAGATGACCTGACTGCGGATCCAGCCCGGTCTCCTCCCGCAGCTCCCGGACGGCCGCCTCGTCCAGGTCCTCGTCGGGCAGCACGAACCCGCCCGGCAGGGCCCAGCGACCTCGGAACGGCGGGATGCCGCGCTCGACCAGCAGCACCTGCAGACCGCCCTGCCGGATGGTCAGGAGCACGAGATCGACTGTGACCGCCGCCATGGTTAGCGTCATGTTGACGATAATAGCGGCCGGGATTATCGTCATGGTGACGAAATACGAAGGGACGGCACGACCATGGCTGACGTGACACGGCGATTCCACCTCCGGCACCTGCGCACCGCGCCGACGACGTGGGTCAGTCACACCGTGAAGGGGACGACGAAGCGGGCCGGCACCGGGCTGTCGTTCTGGTACCGGCCGCTCACCGCCGCGATCTCCGAGGTGCCGGTCGACGACCGCGAGCTGCCACTGCTGTTCCACGCGCGGACCGAGGACTTCGCCGACGTGACGGTGCAGGCGACGGTGACCTACCGGGTGAGCGACCCGGCCGCTGCCGCGGCCCGGCTGGACTTCTCGATCGACCCGCATCGGGGGACCTGGCGCGGCCAGCCGCTCGACCAGGTCGCCGGACTGCTGGCCGAGCTGGCGCAGCAGCCCGCCCTGGACCTGCTGGCCCGGCTTCCGCTGACCGAGGCGCTGACCACGGGCATCGCCCCGATCCGCGAGTCGGTGGCGAACGCCCTGGCCGCCGATCCCCGGCTGACCGAGACCGGCGTGTCGGTGGTCAGCGCGCGGGTCGTGGCGATCCGCCCGGAACCCGATCTGGAACGGGCACTGCAGACGGCCACGCGCGAGCAGGTGCAGCAGGACGCGGACAAGGCGACGTACGCGCGCCGGGCGCACGCGGTGCAGCAGGAGCAGGCGATCGCCGAGAACGAGCTGCAGAGCAAGATCGAGCTGGCCCGACGCGAACAGGAGCTGGTCGAGCAGCACGGATCGAACACGCGGCGCGAGGCCGAGCTCGACGCGGAGACGCGGCTGGTGGCGGCACGCGCGGAAGCGGCCCGGGAGGACGTCGCGAGCGAGGCGGCGGCCGAGCGGGTGCGGCGGCTCGCGGTTTCCGAGGCCGAGGCGGCGAGGGTACGGGACGAGGCCCGCGCCGCCGGAGCCAGGATCGTCGGGCTGGCCGAGGCGGAGGCCGAGGCCGCGCGACTGGCGGCGTACCGTGATCTGCCGCCCGCGGTCCTGCAGGCGCTCGCCCTCAAGGAGCTGGCCGGCAACGTTCCGGCGATCGGCGAGCTGACGGTCACCCCGGACCTGCTCAGCAAGCTGGCCGGGCGGCTCGGATGACGCTCCCTCCCCGCATCGTGGTCGTGTCACGGCGCAGCGAGCTCGACGAGTTGCTCGCCCGGCACGGCACCCGGGGCGCCGCCGCGTTCTTCCTCCGGCAGCGCGGCCGTGACCTGGACGAGGTGACGGCCCGGCACGAGGCGCTGCAGGCCGCGCTGCGCGACGTCGGCGCGGCCGCCCCGGCGGACTGGCGGCGCGGTCATGTGGAACGCGCCGACCTGCCCCGGTTCCTGTTCGCGCCGGAGGACATCGTGATCGCGGTGGGGCAGGACGGCCTGGTCGCGAACGTCGCGAAGTACCTGTCCGGCCAGCCGGTGATCGGCGTCGACCCGGAGCCGGGACGCAACGCCGGCGTGCTGGTCCGGCACCGCGCCGCGGCGGTCGGCGCGCTGCTGCGGAAGCCGCCCGCGGCGGACGTCCGCACGATGGTGGTGGCGCGGCTCGACGACGGCCAGGAGCTGTACGGCCTCAACGAGATCTATGTCGGTCACGCCGGCCACCAGTCGGCGCGGTACGTCCTCGCCGACAGCGCCGGCAACCGTGAACGGCAGTCGTCGTCCGGCCTGATCGCCGGCACCGGCACCGGGGCGACCGGCTGGTGCGCCTCGATCGCCCGGGAGCGCGCCGCCGCCCCGCCCGCGCCGGCGCCCGGCGACCCGGCGCTGGCGTGGTACGTGCGGGAGGCCTGGCCGTCCCCGGCGACCGGTGTCACGCTCTCGGCGGGCACCCTGGACGGTGGTCAGGAGCTGGAGCTGACCAGCGAGTCGGAGCGTCTGGTGGCGTTCGCCGACGGCTTGGAACAGGACGCCCTGGAGCTCTCCTGGGGGCAGCGCATAACGCTGGCGGTCGCGAGGAAGCACCTCAACTTGATCTAGTCAGGCAGCGCGAAGATCACCCGGGTTCCGCCGCCCGGGTTCTCCTCCACCCGGATCGCGCCGCCGTGCCGGTCCACGATCCGCAGGCAGCTGGACAGCCCGATGCCGTGCCCGCCGGCCGGGGCGTCGTCGAGCCGGGTGAACATGTCGAACACGCGGCGGCGCTGCTCCGGCGGGATGCCCACGCCGTTGTCGGCCACGGCGATCTCCCACCCTGCCGGGAGCCGGTCGGCGACCACCTCGACGCGGCAGGGCCGGTCCGGGTGGCGGTACTTGATCGAGTTGGCGATCAGGTTCTGCAGCAGCTGGCGGGTCAGGACCGGGTCGCAGAGGACGGTCGGCAGATGGGCGGGCACGACCACCTCGGCCGACGCCGCCTCGATCGGGGCCCGCAGGTCGGCGAGGACCTGACCGGCGATGTCGCCCAGGTCGGCCGGCACGCGGTGGATCGGGGCGCTGCCGGCCCGGGCGTACTGCAGGAGCGAGCTGATCAGGTCGTGCATCCGGGTGACCGCGCGGGAGCAGGCGGCGACCCAGTTCGCCTGGTCGCCGGTCACCTCCTCCTCGAGCAGTTCGAGGTAGCCGCGTACCGTCGCCAGCGGCGTGACCAGGTCGTGGCTGACCGCGCCGGCGAAGTTGGTGAGGTCGGCGTTGGAGCGGCGCAGGTCCTCGTTCGCGACGGCCAGTTCCCGGCGGGCCGCCTCGATCGCGCGCTGCTGGGCCCGGTCGGTCGTCACGTCGGTCATGGCGACGACGGCACCCATCGGGGTGCCGCCCGGGGAGATCAGCGCGCGGCCGCTGACCGTGACGTGGACCGGCGGGGCGGCCGCCCGCTTGATGATCATCTCGACGTTCTCGACGGTCCCCTCCCGCAACGCGCGCAGCAGCGGGATCTGGCCGGGCTTCAGCAGCGTGACGCCGTCGGTGGCGTAGAGCTGGTAGCGGTCGGAGAAGGCCGACGGGTCGAGGGTGGGATCGGCGTCGAGGCCGTGCCACTCCCGCGCGGCCCGGTTGAAGACGGTCAGCCGGCCGGCCTGGTCGGCGGCGACCACCGCCACGTCGATGGTCTCCAGCAGGGTGTCGGTCCAGCGCTGGCGGGCCTCGGCGATCAGGGCCAGCTCGTGGTTGACGCGGGCCTGCCGGCGGCGTTCGAAGAGGGCCAGGACGACGTTGGCGAGATCCTTGAGCCGGGCGATCTGGACGTCGTCGAGCGAGCCCGGCCGGTCGTCGAAGACGCAGAGCGAGCCGAGCGCGTGCCCGTCCGGGGTGACCAGTGGCGCCGACCCGTAGAGCCGCACGCCGGCGTAGACGCCGGTCACCCAGGGGTTGTCCCGGTAGATCGGGTCCTGGCTGGCGTCCGGCGTGTACATGAACTCGCCGAGCTGGAACCGGATCGCGCACATCGAGTCGGTCCGCGCCGAGTCCGCGCCGTCGAAGCCCACCGTGGTGAGCTGGCACTGCCGGTTCTCGTCGATCAGATTGAGGGTGGCCGTCGGCACGCCGGCGATCGCGGCCGCCACCCGGACCACCGCTTCCAGCTCGTCGTCGGCCGGAGCGTCGAGCAGGCGGTACTCGTGCAGCGCGGCAAGCCGCCGCTGCTCCCGCTCGCGGTCCAGCACGACGAGATCCACCTCTGCCCTATCGGCAGGGTCAAGGCTCACCTGACCCCGCGGCCCGGCGGGCGGCAGCGGCGCTGAGCAGGGACTCGATGAGCTCGCGCATCCGCTCGACGGCCCGGGTGGCGGACGCGGCGTGGGCGGCGGGAGCGCCGGTCAGCTCGTCGGTCAGCAGTTCCAGGTAGCCGCCGACCGCGGCGAGCGGCGCGACCAGGTCGTGACTGACCGCCGCGGCGAAGTTGGTGAGGTCGGCGTTGGAGCGGCGCAGCTCGGCGTTCGCGGCGGCGAGCCGCACCCGGGCCTCTTCGACGAGCCGCTTGCGGACCGCCTCGGCCGAGACGTCCTGCAGCGCCACCACGCCTCCGGTGATCGTCTCGCCGTCGGCGGCGTACAGGGCGCGGGCGTTCGCCCGGACGACGGCGTCACCCCGGTGCGGCTTGCGGATCACCATCTGCTTGCCGGTGACCGGGCCGCCACCGCCGATCACCACCATGAGCGGCATCTCGTCGTACGGAATCGGGGTCACCCCGTCCGGCTCGTAGAGCTGGAATCGTTCGGCGATCTCCTCCGGGGCGCGATCGAGATCGATGTCCGGGTCGTGGTTCCCCCGGGCCGCCCGGTTGTACATGGTCACCTTGAAGTCGCTGTCGAGCGCCATGACGGCCACGTCGATGCCGTCGAGCAGCGCCTCCGCCCACTGCTTGCGCGCCTCGGTGACGGCGGCGAACTCGGTGGTCACCCGGGTCTGCCGGCGCCGCTCGAAGAACGCGACGATCACCTGGGCCAGGTCCTGCAGCCGGTTCAGGGCGGCCGGCGCCAGCTCACGCGGCTCGCTGTCGAAGACGCAGAGGGTGCCGAGGATGTGCCCCTCCGGCGTGATCAGCGGGGCGTTCGCGTAGAACCGGATCAGGCCGAGCTCGCCGGTCACCCACGGATTTCTCCGGTACGACGGGTCGAGCCGCGCGTCCGGCAGATTCACCGGGACCCCGTCGGCGAGCCGGACCGCGCACATCGAGTCGTCCCGCTCGCAGTCCCGTCCCGTGAAGCCGACGGTGGTGAGCTGGACCTGCCGGTTCTCGTCGATCAGGTTGAGGGTGGCGGTGGGCACGCCCGCCACGGCGGCGGCCACCCGTACGACGGCTCGCAGCTCCTCGTGCGGCGGGGTGTCGAGCAGGCGGTACTCGTGCAGCGCGGCGAGCCGGCTCGCTTCCTTCTCGACCGCGTTCACCGGACCAGTATCGGCCTAGTACCCCACGTCCCTCCGCTGGAATCCGGCGAATCCGGCGGCGATCAGGACAATGCCGATCACGGACAGGGCGATGATCGGCCCCGCGGTGACAGCCTCCAGCGGAGCGGCCGGCAGGTGGGTGAACGGCGACGCCTGCCGCGCCCAGTCCGGCAGCCGGAACGAGTCGGCGAAGAGCTGGACCACCGCGCAGTAGCCGAGCGCGGTCCAGCCCAGGATCGCGGCGGCCCGGGCCAGCCAGCCCACGCCCAGCGCCGGGACGGCCACGATCACCCAGACGGCCGGCAGGTAGACCAGGGCCGACCCGGCCATCCGGAGCGCCTGGCCCGGATCGCCGACGGTCAGCCCGTACGACAGGCCCTCGCCGAACCCGGACACCACCAGGACCAGGGCACTGCCGGCCAGCGCGACACCGAGGTGGCCGGCCAGCCAGCGGCCCCGGCCGGTCGCGGTGGCGAGGACCGGTTCGGCGCGGCCGGCCGTCTCCTCGGCACGGATGCGCAGCGCGGACGCCACCCCGAACGCCGCGGCCAGCAGCGCGCAGAGGGCCAGGGTGAGGGCGAGGTACGCGTCGACGATGTCCGCGGCGCCGCCCGGCAGGAACGCGGCGACCTCCGGGTTGTCCTCGATGTAGGCCTCGATGCTGTCGCCGAGCGACCCGTACGCCATCCCGAGCAGCCCGACGCCGAGTACCCAGCCGATCACCGTGCCGCGCTGCAGCCGCCAGGCCAGCCCGGACGGGCCCCGCAACGCCCAGGACGCCTGCGGCCGGCCGAGACGCGGGCGGACCAGACCCGCGCCGAAGTCGCGGCGGTCGAGTGCCGCGAGCGCGATCCACACGAGAGCTCCGGTCGTACCGAGAAGGAGCAGGAGCGGCCACCAGCGGCCCGGACCGAAAGGCATGGTCCTCTGCCCCCAGCCGATCGGCGAGGCCCAGGACAGCGCGGAGTCACCGGCGTCGCCGGCGGCGCGCAGGGCGTAGCTCGCGCCGAGGACGAGGCCGGTGATGCCGTAGACGCCGCGGGTGTTCTCGAAGATCTGCGCGGCGACGGCGGTGAGCGCCGCGAAGACCAGGCCGGCACCGGCGATCGCGGCGCCGGTCAGCGCGGACCCGGCGAGGCCGAGGCCGGTCGCGGCGAGCACTCCGGAGATCACCAGTCCGGTGACCAGGTCGGCGATCAGCGCGAGCAGCAACGCCGCCATCAGCGGCGCCCGGCGGCCGACCCGCGCCGACCGGATCAGCTCGGCCCGGCCGGACTCCTCGTCGCCGCGGGTGTGCCGGCCGACCAGGAACATGTTCATCAGCGCCACGATGATCGCCACGAACGCGAACATCTCGAAGACGATCTCGTTGCCGATCGAGTTCAGCAGCTCGGCCGGGCCGCTCATCGCGATCACCGCGGTGTTGCCGCCCAGCGTGACGCGCAGCTGAGCCAGCTCCTCGGGGGTGCCGTAGAGGTTCTGGCTCTGCACCGACTGGATGCCGAAGAGCAGACCGGCGCCGAGGATCCAGACGGGCAGCCGGATCCGCTCGAGACGGAGGCTGAACTGAAGCAGGGCACGGGTTCCGGCCATGTCCCGCATGGTCCTACCCCGTCGTGACGACTGTCCAGCCGTTCTTTGGGATGGTTCATGGACAGGTTCGTTGACTTCCCTCGTGACCAGGCATACCGCTGGAGGTCACACCTCAGGGAGGTTTCCCATGTCGCTCGAACTCGACCTCAGACTCGCCGAGACCGGCACCCGGTTCCGGATCTTCCCGCAGCCCCGGTTCCTGACCAAGGCCGACGGCACGCCGCTGTTCGGAGAGCCGGAGACGGTCACCGTCTCCCCTCCTCCCGGCGCCGTCACCGCGGGACCGGCCGACGACCGGATGTTCGTCGTCGACGCGGTCGGCAAGCTGCCCTACAACCAGTTCTTCCGGCCGCCGTACACCGGGGCCACCAATCCGCCGGTCCAGCCCGGCCCCGAGGGACACTTCGACCATCTCGATCCGGCTTCCCGGGACTTCTCCGCCGCCACCATGTACGCGACGGTCCGGCGGGTGCTGGACATCTGGCAGGATTACTTCGGTCGTACGATCGAATGGCACTTCTCGACGGCCTTCGCCAAACTCGAGCTCATCCCGCTGATCGAGTGGAACAACGCGCAGTCCGGGTTCGGATTCCTCGAATTCGGGTTCGGCCGCACCCCGACCGGCACCATCGACCACACCCGCCCGTTCTGCGAGAACTTCGACGTGCTCGCCCACGAACTCGGGCACAGCCTCATCTTCGCCGAGGTGGGCGTCCCGGCCAGCCCGCTCGACGAGGGCATCGACTACGGCGGCATGCACGAATCAGCCGGCGACCTGGTGGCGATCGTGGCGTCGCTGCACTTCCACTCACTGGTCGACATGCTGCTCGACAACACCAAGGGGAACCTGCTCACCATCAACGGCCTCGACCGGGTCGGTGAGCTCTCCGATACCCGGCAGGTCCGGATCGCCCTCAACGCCCTGCGCATGTCCGACGTGGACGACGAGCCGCACAACCGCTCGCTGCCACTGACCGGCGCCATCTTCGACACCATGGTCGAAGTGTTCCAGCAGGATCTCGTCGACAAGAAGCTGATCAGCGAGGAGCTGCGGACCCGGTCGACGAACCTGCCCGGCACCGCCCTGGACCTCGAGCAGATCCAGGCCGACTTCACCGCCGCCTACACCGGCAACGAGGCCGCCTTCAAGGAGTCACTGCTGCTCGCCCGCGACTATCTGGGCCGGCTGCTCGCCACCACCTGGTCGGATCTGTCACCGGACTTCCTCACCTACCACGGCATCCTGCGCGCCCTGCTCGACGCGGACCGCACCCTCACCGGTGGCGTCAACGCGGCGATCATCAGGGCCTGCTTCGCCTGGCGGGAGATCGCGCCGGTGCCGACGTCGATGCTGCTGCGCCAGCACACGCTCACCTCCTGCGGCCTGGAGTCCACGCCGGCGCCGGCGGCTGCCGCCGCCGACGGCTACGCCCCGATGATCCCGGCACCGCGAGGGAGTCACCAGAACCTGCGGCGGTAGTGCCCGTGGTGCCGGTAGTGGCCGTGGTGGCGGTAGTGGCCGTGATGTCCGTAGGCTCCCGGGTGTCCTCCGTGATAGGCGCCCGGGTGCCCATATCCCGGGTGCCCGTATCCCTGATGCCCGTATCCCTGGCTCCGGGCGATCCGGTGGTTCACCTCGCGCAGCAGTCCGTCGACTGCCGGGTTGTGCCGCTTCTGGGAGGCGCGGTGAAGTTTGGAGGCGACCATCGAGAGCACGAAGCGCTTCATGAAGCCCATCGGAAACCGTCTCCTTCTCATGCTGGGGACCATCAACGGTAACCACCATTGTCCAGGTTGAGCTGTATGTTCTCTGTGCGTCCCGCCGTTCCCGCCGATGCCGAAGGCCTCGCCGAGGTGCACGTCCGCACCTGGCAGGCGGCCTATCGGGGTCTCATGCCGCAGGCCTTCCTGGACGGGCTCTCGGTCGCCTCGCGCGCCGCGACCTGGCGTGGCCGGCTCGACGGGATCGCGGCACCGCGGGCGGTTCTCGTGCTGGACCCCGGCGTCTCCGGGTTCGTCACCGTCGGGCCGGGTTCGTCACCGTCGACCGGGCACCTCTTCGCGATCTACGTGCTGCCGTCGCTGTGGGGGACGGGCGGCGGGCGGCAGCTCATGGAGGCCGGGGTGGCGTCCCTCACCGCGAGCGGCTTCACGTCCGCCACGTTGTGGGTGCTCTCCGGGAACGTCCGGGCGCGGCGCTTCTACGAGGCGGCCGGCTGGCACGCCGACGGCGCCACCCTGGTCGACGACTCGAACGGCTTCCCGCTCCACGAGATCCGCTATCGTCGCGCCCTGTGACCCCGCGTCACCTTTCGCGGTTCCGGTTCGCTGCAACGCCTCGGCGGGCGGCCCGGACACCTATGCCGCCCATCTGGAGAACGCGGCCGGATTCGAGGTGGAACTCGTCGCCTTCTTTCCTGTTCAGGCGTAGCCGGTCGCGCCATTCACATTGACGGACGTCATGCTGCGAACCTGCTAGGTTGATCGCCGTGCGGGTGTTCGAGAGTGACGACTACCGTCCCGAATCCGGGCTTCTCGTCCTCCGGGATCCGGGCATCGCGGGGGATTCGCCGCGGGCACTGCCGCATTCGTACGATCGGAGCGACGAGCCGGCCGGGACCTTCGCCGGGTCCGGCGCCGGGTGGCTGGCGTGCCATTCACTGGACGGCCGGTTGCGGGTTCGCATCTCGTCGCATGATCAGCGTCCGCGCGACGTTTCCGACATATCGGATTTATCCGAGATTCCGTATCTGTCGTTTTCGGGCAGTGTCGTCGTCGCCGGTGGGCCGGTCCTCGATCTCGGCGGCGGCGGGTCCTTCCGGGTGCGCGTCGGGCGCTCGGCCGATCGGCTGGTGGTGCAGTTCTGGCCGGTTCCGGACATCGAGCCCCCGGTCTGGCTGCGACGCGGCCGGCCCGCCACCGGGACCGGCAACAGCGGGTGGCTGAGCGAACTCGGGTACGCCGTGATGGAGCTCGCCGGCGTGGTCGGCGAGGCGGCCGGGGCGCACGGCGGGCCGGTCACCACCGATCAGGTCGCCGCGTGGGGACACGAGCACCAGCGCCCGGACGGCTGGCTCGACACGCCGGTCTGGCCGCTCCCCCGGACACCCCTGCCGACCGGGCACGCCGACCTCGACCAGCGCAACGCCGCCCAGCACGCCGACGCGGCCCGGCGCGCCGAGAACCGGCAGCGCCGCCTCGACGAGATCGCCGCCGAACTCGGCGTCCCACCCGTGCTGCTCAGGCGGGACAGCCTGCCCCTGCTGGCCGCGGCCGGGATCCTGGTCCGCGACGGCACTGATCGCTATCGGCCAGGCGAACCGGCACGGGTCGACACGGTCCTGGCGCTGCCACCGGAGCGGGCGCGGATGGTGCGGGCCCAGGACGCCCATCACCGGTACGGGCGGCTCGCCGAAGATCTCGAAGCGGTGCTGCGGTGGTCCGCGGCGATGCCGTACGAGGTGACCGTCGCCGCACTGGCCGCGCGCCTGCTCGTGGAACCGGCGGATGTCCGGGCCGGCCTCACCTTCGCCGAGGATTCCGGGCTGCTGCACATCGTCGCTGATGAATCCGACAGGCTGCGCCTCATGCTCGGGCGGCGCGCTTCTCCCCCGTCGAGCAAGCCCGCTCAGCGCGGTGCCCGGCCGGCGGGGAAGGCGACGATGCGAGCCATGCGGTTCACGCCCCGGCCGGCACCCTTGCGGCGGCAATCCCGGTCCGCGATCCCGTTCGGGCCTCCCCCGCGTGCCGGGATGCTGTTCTCCGACGGGACTCTCACGAACGGTTCTGACGGCGTACCGATGGCGAATGTGCGGCTGGAAGCCGCGGCCTGGACCCGGGCCATGCAAACCGCTCGCGGCATTCTGATGGCGGGGCCGAATCGCGTGGCCCAGCTCATCTCCAGCACCGCCGAAATGACGTTCATCGATGACGTACGGTCACCCGACCTGCTTTTGATGAGTGACGGCAAACGGGTGGTCGTGTCCGAGAACGACCAGAATCGTCTCCGTGTCGTGGATCTCGACGGAGGCCCCACCGTCACGATGCCGTGGCCGGCCGATCGTCCTCTCTCGGTGGTCGGGACACACGGGCACACGGTGTACTTCACCGGCGGCCACGGCTCCACGATGAGCTGGACTCCTGGTGGGGAGCCACGGGAGGCGGCGCACCCGTTCCAGCAGATCGACCCGCTCACCGGCACCGGCCTGACCCGGACGCGGCAGGGCATCACGGTGATCCGCCCCGACCACGCCGAGATCACCGTGCCGGTCGACCTGACCGCCCGCCTCACCCTCGGCGGTGACCGACTGTGGACAGCCCGCGCCAATCCGCCGGCGGTGACCGTGTTTCCTCTCCGCCCCAACCCGAAACCGCAGGTCCACTGGTTGCCGGAAGGCTCCTACCGCGAGCCGATCTGGGAGGACCGGGACCACATTCTGCTCGGCTGCCAGCCGTGGCATTCGCCGCGCGAACCCTCCGCCGGAATCCGCCTCTCCCTCCGCACCGGCGCCGTCGAGCGACTGCCGGCCGCGATTCGCCCGATGCTCTTCGTGGAGCCGTTCCCCCGACCGTGAGCCGGGCTGTTGGAGCCCGATCTGCCGTTCGCCCGTCCAGCCAGGCAGGACTGGCTGTAGGCCAGCGCTCAATCGACGCCCGCATTATCGGCTCTCCCGTGCAGCCGGCCACTGCGGCTGTGACTCATCGCTGCCCTGGAGCCCTTCAACAGCAACGAGTCACAGCCCGTCCCTCCCGGCTGTGACCTATGGCTGCCTCGGAGACGCGGCGACAGCAACGAGCCACAGCCAGACCCGGCCAGCTGTGACCCATGGCTTTGGAAGAGGCGTTAACACAGCAATGAGTCACAGCCCGGCCTCCGAGCTGTGACCCATGGCCGCCTCGGAGACGCGACGACAGCAGCGAGCCACAGCCCGTCCCGATCAGCTGTGACCGATGGCTGTGGAGGAGACGTCGACACAGCAATGAGTCACAGCCAGACCTCCCAGCTGTGACCTATGGCCGCCTCGGACACGCCGCGACAGCAACGAGCCACAGCCAGACCTGACCAGCTGTGACCTATGGCTGTGGAGGAGGCGTTGACACAGCAATGAGTCACAGCTGGCCCCGAGCGGGCGATACCGGGCAGGCGAGGTCAGGCGAGTTCGGGCGGGCGAAGGAGCTTGGGCGGGCCAGTGAGGTTTGGCGGGCCGGGGACATTTCCGATTTGTCCCGGCGGCGCGACGCGATGTGACGCGCGGCAGGGACGGACGGGGACGGACGGGACGGCGACGGCGACGGGGACGGCTAGGGGGACGGCGACGGGGACGGGACGGCGACGGGAGACCTGGTCAGCGCGGGATTTGGGGGTGGGTGACCGGCGACGGCATGGGCTGGTGCTGGCGGGGCAGGCGGCGGGTCAGGCGCTGGCGTTCCAGGGTTATCCAGTCGCGGCCGTCGGCGGCTACCGCTTCGAGGATGTGCAGGGCGCTCGTCACCCCTGAGGCGTCGGAGGCGAGACGGGCCAGGTGGTCCGGGTTCTCGCGGAGGTAGTCGATCGCGTCGTCGCTGAAGTCGTCGAGCAGGACACGGATCGATTGGCCGTTGACCAGGGCGAGCTGGAACGCCTGCCGGGTCACGATCTTCTGCTCGTCGGCGCGCAGGCCCACCTCGGTGACCTGGACGGATCCGATGGCGTCGTAGCGGAACGTGGTGCGCCGCTCCGCCGAGAACGTGCCGGTGACGAAGTCGAGGCGGGCCTGGACCTGCCGGACGCCGGCTTCGGTGAGCAGGAAGAGCAGGACCGTGTATGCCGAATGCCGGAACGGCCCTCCCACATCCCGGGCACGGGAGCTGCGCGGCGCCGCTTCCGTGAGGGTCAGATGGGTGAGCAGGTCGCGGTTGGCGAGGCGGTAGTCGCCCATCACGCCGCGTTTCCAGAAGGCCAGGTCGAGTGCCAGCCAGAGGCCCATCTCCACGTCGGTGGGCCGGTCGGCGAGCCAGGCGGTCCACCGGGAGAAGGCTGCCACCTCGGCCTGGTGCCGCTGTTCGAATTCGGTCGCGTCGAGGGTGAGGCGGCGACGTTCGCCGTACAGGGCCAGGCCTCCGCGGTGGGCGAACCGGGCGCCGAAGAAGAGCATAGGGGCGGCCAGCACCAGCGAGCAGAAGGTGAGCGTGGTCATCGACAGCAGGGTGACGGCCACCGCTGCGGAGAGCGCGGCGACACCGGCCAGGAAGGCGGGCGGGGTCGAGGCGGGACGGTTCCGGCGGCGGAAGTCGTCGAGTGTTCCGTCACGCCAGCGCCCGGCGATCACCTCGGCGTGGTGGACCGCCAGATATCTGATCGACTCCGGTCGCACGCCGCGGCCGCCGTACAGATCAAGAAGGTCTCCCCGCAATGCCGTGCGCAAGCCGGCGGTGTCGTTCCAGAAGGCGTCGCGCAGGTGGTGCTCGCGCGGCTGCTGATTCACGAAAGCGGCGTCGACCAGCGAGTCGATCACGCGGGAGAAGGAGCCGGAAAAGGAGCCGGAGACCGAGCTGGGAAAGGAGCCGGAAACCGAGCTGGGAAAGGAGCTGGAAACCGAGCCGGGAACCGGCGGGACGAGGAACGGCGACCGCACCCCGCTGCGGAACTCGGCCTCCTTGGCCGCGAGGCGACTCCGCAGGAAGGCGCGCTCGAGACCGTGCCGGACCACCGCGTACCCGCCGGCCACGAGCAGGACGAAAACGGTCACGGCGGCGAGCACGCTCCGGGCGGCGGCGGCTTGCACGAGCGTCACCGCTCCGAAGAACAGCAGCGCGCCACCGCCGGCCAGCGGCAGCCAGGTCGATTCGGCGGGCGCCGGGCGGACCGTTTTCGCGATCGGCTCGGCCGGATCGGGTTCGAAGAATTTCGGTACGCGGGCCGCCCGCTCGCCGGCCGTCCGCGCGAATCGGACGTGCGCCTCGTTGAGCTGCTCGATGTGGTCCTGCGCGACACCGGAGAGCATCAGACTGAGATGACGCTCGATCTCCGCGCGATCAGAATCGGGCAGGGTGGAGTACGCGTTCAGCGCCTGGTCGAGCGGTCCGGCGGTGAGCAGTGCGTTCACCAGCATCCGGATCACCTCGACGCAGCGCCACCAGCGGCCGCTCGGGTACTGCTGGGCCATCGCGAACGCCTGCTCCAACTGGTTCATGTCGCCGCCGCCCAGGCTGGTCAGCGACCGTCCGCTGAGCACGGAGAGCGTCCAGTGGTAGGCGATCTCCGCGGAGCTCATCCGGTCCTCGTAGACCAGGGCGGCGAGGCGGCGTTCCGCTTCCCGGGGTGACCCGCCGCGCAGGTAGTGGATCGCGACCTGGAGTTTCTCGGCCGGTGTGGCGGCCGGGGCGGTCTGGTAGACGTAGGCGTTGCCGTGCAGCACGCCCACCTGGAGGCCGACATCGTCGGCGACGTTCGTGTACATGGTCACGAGGCGATCCCCTGGACCACCGAGATGACCGCGCCGATCAGGGCGCCGTATCCGGCGATCCCCTCGGTCCAGCCGGCGAGCCGGGTCAGGGCCCGCGTCGCCTCGCCGCTGTCGCCGTTCACGATCGCGGTACGGGCGGTGGCGATCTCCCGGTCGGCCCGGATCCGCGCCTCGCCGGCGAGCGGCGACTGGTCGAGGACGGCCTTCAGCAGGTCGACCGGGCTGGGGCTGGGCGTGACGGTCCCGGTGTTCTTGCCGATCTGGAATCCGACGCTCGCGTTGCCGGTGGCCACGTTCTGGAAGTTCTCGTGTGGGGACATGCTCGGCTCTCTCCAACTAAGTCGACGAAGCTGAGGGAACCTAAAGCGCCGCACTCCGCCGCAACCCCGGGCGAACGGCCGACGCCCATCCGGGGTATCCGTCACCTGCGCGAATGCGGAGCGGTGCCGGAGGAATCCCCCATTAGAGGAGTGACGTCAGTCCACTGTGCAGCGGCTACCGCTGACAGGACCCGCCCCCGCAGCAGTTCGTACTGCTCGCGGCAGCGCGACGGGGCGCCCGGCGGACGCTGCTGGACGGTGCCCCCGACGACGGTCTCGGCCGGGAAGAACTGGTCGGCGGTGAGGTCGAGCTCGCGGCCGCCGGGGAGCCGGTTCCAGTAGTGGTACCCCACCTTGACGTCCCCGGTGAAGACCTCGCCGAGGACGAGATCGCCACCGAGGAGGTCCTGGACGATCAGGGCGGTGACGCCGCACTGGCCGCGGGCGGGATTGCCCGGGTGCCAGTGCGGCAGGTCGTGCGGGTCGCAGGTGTCGGCGCCCCACGAGGCGCGGAAGATCTCTTCGAGTGGGAGCATGCCCGGGAGGCTAGGACCTCGAGCCGCTCGAGGGTCAACGCCGGGCGTCCAGGACGTCCTGGTAGTGCTGATTGCGCATGACGCCGAGGATGTTGCCGAACGGGTCGAGCACGGAAGCCGTCACGTACCCGGTCCCTCGCTCGGTGGGTTTGTCGTGCTCGGAGGCGCCCAGCGAAAGAAGCCGCTGGTAGGCCGCCTCGACGTCGTCGACCGCCCAGTAGATGATCGCGCCGGACGCCTGCCCGCCGCTCACCGGATGCGGGGCGAAGGCGCTCTTCAGCACGCCGAACTCGTGCTGGTAGTCGCCGACCCGCCATTCCAGGTAGGCGCCGCCCTTGTCGAAGTAGGGCTCGATCTCGAAGACCGACGTGTACCACGAGCGGGCGGCGTCCAGGTCGTCGGCGAAGAAGGTGACGGTGGTGAATCCGCGAAGTGCAGTCATGCCACTCATCCTGCGGGGTTAAGTGCTCACCTTCTGAGCACTTAAAATATCGGGATGCGCGCCGACCGTCTCGTAGCCGCCCTGCTGCTCATGCAGGCGCGCGGCCGGATCACCGCCGCCGAACTCGCGACCGAGTTGGAGGTCTCGGTCGCCACCGCCCGCCGCGACCTGGAGGCGCTGTCCACCGCCGGCATCCCGGTCTATCCGCAGCCCGGGCGGCACGGCGGCTGGCAGCTCGTCGGCGGCGCCCGCACCGATCTGAGCGGTCTCAGCTCGGCCGAGGCGCGGGCGCTGTTCCTGCTGGCCGGTCCGGCGTCGGCGGCCTCCGAGGAGGTGCGGGCGGCGATGCGCAAGCTGCTCCGGGCGCTGCCGGAGACCTACCGCGGCGAGGCTCAGGTGGCGGCCGGCGCGGTCGTCGTCGACCCGGCGGGCTGGGGTGAGAGCGTCCGCTCGCAGCCTCCCGAAGTGCGCGTACTCCAGGAGGCGGTGGTGCGGCGGCAGCGGGTGCGGTTCCGATACAAGGACGCCGAGCGGGAGGCCGACCCGTGGGGCCTGATCGACAAGGACGCCGTGTGGTACCTGCTGGCCGGCACCGATCGCGGCCAGCGCACCTTCCGGCTCGACCGGATCGGCGACCTCACCGTGACCGAGGAGACCTTCGACCGCCCGGACGACTTCACCCTGGCCACGGCGTGGGACCGGGTGGTCAGCGCGATCGAGGAACGCCGCTCCCGGACCTGGGCCGTCGTGCTGATCCCGGAACGCTTCCTCTGGGTGCTGCGCGACCACTTCGGACGCCACTGCCATCCGGGCGGGACCGAGGCCGACGGCCGGGTGCGGGTGCGGGTCGGCGCCCCGACGCCACGGGACATCGCGCAGACACTGGCCGGCTGGGGTTCGATCGCCGAGGTTCAAGAGCCTTCTTCGGTACGGGTGGAGCTCGCGCGAATCGGCTCGGAGCTGACTACGCTCTACCCCTGAAGGGCCGACCCGAGCCGCTCCAGTGCTTCACCGAAGTCCTCCGCCGGCAGGTGACCGAAACCGAGCCGGAAGACGCGATCGTCCTCGCGGAACCAGGAACCCGGCGCCACCCGCACCTCACGCGCCTCCAGCCGCTGGTAGAACGACGTGTCCGGCGCTCGCAGGCAGCACAGCGGGCCACCGTCCGGGACCACCATCTCGACGCCGTGCCGCGATGCCCATGACCGCAACTCGTCAAGCCGGTCACGGAGGAACTCCGCCCGCACCGCCAGGATCTCCGGCGCCCGCTCCAGGACCCGGGTCGCCAGGAACTCGTCCACGCCGGAGCAGGCGATCGTGGTGTTGAACTTCGCCTCGCGCAGCCGGTCGTACAGATCCGGATCGGTCACGGTCAGCCAGCCCAGTCGCAGGCCGGGAGCGCCGTGCGCCTTCGACACCGAGCCGCAGGTGACGACGCGTGACGACAGGCCGGCCGCGGAGGCGGGGACGGGTGCGTCGCCGTACGTCGAGAAGTGGTACGTCTCGTCGACCAGGATGACCGCTTGCGGAGCACGGGATCGCACGGCTTCGTCGAGTTCCCGCAGCTCCGCCGCAGTCAGGCGGACGCCGGCGGGATTCTGCGGGGACGCCAGCGAGACGAGCTTCGTACGCGGGCCGAGCACCTGGACGATCTCGCGCAGTGGCAGGCGGTAATGGGAGTCGAACTCCGCCCGTACGATATCGATCTCTGCTTTCAAAGCGGCCGGAACGGTCAGCGCCGGCGGGAAACACGGCGCCACCACGACCACGTGATCGCCCGGACCGCAGACCGCCTGGGCCAGCAGGAACATGGCCTCGACCGCTCCCACCGTGATCAGCACCTGCTCGGCGCCGACGCCGGAACCGGCCGCCACCAGGCCGCGCAGCCTCCCGTCACCGCGGGTCGTGCCGTAGCCGAGCGGCACCGCGGCGATCTCCTCCGGCGAGGCCAGCTCCCCCACCGTCAGCGGCGGGCAGGTGCTCTCGGCGAGGTCGTACCGGACATGTCCATCGATCAGCGAAGTCATCGGACTCGTGGCGAAAACGGTCATGTCCCCCATCGTCGTGTCGCCGGGGCTCGTGCGGCAGAGCCAATGCCGCTAGATTGGTCTGCCGATGGAGCCAATCGGGATCGTGGAGCGGCTGGGGCGGTGGTCGTCCGGGCGGGGTGCCCTGTATCTGCTGCTCGCGGCGCGGATCCGCACGATGATCGACGACGGCGAGCTGCCGGCGGGCGAACTGCTGCCACCGGACCGCGCACTGGCGGCGGCCCTCGCGGTGGGCCGGAGCACGGTGGTGGCCGCCTACGACCTGCTCGCCGGCGAGGGCCGGATCGTCCGCCGGCAGGGCAGCGGCACCCGGGTCGCCGGTCCCGCGTCCGGCACACCGCGCCCGACCACCGACGCGCCCGCGTTCCTCCACCTGCTCGAACCCCGCGACGGCGTCGTCATGCTGGCCTGCGCGGCGCCGGACGCACCCCCGGCCGAACTCGTCGAGGCGTACTCCCGCATCCTCCCCGACCTCGCCACCATCTCCGGGGACATCGGCTACCACCCCACCGGCCATCCCGCGCTGCGCCGGGCCATCGCTGATCGGTACCGGTCACGTGGCCTCCCCACCACCCCCGACCAGATCCTCGTGACGACCGGCGGTCAGCAGGCACTCACCCTCCTGGCCCGCACTCTCGTCCGCCCCGGCGACCGCGTCCTCGTCCAGGCGCCGACCTATTTCGGGGCCCTCGAAGCCTTCCGTTCCGAAGGCGCCGTCCTCGGCGTCTCCCCGGCCGCCGATGTGGCGCTGCGGTACGGCATCACCGCCTTCCACAACCCGACCGGCGCCGTGACGCCGGAGCCCGAACGTCATCGCGCGGCCTGGTCCGCGGCGCAGGCCGGCATCCCGCTGATCGACGACGAGGTGCTGACCGACCTGGGCTTCCCCGGCCACCCCTCACCGCCGCCGATGGCCGTCCACTCGGCGGACGTCATCACGATCGGCTCGCTCAGCAAGGTCGTCTGGGGTGGGCTGCGCGTCGGCTGGATACGGGCGTCGGGCGCTCTGGTCGCACGGCTGGCGCGGATGCGCACCGTCATGGATCTCGGAGGAAACGTCCCCGCACAACTCGCGGCGGCCGCCCTGCTCCCCGACCTGGACGCGCTCGCCGCGCGATCGGCCGCTCAGCGCCTGGCGCAGCACGACCACTTGCGGTCAGAGCTGCTCCGTCTGCTGCCGTCGTGGGAGGCCGCGCCGGTACCGGGAGGACAGACCCTCTGGGTACACATACCGCACGGCGACGGCCAATCCTTCGCCCAGGTGGCCCTCCGTCACGGCGTCGCGGTCCTGCCCGGCTCAGGCCTGGACCCGGCGGGTGGCAGTAGGGATCGCCTGAGAGTCCATTTCCTGGCGTCGTGTGGGGATTTGTCGGAGGCGGTTGTTCGGTTGGCAGCGGCATGGTCGGACTACGAGGCGAAACCGAGCCGGGACACGTTCCCACCGGTGATGGCTGTTTAGGGCGGTCCTCACGTGCAGGTCGCGTGGGTGTATCGGTGGCTTGCCGGTCCTCTCGATCACCAGCATGCCGAGCCTTCGCGCCTGTCCCTCGCCGCCTGGCCCCGCCCCCGCCCGCTCGCTCGGCTGTTCGCCCATTCGCTTGCCCACAGCTCGCTCGCTCGTTCGCTCGTTCGCTCGTTCGCTCGCCCACCACCCGCTCGGCCGCCCGCTCGTTCGCTCGTTCGCCCGCTCGCTCGCCCACCACCCGCTCGCCCGTTCGCTCGCCCACCACTCGCTCGGCCGCCCGCCCGCCCGTTCGCCCGTTCGCCCGTTCGCGCGTTCGCCCGTTCGCTCGTTCGTTCGCCAGCTCGCCCACCGCCCGCTCGCCCGTTCGCTCGCCCGCAAATCTTGAGCGACTTCACACCCCACCAGGTCAACGACCACCCAAGATCCGCGGGGGTGGGGCAGCACTGGGCGTCGCGGGGACCGCGTCTGGGCGACCGCATCGCGGGGCCGGCAACGCGGGGCCGCACCGCGGGGACAGCAACGCGGGGACAGCAACGCGGGGCCGCAACCCGGGGACAGCAACGCGGGGACAGCAACGCGGGCCGCAACGCGGGGACAGCAACGCGGGGACAGCAACGCGGGGCCGCAACCCGGGGCCACAAGGCGGGGACAGCACCACGGCGACAGCACCCGGGCGTGGCGGGCACGGCATCGGGCGTCGCGGGGAGGACGTCATCGGGAGTCGCGGCGGGGATGTCGCACGGGTTGCGGAATGGTCGCCGGCTACGGGCGGTAACAGCGATCTTGGAGGAACGCGGCTTTGTGGAGGGTTGCGGGTGCTCCAGGCCCCACCATCTTCCACCAATTCAACGCCGCCGGAGTGGATCCGTCACTGAGGGGTGGACTCTTCGAAGAGGAGCAGGGTCCGGGTGGTGACGACGCCGGGCATGCCCTGGATCTCGTCGAGGACCAGGTGGCGCAGCTCGGTGTTGTCGGCGACGCGGACCAGCAGGATCACGTCGAAGTCGCCGCCGACCAGGCCGATGTGCACGACGCCGGGCAGGGTGCGGAGACGGCCGAGGACTTCGCGCCAGTTCGCCTGCTGGAGGTTGAGCGTCACGTACGCCGCAGTGGTCAGCCCGGCCGCGACCGGGTCGACGTCGGCGTGGAAGCCGCGGATCACCCCGTCCTGCTGGAGGCGGGCGACGCGGGCGTAGGCGTTCGCCCGGGAGATGTGCAGTGTCTCGGCGAGGGTACGCATCGACATCCGCCCGTCGCGGGCCAGCTCGGCGCAGATGCGGCGGTCGGTGTCGTCGAGCATCGATGCCACCTGTCTCGCCGGGCGACTCCCCGAGCACGGGATCTTGGACGTTTTGCGCTGGGGGGACCCCCCGTTCTAAACAATATCTCGACTTTCTGTGGGGTCTGGTGTTCATTTGGCACCGGAATGAGAATCCGTGCATGACACGTGACGCAGCACACCTGCTGCCGTCCGCGGAGCCGGTGACCCTCATCGACCCGGACGGCCACCCCGTTCCGCAGGTCGGCCATTCGATGCCCGACCCTCAGGCCCTGGTGCGCGCCTACGCCGCGCTGATCACCGCACGCCGCTTCAACGACCAGGCGAACGCCCTGGTCCGGCAGGGGCGTCTCGCGGTCTACCCCTCGTCGCACGGGCAGGAGGCCTGCCAGGTCGCCTGCGTGCAGGTGCTCGGTGACGGCGACTGGCTGTTCCCCACCTACCGGGACACGGCCGCGATCGTGACCCGCGGCGTCGACCCGGTGCAGGCGCTGACGCTGCTGCGCGGCGACTGGCACAGCGGCTACGACCCACTGCAGACCCGGGTGGCGCCGCAGGCCACGCCGCTCGCCACCCATCTGCTGCACGCGGTCGGGGTGGCGCACGCGGCCCGGCTGCGCGGCGAGGACACCGTGGTGATGGCGGTCTGCGGGGACGGCGCGACGAGTGAGGGCGACTTCCACGAGGCACTGAACTTCGCGGCGGTCTTCCGTACGCCGGTGGTGTTCCTGGTGCAGAACAACGAGTACGCGATCTCCGTTCCGCTGGCCCGGCAGACCGCGGCACCGTCGCTGGCGCACAAGGGCATCGGGTACGGGGTGAAGGGCGAGCGTGTCGACGGCAACGACGTCGCCGCCCTGCTGCGTGTCCTCGGCGACGCCGTGGACCGGGCCCGCGCCGGTGAGGGGCCGCAGCTCGTGGAGGCGCACACCTACCGGGTGCAGGCGCACACGAACGCCGACGACCCTGGGCGTTATCGGTCAGAAGATGAGGTAGCTCCATGGCTGGGGCGTGATCCGCTCGTCAGGCTGGAGGCCTATCTGGGCATCACAAAGTTGATCAATGAAACCGACAGATCACGATTTGTCGAGCACGCAGAAGCGCTCGCCGCCCGCATGCGCGAGGGACTCGGCGAGGAACCCGTCGCCGACTACCGGGAGCTCTTCGCGTACGTCTACGCCGAACCCACCCCGCAACTCCGCGAACAGCAGTCGATGGTCGCCGACGAGATGGCCCGGGAGGGAACGGCATGACCGAGAAGCTGACCATGGCGAACGCCCTGAACCGGGCGCTGCGGGACGCCCTGCGCGCCGACGACACCGTGATGGTCTTCGGTGAGGACGTGGGGCCGCTCGGCGGCGTCTTCCGGATCACCGACGGGCTGACCGCCGAGTTCGGTGACCAGCGCTGCTTCGACACGCCACTGGCCGAGTCGGGCATCCTCGGCATGGCGATCGGGATGGCGATGAACGGCCTGCGCCCGGTCGTCGAGATGCAGTTCGACGCGTTCGCGTACCCGGCGTTCGAGCAGCTCGTCAGCCACGCCGCGAAGATGCGCAACCGCACCCGGGGCAAGGTCGGGGTGCCGCTGGTGATCCGGGTGCCGTACGCGGGCGGCGTCGGCGGCGTCGAGCACCACTGCGACTCGTCCGAGGCCTACTACGCGCACACGCCCGGCCTGCACGTGGTCGCCCCGGCCACCCCCGAGGACGCCTACGGGCTGTTGCGCCGGGCCATCGAGTCCCCGGACCCGGTCGTCTTCCTGGAGCCGAAGAAGCTCTACTTCTCCCGTGCCGAGGCCGACCTGTCGAAGCCGGTGCCGCCGATCGGCAGGGCCGTGGTCCGGCGGGAGGGCACCGATGCCACGCTGATCGCCTACGGTCCCGCCGTGCCGGTCGCGCTGGAGGCCGCCGAGGCCGCCGCGCAGGAGGGACGCAGCCTGCAGGTGGTGGATCTGCGCTCGATCGTGCCGTTCGACGACGAGACCGTGTGCGCGGCGGTCCGCTCGACCGGCCGGGCCGTGGTGATCGCCGAGGCGGCCGGGTTCGCGAGCGTGTCGTCCGAGGTGGTGGCGCGGGTGACCGAGCGCTGCTTCCATTCGCTCGCCGCGCCGATCCGCCGGGTCACCGGGTTCGACATCCCGTACCCGCCGCCGAAGCTGGAGCACGTCCAGCTCCCGTCGGTGGACCGCGTCCTGGACGTCGTCGACGAGCTGCAGTGGGAGTACGCATGAACACGTTCGTGCTGCCCGACCTCGGCGAAGGACTGACCGAGGCGGAGGTCGTGCGCTGGCTGGTCGCCGAGGGCGATGTGATCACGATCGATCAGCCGGTGGTCGAGGTGGAGACCGCGAAGGCGGTCGTCGAGGTGCCGTCCCCGCACGCCGGCCGGGTGGCGACGCGTCATGTACCGGAGGGCGCGACGCTCGACGTGGGCGCGCCGCTGATCACGGTGGCCGCACTGGACTCCTACACCGAGGAGGAGCGGGCCGGTTCGGGCAACGTCCTCATCGGGTACGGGACCAGCCCCGGCACGGGGAGCACCCGCAAACGCCGCCCGCGCGAGTCCCCGATCCTCATGAGTGGGCCGTCCGGGGCGTCCAAAGTCGTCTCGCCGCTGGTTCGCAAGCTGGCGCGGGACCACGGCGTCGACCTGTCGTCGCTGATCGGAACCGGTCCGGGTGGCGTCATCACACGGAAGGACGTCGAAGCGGGGCGGTCCCGCGTACCGGAGAAGGCAGAGGGAACGGAGCGCAGGATTCCGCTGAGCGGGTTCCGGAAGGCCGTGTCCGCGGTGCTCACGCGCAGCCGGGCGGAGATCCCCGAGGCGACCGTCTGGGTGGATGTCGACTGCACCGGCCTGTGGGAGCTGCGGCAGCGCACCGGGCCCGGCCTGATGTCCTATCTGGCGCGATTCGTCGTGGCGGGGCTGCGGCAGTACCCGGTGCTCAACGCCCGGATCGACACCGAACGTCAGGAGATCGTCGAGCTAGACACGATCAATCTCGGACTCGCGGTCCAGACCGATCGGGGGCTCGTCGTCCCGGCCGTGATGGGCGCGCAGGCGATGACCACCACGATGCTCGATGCCGCGATCAGGGATGTGACGGCTCGCGCGCGGCGCAACGAGTCGACGCCGGCCGAGCTGACGGCGGGAACGTTCACGCTGAACAACTATGGCGCGCTCCGGGTCGACGGAAGTGCTGCGATCATCAATCATCCCCAGGTCGCGATGCTCGGCATTGGTCGGATCATTGATCGGGCGTGGGTCAAGGACGGGGCTTTGACCGTACGGAAGATCGCGCAGTTGTCCTTTGTCTTCGATCATCGGGTCTGTGACGGGGGCGTGGCCGCGGGGTTCATGCGCGTGGTGGCCGACGCGATCGAGGACCCGGCGTCGGCACTGGCGCAACTCTAATCGTTTCCGGACCCACTTCGGCTTATCGGGGTGGGTCCGGCACTTCGTGGCAAAAGCGGCGCTATCGTCAACGCGAGAACTATTCAATCCTTGGCGGTGACGATGCGCTTCCTCCGCACGCTCAAGATCGGTATGCGCCTCGGCGCCGCGTTCACCGGCGTCTGCCTCTGCATGATCCTCGCCATCGGCATCGGGCTCTGGGGTGAGCGGCGCGCCAAGGAGGCCACCCACGACCTCAGCGACGCCGAGGCCACCAGCAGCGCGGCGCTCGTCACGAAGTTCCGCACCGCCGACTTCAACGGCTGGCAGACCGGGTACGCCTTCGACGTCATCCGGGGCGTCGACAACGCCACCGACGACACCGTCGGGCAGCGCGCCTCCTTCCTCGCCTCCACCGCCGCCTTCCAGGACGACCTCGAAAACCTCAGATCTCTCGGTCTGACCGATGAGGAGTCGGCGCTGGCCTCCTCCGCCGAGAGCTCGTTCGAGGAGTTCATGGCGGTCGACGAGAAGATCATCGCCGGCTACCGCACCGGGACGCGGGCTTCCTACCGGGCCGCGAACGCGCTGGTCTCCGGTGAAGCCCTCACGCTGATGTCCGAGATCATCGCCTCGGTCGACGCGCTGGTGGAGAGCACCGACGGCCGGTCCGCCGCCGCGAAACTCGCCGCCGAGGACGCCGCCACGACCGCCGAGACCTTCATGATCGCCGCGGGGGCGCTCTGCCTGGTCTTCGCCTCCCTGGTCGCCGTCGTCGTGACCCGCAGCATCACCCGCCCGCTGGCCTCGACCGTCACCGCGCTCACGACCGTCGCGGCGAAGGATCTGACCGTGCGCGTGCCCGACGCCGGCCGCGACGAGCTCGCCTCGATGGGCCGCGCCATGAACAGCACCCTCGACGTGCTGCGCAGCGCGTTCACCACCATCGGCGAGAACAGCCGTACCCTCTCCGACGCCGCCACCGAGCTCACCGCCACCTCGGCCCGCATCGCCGGCGCCGCCGACTCCGCCTCCGGGCAGTCCGACATCATCGCCTCCTCGGCCGAAGAGGTGTCCCGCAGTGTGCAGACCGTCGCCGCCGGCACCGAGGAGATGAACGCGGCCATCCGCGAGATCGCCGACGGTGCCGGCCGGGCCGCCGGTGTGGCGTCGGCCGGCGTCGACAGCGTCCGCGCCGCCTCCGAGACGATCGCCCGCCTCGGCCGCTCCAGCGAGGAGATCAACGGGGTGGTCGCTCTGATCACCACGATCGCCGAACAGACCAACCTGCTCGCCCTCAACGCCACCATCGAAGCCGCCCGGGCCGGTGAACTGGGCAAGGGTTTCGCCGTCGTGGCCGGCGAGGTGAAGGACCTGGCACAGGCCACCTCGCGCGCCACCGTCGACATCGGCGACCGCGTCCAGGCCATCCAGGACGACACCGGCTCCGCGATCGCGGCCATCGACCGCATCGCCGAGATCATCAGTGAGGTCAACGAGCACTCGACGACGATCGCCGCCGCCGTCGAGGAGCAGACCGCCACGACGGCCGAGATGGGCCGCAACATCGCCGAGGCCGCCACCGGGTCCAGCGAGATCGCCGCGGGCATCACGGGTGTGGCGACGGCCAGCCAGGACACGGCCTCCGGCGTGGTCCAGTCCCGGCAGACGGCTGAGCAGCTGGCGGTCATGTCGCATGAGTTGCGCGACCTGGTCGGCCAGTTCCGCGCCTGAACCGGCTCGATCGTGCCGCGCCGGCTCCTCACCCGATGAGGATGATCCGCGGTTGACGGGTCGCTGGGAGGCTGGCGTTGCCATCGTCGCCGCCGGGAGTGGGCCGCATGAATCGTCTGGTGATTCCTTCCGTGCTGGTGATCCTCGCCGTGGCCGGGTGCGGTGGCGGGGACGGCGACGCCCGGGAGAAGGTGGCCGAGCGGCGGATCGCGAAGAGCACGGAAGCGCTCGCCGAGGCGCGGGCGAAGCTTGTCGCGCAGGTCGACGCGTTCTGCCGTACCGGCGGTTCCTATGTCACGGCGCTGGACCGGTACGGCGATCTCATCACGTCGACCGCGCCCACCGTCGCCGACGTGAAGGAGGCCGGCGCCGACCTCGCAGCCCCGAAGTCCGATGTGTCCGATGCCGTCGAGCAGTTCGGCGCCGCTCGCGACGAGGTGGCCGAGGCGGAGAAGGAACTGGCGTCGTTGCTGGCCGGGCAGTCCGCCGCCGCGTCGCCGTCACCGTCGCCGTCGGCTTCGGAACCGCTCGTCTCCCCCGCCACCGTGGACCGGGTCAAGCAGGCGGAGGCCGACTTCACGGCCACCCAGGAGGGGATCAGCGATCAGACGCCGCTGCGGGACGCGTCGGAGCGGTTCAACGCGGCGGTCGTCGCGCTGGAGATGTCGTGGGCGGGGCTGCTCTCCGAGGCGGGATGTCTCAGTGAGGACCAGCGGAGGCAGGCGCGCGACTACACCCTGGCCGTCCAGAAGTCGCTGGCCGAGGCGGGGTACTACGCCAAGGAGATCGACGGCGTCTACGGGCCGACGACCGTAGCGGCGGTGCAGGCCCTGCAGAAGGCGAACACCCTGCCCGAGACCGGGACCGTCGACAAGGCCACCGACGCGGCGCTGCAGGCCGAGTTGCGGGCCAAGGGCGGCGCCGCGGCGGACGAGGCCATCGCCACCACCTCCGCCGTGCAGCAGACGCTGAAACTGGCCGGGTTCTGGCCGGTCGAGGTCGACGGCGTCTGGACCGACGAGCTGACCGAGGCGCTGAAGACGTTCCAGGAATCCCTGAACGTCGAACCCACCGGAACCGTCGACGCCGCCACCATCGCCGCCGTCGAGAAGACGCTCGCCGAGAACGATCCGGCTGAGCAGGCGGCACCATCCGCCGGCGCTTCCGTCCCCGCGACGCCCCGGCGGTGACCCACTCCGCGGATCTTGGGTGATCGCTGACCGGCGGGGGTGCCACGTCGCTCGAGATCTGTTGACTCTCGACCTGGTCGAGGGGGCAGGCTCCGGCCCGCACCACGTGACCAGTGATTCGGAGGGACAGCGGTGACCGATACCGTGATGGACGGGGTTCGCAGGGCTCAGGAGATGAACGTCGGCGGGGACCCGGACGGCGCCCGCGCCCTCCTCGAACAGCTGTGGCCGAGGGCCGGCGACGCGATGCAGCGATGCTGGATCGCGCACTATCTGGCCGATCTCCAGGGTTCGGTCGAGCAGGAGCTGCGGTGGGACGAGATCGCGCTGGCGGCGTACCGGGAGATCGGCGACGGGGATCGGGCGTTCCTGCCGACGCTGCACCTCAACCTGGCGGACGTTCATCGCCGCGCCGGGCATGACGAACAGGCTCGCCGGCACCTCGGCGAGGCCGTCGCGGTGCTCGACGCGCTTCCGGACGACGACTACGGCGCCCTGATCCGGGGCGCTGCCGGCAAGGTGCGTGCGGCCCTGGGGACGACGGCGCCGTTGTCCCCGGCCTGAGAAGGGGCCGGGGACGACGCGCGGACGTCAGGCGGGCAGCGTCCACTTCTGGTTGGCGCCGCCGTGGCAGTCCCAGATGTGGATCTGCTGGCCGTCGGCGGAGCTGTTCTGGCTCACGTCCAGGCAGCGGCCCGACTGCGGGTTGCGCAGGGAGCCGTCGGCCTGCGGCGACCAGTTCTGGGCGGCGGTTGCGTTGCACGTCCACAGTTGCGCCTTCGTGCCGTTCGCCGTGCCGCCGCCGGCGACGTCGAGGCACTTACCGAGGGCGCGGACGGTGTTCCCGGACCGGGTCCAGTTCTGCGCGGCGGTGCCGTTGCACGAGTAGAGCTGGACCTTCGTACCGTCGGAGGAGGCTCCTCCGGCCACATCCAGGCACTTGCCCGCCAGGCCTCTGATCGGGCCGGACGGGGAAGAACCCAGCTCTTTGATCCGGATGTTGCGGAAGGACGCGGTGTCGTCGGCGCCGTGATTCTGGATGCCGATGTGGCCGGCGAGGGAGCGCACCGGATCGGGATTGAGGAAGTCATTTATCTGTACGCCGTTGAGGAACACCCGCAGCCGCTCCCCTTCGACCAGCAACTCGTAGGTGTTCCACGCCCCGGGAGGATTCAGCGCGGCATCCCGGGCCGCCAGATCGGCCGACTGGAACGTGTAGACCGCGCCGGTCGTCCGGTCGGCGGCATCGGTCGCGTCGATCTGCACCTCATATCCGTTGTTCACGGCCGACCACGGGTCGCCGGACGGCGGGAAACCGAGGAAGACGCCGGTGTTGTCGTCGCCGTCCAGCCGCCAGTCCAGCTTGAGCGAGTAGTTCGTGAACTGTTTCGCGCTGTACCAGTAGAGGCCCATGCCACCGGTCGACGTCAGCGTCGCGTCAGCGGAGACGAAACCGCCGGGACCGGCCTGCGACCAGCCGGCGGTCGAGCCGTTGTAGAACGGGGCGTACCCGGTCTCCGGACGGCAGTCCGCCTTGGCCTGGCCCGCCGCATACCGGATGCCGCCGAGCAGGTGGGTGCGGAAGGCGCTTTCACCGTACGAGGAGATCGTGTGCCCGCCGCCGGTGTAGAAGGACCGGCCACCCTGGTACGCCTTGCACCACGCGTGCGGATGATCAGCGCCCATCGTGCCGCCGGAGTACGACGACTCGTCCAGTGTCGCGAGCACATGCGCGGTGGATCGGGCGTTGGTGCGGTAGTCGTACCACTCGTCGGTGCGGTTCCAGAGCTGCGGCAGGTGGGCGGTCGCCGGGTGGGCGCGGTCCTCGACCTTCACGGTGGCGGGCTGGATCGCCGGGTGCGAGGCGAACCAGGCGCCGACGAGTTCGCCGTAGAACGGCCAGCCGTACTCGGTGTCGGCCGCCGCGTGCACCCCGACGAACCCGCGCCCGGACCGGTACCAGTTCTCGAACGCGGTCTGCTGCGCGTCGTTCAGGACGTCGCCGGTGGTGTTCAGGAAGATCGCCGCCTCGAAGCCGGCCAGGCCGGACGCCGTGAAGACGGCCGGGTCCTCGGTGGCGGTCACCGTGAAGCCGTTCGCGGCGCCCAGCTCCCGGACGGCCTGGGTGCCGGCGGCGATCGCATCGTGCCGGAACCCGGCCGTGCGGGAGAAGACCAGCACGTCGTACGGGGTGTCGGCGTTCGCCACGGCCGGGATGCCGAGGGTCGCCGCGATCATGGACAGAACGAGCAGGGCTCTTCTCATGACTGGACCCACTTCTGGTTGGCGCCGCCGTAGCAGTCCCAGATGTGGATCTGCTGACCGTCGGCGGAGCTGTTCTGACTGACGTCGAGACAGCGGCCGGACTGCGGGTTGCGGATGCTGCCGTCGGCCTGCGGCGCCCAGTTCTGCGCTGCCGTGCCGTTGCACGTCCAGAGCTGGGCCTTCGTGCCGTTGGCGGTGGCGCCGCCGGCCACGTCCAGGCACTTGCCGAGCGCGCGGTAGGTCTGACCGGTCCGCGCCCAGTGCTGCGCGGCGGTGCCGTTGCAGGTGTAGAGCTGGATCTTCGTGCCGTCGGCGGAGGCCGCCCCCGCGACGTCGAGGCACTTGCTCGCCAGGCCCTTCACCGGGCCGGACGGCTGGGTGGCGAAGGTGAACGCGTCCAGGTCGTAGAGCGCGCCCGCCCCACCGGCGAAGGTCAGGTACAACGTCGTCGAGCCGGTCGGGGCCCCGCTGATCGCGCCGGTGACCGTGGTGAACGTGTCCCAGGCGCCGGTCACCGGGACGGTCGCCGAGCCGAGCACCGTTCCGGTCGGGGAGCCGGCGCGGACCTGCAGCGTCCCGCCGACGCCGGCGGACGAGACCCGGGCGGTGAACGAGGTGACGTTGCCGAGCTGGTAGGGCTCGAACGCGATCCAGTCGCCGTTGCCGATGTCGCCGACGGTCCGGCCGCCCTCGGCCGGCGTCTTGGTGAACGTGTTGACCCCGGAGGAGGTCGTGAAGTGCTCCGCCTGCCGGTGCCGGGGCTGCAGGATGTGCTGCTGGTGGGTGGTGAGCCCGGCCGCGTCGGTGTACTCCGCGTCGAACACCGCGAAGATGTTGGCGGCGTCGTCGTGCTCCCCGTCGACCGGGATGGTGATCTTCCCGGTGCAGCCGTTCACCGACGTGATCTGGTGACCGTGGCTGTCGTGCCCGAGGACGTAGGTCATCTTCGCGCGGCCGCAATCCACGGTGCCGTCCTCGGGATCACGGGGAGTGAAGGAGAACGGGACGGTGTCCCCGTACGAGAAGAGCTGCCCTTGACCCGGCGTCCCGATGCTGATGGCCGGCGCCGTGTTCCCGACCCCGATCTGCACGCTCGCGGTACCGGACGCACCCTGCGGATCGGTCACGGTGAGCGTCACGTTGTAGGTGCCGTTGGTCGTGTAGGTCTTCGTCGGATTGCTCGACGACGACGTCGTGCCGTCGCCGAAGGCCCAGGAGTAGGTGAGCGCGCCGCCCTCCGGGTCGGACGAGCCGGCCGAGGAGAACGCGACGGTCAGCGGCGCCTGCCCGGTCGTCGGCGTGCCCGCGGCGACGGCGGTCGGCGCCCGGTTGCCGCCACCCACGTGGTCGTAGCGGTACAGCGCCGAGTTGGCGTCGCCGTTGAAGTACCCGGTGCCGTAGTCGAGGACGTAGAGCGCGCCGTCCGGGCCGAACGCCATGTCCATCACCTGCTTGCCACCCCAGGTGAAGTCGGAGATCTCCCCCCGCGACCCGTCCGCGCCCACGTGGATCGGCTTGATCCAGCCGCGGCCGAGCTCACCGGCGAAGAAGTGCCCGTCGAGCGACTGCGGGAACTTGGTCGCCGACGGATTCGCCGCGTCGTAGCGGTAGACCGGGCCGGCCATCGGCGACTCCGAGCCGCTGCCGAACTCGGGCGGGCTCCCGGCGTCGCCGGCGTACCGGATCCAGGCCGCGCGGGCCGGCGGCAGCGTGGCCTGCCCGGTGTTGCGGAACGAGTTGTTGGTGGCTCCGGCGGCGCAGGCGTACTTCGGTCCCGTCGCGCCGGAGGCGAAGTTCCATTCGTTGTACGTCTCCGTGCTGCTGTTGGCGCCCGTGCAGTACGGCCAGCCGTAGTTCCCGGCACTGGTGATCCGGTTGAACTCCACCTGGCCGCTCGGTCCCCGGTTAGCATCGGTCGAGCCCGAGTCCGGCCCGTAGTCGCCGAGGTAGACGACGCCGGTCGCCTTGTCGACGCTCATCCGGAACGGGTTGCGGAACCCCATCGCGTAGATCTCCGGCCGGGTGTTCGCGGTGCCGGCCGGGAACAGGTTGCCGCTCGGGATCGCATAGGACCCGTTCGCGTTCACCTTGATCCTCAGCACCTTCCCGCGCAGGTCGTTCGTGTTGGCGGCGGTGCGCTGCGCGTCGTACGCGGGGTTGCGGTTGGTCCGCTCGTCCAGCGGCGAGAACCCGGCCGAGTCGAACGGGTTGCTGTCGTCGCCGGTCGACAGATAGAGATTGCCGGCCGCGTCGAAGTCGATGTCCCCGCCGACGTGGCAGCAGATGCCCCGGGTGGCCGGGACGTCCAGGACGGTGACGGCGCTCGCCGTGTTCAGCGTGAAGTCGGCGTTCAGCGTGAAGCGGGACAGCCGGTTCACGCCCTCCCACGCCGAGAAGTCGGTGCCGGTCGCCGGGGCGTCGCCGGCCGGGGTGGACAGCGGCGGCGCGTAGTAGAGGTAGATCTGCCGGTTCGTCGCGAAGCCCGGGTCGACGCCGACGCCCTGCAGGCCCTCCTCGTCGTGGGTGTAGACCGGCACCGTGCCGATCACGGTGGTGGTCCCGGCCGCGTCGGTACGCCGGAGCGTCCCGTTGCGTGCCGTGTGCAGCACCGAGCGGTCCGGCAGCACCGCGATCGCCATCGGCTCGCCGACCTCGGCGACCCCCTTGGCGAGCGTCACCTGCTGGAAGTCGGCGGCGTTCACCGGGTGGGCCTGGGCCGGCTGCGGCCAGGCAATGATCAGGATCAATGCGGCAAGAATCGGTTTCAGGCGCATGGCAGGTCCATTCCGCGAGGGATGTCAGATGCGGGGACCTGCGCCGACACACCGATCTGACCGGATTCTTTCGTGTTACCCGGACGTTAATAACTTTCGATGTCCCTGTCCATCCTTTCGTCGGCACTGACGAAAGTCCCGGATAAAGTCCGTTCATGGACGTCGTCGTGGTGGGTGCGGGGATCGCCGGTCTGTCGTGCGCGCGGACGCTCGCCGCGGGCGGCGCCCGGGTGCGGGTCGTCGAGCGGGGCCGGGTGCCGGGTGGGCGATTGGCGAGCCGGCGGTACGACGGCCGGTACGCCGACATCGGGGCGGCCTATCTCGTCGCGGACGACCCGGACTTCGCCGCCGCCGTCGCGTCCTGGCAGGCCCGGGGCCTGGCCCGGCCGTGGACCGACACGCTGCGCGTGCATCCCGGCGACACGGCGGCCACCGGTCCGATGCGCTGGGCGGCGCCGGGTGGCCTGCGATCCCTGGCCGCCGACCTCACCACCGGCCTGGACGTCAGCTATTCCACCCCGCTCGACGCGATCCCGGGCGACGCCGATGCCGTCGTCCTCGCCATGCCCGGCCCGCAGGCGCTGCGCCTCGACCCGCCACCGGGCATCCTCGCCGCGGCTTCCTCGCAGGTCTGGCAGCCGGTCATCGCGGCGGTGCTGAGCTACCCGTCCCGCGAGTGGCCCGACTTCCGCGGCGCCTTCGTCAACGACCATCCGGTGCTCGCCACGGTGTGCGACGACGGCTCCCGGCGCGGCGACGGCGCTCCGGTGCTGGTGGCGCACTCGACGGCGGCGCTGGCCGCGGAACACCTGGCCGATCCGGCCGCCGCCGGGCCGATCATCGCGTCCGCTGTCGCGAGCCTGCTGGAGCTGGAGTCGGAGCCCCGGATCGACGTGCACCGCTGGACCTACGCCCAGCCCGAACCCGGCGACGCCGCCTACGCCACCGACGGCCGCGTCTGGCTCTGCGGCGACGCCTTCGGCCGCCCCCGCGTCCAATCCGCCTGGCTCTCCGGCCGCGCCACCGCACGGGCGATCCTCAGCGATTAGCCCGCCTGCGGGTCCGCGACTTCGCGGCCGGGCTCCTCGCGCCGCTGCCGGTCACGACAGGCCTTCTCAGCAGCGCGGAAGCCGGCCGATGTCGCTCAGGTCCCACAGCCGCACGGTCGCGTCGTCATATCCAGCGGTGGCGAGCAGGGAACTCTCCGGGACCCTGGTCATGGTGTCTATCTCACCGGCGTGGCCGGCCAGCTTCGCCACGCAGGCTCCGGTCTTCGCGGAATACAGCTGGATCGAGCCGTCCGTCTGCTCGACCGCCAGGTGTTCACCCACTTCCTTGTACGCACCTCGCGAGTGGATGCGATCGCCGAGCCTCAGGCCGGTGGTCGCATCCACCAGCTCCAGGTCGAGGCCTTGTCCGTATAGCGAGACCTTGGGATACACGACTATCCGGTCATCGGTGTTCTCGAGTGCGAAGGCGCCCTTCTTCGCATCGATCGCGAGGATCACGTCTCCGGTACGAACGTCGATCAGCCGTTCAGCCCCGAATTTGTCGATCGCGAGCACGGCCGTGGCGAGGAGCCCGACGTACTTGGCGGACTCGACGTCGCTGATCTCGACCCCGCTGGGATCTCCGTCGATCGCCCATAACCGAAGAGCCGTGTCGTCCACCCGCCCCGCGACGAAGGACCCGCCTTTCCCCATGCCGGTGAGGCTGGCGCCGGAAGCGCCCTGGAATTCCTTCCGGACCGCACCGTCGTTCCGTAGCAGGACCAGGCTGCCGTTGTCCCGCACCACCGCGATGACCGTCCCGTCGGGACTGAGCCGGTAGTCCTGAAAGTTTCCGGCCACCGCAGGCAACCGCTTGATCGACGCGGCCATGCCGCCCAGCGACACGATCACGACCTCACCCGTATCGGCCACCATCACGGCACGACTGCTGTCGTCGCTGAAACTCATGGAAGCCTGGACTTCGGCCGGAAGCACGGTGATGTCGGTGTTCCGCGTCAGATCGCGCAGACGATAGCTTTTCTCGTCGGCGAGGGCGAGCCAGCGCCCGTCCGGGCTCATGACCACCCGGAGATTCGGGTCCGGACTGGAGAACACCGGCTCACGGCTGCTGGTGGGCCGGACAGTCTGGGCGTCTTCGCTTTGAACCTGCACAAGCAATCGGTCGTCGCTGAGGATGAAGCCGTCCTCAGGCGCCTGGTCGCTGTCGAAGACCGTCACGCCGGTGGAGTAATTCCACAGCGCCAGCGCCGGGACACCGGTCAACTCGTCGGATCTCGTATTCTCGACGCCGATCGTGCGCCCGCGCGGCGCGAACCAGACGGGTTCGTCGTCGGAGTCGTCCGGGTCCTGCTCCGGCACTCTCATGTCACGCAGGACCGCGCCGGACGGAAAACCCCATAGCCGGCCCGAAGCGATGCCGTCATCTTGATCGATCTTCAGTGGGTCGTACTTCTCCGCGTACTGGGTGAACAGAGCGTCGCCATCGGGGCTGAAGAATGCACGTTCACATCCCGCGAAGGCGGTCGGGATCTCGAGAGAAGCGGATTCCAGCTCGACCCCGGTCGCGGTCTCGAAGACGCGCACCTCGCGGTCCTCGTAGCTGCAGAGAGCCGTGTACGCCCCGTCCGTACTGAGCGCGATGTCGTACGGTCCGAGACCGTAGGCCCCCGGCAACGTGTGAACGGCCCGGTTCTGCGGCGCATAGGCAGCGCTGCCCCCGACGATGAGAACGGCGGCGGCCGCAGCGGCGATCCGCAGGCCTCGCTGCCGCCGGCGCAGCGTCACCGGGGAAACGGCGGTTGTCACGACATCCCTGCGCTGGAGGAGACGGTCCTGCAGCCGTACGTGCCGGAACTGGTAGTGGGCCCCGACCCGGCGCAGAAGCCCGATCTCGTGCGTCTTCTCCAGGAAGGCCGTCAGATCGGCCGGAAGCGCACCCTGCAGGGAGAGCACGGCCGTAATGATCTTGTAGCGCGGCCAGGCATGCGTCAGCAGCACGAGCAGGGCGAACAGCACACCGGGAAGCAGGCCTAGTCCGAGCACCAGCGAAAGACCGCGGTCCGGGAAGCCGACCGTGATGTCGGCGATCGCGACGCTCAGCAGCTGGCCGGGTGCCACGTTTCCGGGAAAGCCGCCTCGCGCGGTCAGCGCATCGCTGATCGCCCGGCCCGCGAACGCGCCTCCGACCAGCGCGGGCAGCGTCAGCAGCGCGACGATCAGCCCGGCGACCGAGGCGCTCACCAGTGACGACCGCCGGTCCTGGCGCATCGTGTCGACGGGGTCGACGGCGTTGGCGCGGTCCTGGCCGCCGTCCAGCCACCGCTGGATGCCGATGGCCATACCGGCGACGAGCGCGACCCCGGCCGTCGCGCCGGCCGTCTCGATCAGGACTCCGAGCCAGTAGACGGACCACCCACCGGTGACCGTGACAGCCAGGGCGCCGGCCAGCAGGATAGGGACGCCGGGCACCACCACGGCCAGCACGCCGAGGCGGAAGCCTTCGCCGGCGCGGGCGGGGAAGCTGGCCAGGTCGAACGACAGTCGCTGGGGGGTCCGGCCGGACCCGGTGAACCAGACGGTGATGACAATGAGGGCGAAGACCAGCCCGATGCCGCAGGCGACCAGGATGTTGATCGTCGGCAGCACCGCCCGCTCCGAGTCGAGCCAAGCCATTCCGCGGGCGATAGTGAGCGTGAGCAGCGAGCCCGCCCCGATGGAGAGAACCAGCAGCGCCCACGCCGGCATCGCCCGGTCGGCCAGCCGCCACCAGGCGAAGTCTCGTTCGCCGTGCTGGTGCAGGTGGCGGGCCAGGAACGACAGGTAGCGGCGGTTCCGCGCGATCCGCTCCACGTCCTTCGTGCCCGGTGCCTCCGCCGAGGCGGGCGAGCGGAAGGCGGCGTCCACCGCCGCGCTGCTCAGATGGTCCTCGATGGAGATCGCCGTGGGGAGAGCGAGCAGCTCCTCCGGCTTCGCCTCGGGCATGTTCTGATAGACGGATGTCGCCAGCGAGACATAGAGCGGCGTCGAGAGGACCTTGGAGAGGTCCGCCGTCGGCCGGCGGAGAACCGGTTCCCAGCTCGTGTCCTCGGGCCAGCGCTGCCGCCGGAGGTAGACACGCAGCACATCGGCCGGGATCGGGTCGACCTCGACGGCCACGGCCTTGTGCAGGACGGCCGAGGTGGCCGCGACCAGGTCCTCGTAGTCCTTTGAGCGACAGGTGACGATGAGATGGCGCCCCTCCCCGACCGCGCTGTTGATCTCATCGAGGATGACTCGCTGAGCGGCGTCGGTGATCTCGTCCAAGCCGTCGAGGATCGGGATGAGCATGTTGTCCCGCAGCAGCTTGTGCGGCCGATCTCGCCGGCCGTCGTAGTAGGCGGCCGCGATGCTGTCCTCGAGCCAGTCGTCGAGGCCCTGTGTCTTCGGGTCCCAGGTCGAGACACTGAGCAACACCGGGACGGGATCACCGGGCCGGCGGGCGCGCACCAGTCCGATGGCGAGCAGCAGAGCCAGGACCGACTTGCCGGCGCCGGGCTCACCCAGCACCACCAGTCGCCCCGGGCGCATCGCGCGGAAGGTGTTCGTGAGGCTGCCGACGGCCGTGCCGAACTCCTCGCCGAGCTGCCCGTCCAGCTTGGGCCGGGACGGCCGCCCGCCGCGCCCTCGCTTGACGGCGACGAGGTCATCGACCACCGGACGCCGGGTCTCCGACCAGCTCAGCGGCAACGTGGACCGGCCGCCCAGCCGCCGGGCCTCGGCCTCCTTCTCCCACTGTTCGCCGATCCGTTTCGCCAGATCGTCGGCGATCTCTGAGGCATCGAGGTCGGTGGTCGTCGTTCTGCGCGCGCCGGCCACGTCGACCGCGAGGTTGGCCCCCGCAAAGAGCAGGCCGAGGGCGCCCGCCACGATCGCCGCCGTGCCGGGATCCGCGGTGGCCGCCCAGTAGGTGCCGCCTAGAGTGACCGCGGCTATCCCGATGAGCGACATCCGCTTGGGGCTGGGAAGCCACTTGCGCTGGGACACACGTGCATCCGATCACAGAGTCGCGCATCCGGCATCCGACGACCGGACCAGCCGTGCCGTCTGTCCTTTGAGGCCAGTATGGCCGGGCGACGGCGTCGACCGGGCAGCGACTCCGTGCGGCGGCCCCGTACGATCAAGGTCATCAAGCGAATAGATCTCATCGTTCCCGCGGGTCTGGTTGCCGGCCTCCGGATCCCGTCGCTGTCGGTCACCGACGGATCCTCCGAACCGGTGTGGGCCGACGTTCCGGTCGGGTGGCGTCGATCCGTGCGATTGCCTCTCGACGACCGGTCGGCACGGAGTGTCCGCCGGTACGTGGGACTGCGGCCCTGGATCCTGCTGATCTCGCTGCTCGCAGTGCCGGCCTGGTTGATCCTGGTCTACGCCGACCTGCCCCGGACCGCCCGCCTCATCGCGCACGCGGTCATCTTCATGGTTCCGGTCTCGCAGCTTTGCATGCACTTTCTGATGCGCGGGCTGCCGCCATTCCCCACTCAGAACGGTGATCTGCGCATTCCCCGGGTGCCGGTCGAGGTCGCCCATGCGTGGATCGGCTCCAACCCCGGCGTCTCCGCCACCGCCTGCCCGGCGCCGCGTGCGCGTCCCCGCCGCTTCTACGTCGGCTGGGCCCTCACCCTGGTGCCGGTGTCGATCGGACTGGCACTGTGGATGGCGAACAACGGCCGTGAGGACGCCATCCTGCTCTGGATGCTGGTTCCGGCACTGTTCACCGTCGGCATCGTGATGGCCTTGAGGATCCCTACACCGGTCAGCGGCCGAGCCGTGCGCACCTGGCCGCCGGGCGTCTAGCACCCCAGGCCGCCGCAGGTCGTCCTCGAACCGTTGAGCCGGCAAGGAGTGGCGCCTCCCCCATCGAATCCGCAGGCCCGTACGGCTGAGTGTCACTGCCGGCGCGGCCGGGCTGCCCGCCGTGACCCTGCCTCCCTTCACCGGCTACGACGAGCCGACCAGCCCGACGGGAAGGCACCGGGCAGCGCGGTACAAGGCCCGGAAACGGATCTCCTGCCGGAGTTCTAGAAGGCCAGCCTGTCGTAGCCGTCGTTGTCGCAGGTGCGGCGCTGGGCTATGCAGTTGCGGACGCGCTGGTTCATCGCCGTGACGTCCCACATCAGGAACGCGTCGCCGTGCATGGACGAGGCGCTGCGACCCGTCGGATCCGAGGACAGGTAGTAGCCGGCCTTGCTGCCCTTCGCGCCGTACGCGATGTCGAACGTCAACGCCGGAATGCGGACGGGATGGGTCTTCGGGCAACTCCGGTCCGTACCGAAGGCGACGTGGTCCTTGTGGTCGGGACTGTCCAGATGCCTGCCGTCCCAGCAGTCCGGGAACGGCAGCATGAAATGCAGGGTCGCCGGCTCGCCGCAGACCGGCCAGTTGCCGTTGTCGCTGCGGGCGTAGCCGTCGATGTCGCCGGGACCGTAGAAGGCGCAGTAGAACTGGCCCTGTGCTCCTCGCGGCGTCGGCACCTTCTTCTTCGCGTCGCCGGCGATCATCCGCAGTCCGTTGGGGATCGGCTTGACGCCTCGGGAATTGTCGCGGATCGACCGGTAGTAGACCCGGAAACCGGTGGTCTCGACCGGCTTCCTCGTGGCGGCGTCGTAGAGCGTCGGCACCCAATAGGCGGAATGGTCCGCTCTCGGCTTGCAGGTCGTCGCGGTGAACTTCATCAGGTCGTCGGCGGTGGTCGCCGCGTCGACGGCCTTGTTGCCGACGAACGAGTGCATGTGTGAGGCGCCCGGCAGATTCGGGAAGACGATCGGGTCGTCCGCTTTCCGGTGGCTGTAGGCGCAGTCGGCCCGGAACTCCGGCAGATTCCCGGCGTCACCGGCCGGGTCGGCTTTCGTTCCGGCATAGGCGCTGAGCTGTTTCTTCCACGCTTCCCGGTCGACTGGAATCCAGCCGGCTTCCGATTTCGCCGAAGGCTTGACCGAGGATCCGGCCGAGGGCGTGATCGGGGCAGACGGCGACGCCGGGACGGACGGAGACGCCGGGACGGACGGAGACGCCGAGGGCGGCACCGCCGGCGGCCGGCGGCGGGCCGCGGGGTCGGCCGGAGCGGCACAGCCGGCCAGGAGCACGACCGTCCCGGCGATGGCGGCGAGACGGGAACGGAGAACGAGAGGCGGCACGGACCGGAACGTTAGGTGGGATCCGCGCGCCCCGGAAAGCGACTTAAAGGAACGTAAAAGAAAGACTGGCCGGCCGTACAGAAATGCGGGAAAAGCGTTATCGGCAGTCGAGTTCCTCGTCCGGGTTCAGGGCGTCCTCCAGCGGGATCGTCGCTGTGCACGTGCGGCCGGACATCGCCGCCTCCAGCTTGAGGCTGCGGAACTGGTCGGAATCGGTCGCCTGCAGGTGGACCTCGGCGTAGCCGTCGCGGTCGGCGGTCACCACGACACGGGCCACCCGGGCCTGACCGGCGCCGGCGGTGAAACCGGTGAGACTGGCGTCGACCAGGCTGCGGGACGGCAGGCCCGGCAACTCCAGCAGCACCGAGATCCTGGTCTCGCCGGGGACCCCGGACACCGACAGGGTCATCGCCGGCTCGTCGCCGGACGGCGGTTCGAGGACGACGATGAGCGCTGCGGCGGTCGCCAGGAGAACGGCGAGGCAGCTGGTCAGGGCTGCGGCTGCCGACGTACGGAAGCGGGTGAGGAGCGAACCGGAGAGCGCGCCCACCGTTGCGATCGAGCCCGAGGCGACCGCGAGGACCGCCAAGGTCCGCGCGGCCGGCGAGGCGTTCAGGCGATCAGCGGTGACCAGGCAGAGACCGGTGATCAGCACACCGACGGCGCTGATCGCCACGGCGGCCGGCGTACGGGAGGCGTCCACGTCCCGACGCTACAAAGGGCGGCCCGTCGCGGACCGCCCTTTGCGCGAAGAGGATCAGATGAGGCCGAGCTTGCGGACGGCCTCGCGCTCCTCGGCCAGCTCGTTCACCGAGGCGTCGATGCGGCCGCGGGAGAACTCGTCGATCTCCAGGCCCTGCACGATGGAGAACCGGCCGTTCGCGGCGGTGACCGGGAACGAGGAGATCAGGCCCTCCGGGACGCCGTAGGAGCCGTCCGAGATGACGGCGGCCGACGTCCAGTCGCCGTCGGCGGTGCCGTTGACCCAGGTGTAGACGTGGTCGATCGCGGCCGAGGCGGCCGACGCGGCCGAGGACGCGCCCCGGACCTCGATGATCTCCGCGCCGCGCTTCGCCACCCGCGGGATGAACTCGTCGGCGAGCCACGCCTGGTCGTTGATGGCGTCCCGGACGCTGTTGCCGTTCACCGTGGCGTGCGAGACGTCCGGGTACTGCGTGGCGGAGTGGTTGCCCCAGATGGTGACCTTCTTGAGGTCGGCCACCGAGACGCCGAGCTTCGCGGCGAGCTGCGCCAGGGCCCGGTTGTGGTCGAGGCGGGTCATCGCGGTGAAGCGGTCGGCCGGCACGTCGGGGGCGTGCTGCTGGGCGATCAGGGCGTTCGTGTTGGCCGGGTTGCCGACCACGAGGACCTTGATGTCCGCGGCGGCGCCGGCGTTGATCGCCTCGCCCTGCGGCTTGAAGATGCCGCCGTTGGCCTCGAGGAGGTCACCGCGCTCCATGCCCTTGGTACGCGGGCGGGCGCCGACGAGCAGCGCCACGTTGGCGCCGTCGAAAGCGGCCTTCGGGTTGTCGAAGACGTCCACACCGGCGAGGGCCGGGAAGGCGCCGTCCTGCAGCTCGAGGGCCACACCCTCGGCGGCCTTGGTGGCGGCGGGGATCTCCAGCAGGCGCAGCTTCACCTTTTTGTCCGCACCGAGCAGCTGCCCCGAAGCGATGCGGAACAGCAGCGCGTACCCGATCTGGCCCGCGGCGCCAGTGACGGTTACGTTGATCGGCTCGGCCATGAGCATCTCCCTGTTAACAGTGTGGGCACACAATCGTGATTCACACACCTTATAAGGCGTTCAGCGGACGATGGCCATGATAAGTACGTCACTCACCGGCGTCTCGCCGCCGCCACCGGCCAGACGCTGTCGAAGTCCGGGATCTCCGATCCCGGGCGCGGGCGCCGGCCGCGAACGGGGTGGCGGCCCGGTCGGGTCGACGCAGCACGGCTCGGTGCCGCCGTCGCCCTGGTGGGCGAGCAGCACATGATGACTCCATGGAACCTCGGCCTCTGCGACCCGGTGAGCTCGTCGCCCTCGTCTCGCCCGCGGGACCGGTCGACGCCGGTCGGGCGGAGGCCGCGGCGCGGGTGCTGGCGGGCTGGGGTCTGCGGTACCGGTTCGGCAGGCATGCGCTGGGCCGGGACGGTCTCTTCTCCGGTACGGACGAGCAGCGCCTCGCCGACCTCGACGACGCCCTCCGCGATCCTCAGGTGCGGGGCGTCATCTGCCTGCGCGGCGGCTACGGCGTGCAGCGGATCGTGGACCGGGTCGACTTCGCGGCCCTACGCCGCGACCCGAAACTGATCATGGGCTTCTCCGACGTCACGGCCCTGCACGCGGCGCTGTGGCGGACGACCGGATTGGTCTCCGTCCACGGCCCCACCGGAGCGAGCCTGCCGGCGTCCGCCGAGGAGGCCCGCCGCGTGCTGATGACCGCTGATCCGGTCACGCTGCACGGGGTGAAGTCGGCCGGCTCGGCGACCGGCGTGCTGCTGGGCGGCAACCTCACCATGCTCGCCACCAGCGCCGGCACACCCGACCAGCTGGACCTGCGCGGCGCGATCCTGCTGCTGGAGGAGACGAACGAGGCGGCCTACCGGGTGGACCGCATGCTGGTGCAGCTCCGCCGCTCGGGCGGCCTGGACGGGCTGGCCGGTGTCGCGGTGGGGACCGGCCTGCCTCGCGAGATCATCGAGGAGCACTTCGCCGTGCCGGCGCTGTTCGGCCTGCCGGTGGGCCACGGGCAACGCCAGAGCGCCGTGCCGCTCGGGGCCCCGGCCCACCTGGATGCCGGGGCCGGGACCCTGACCGTCTACCGGGGGACGCAGGTGCGGTCGGCGTAGCACTTCAGCGGCGGCTCGGCCGTCAGCTCCCGCGCCCTGACCATGGCGTTGGCGCTCTGCACGAGCGCGGCTGCCGCGTTCGCCCCGAAGGTGACCGGGTCGACGGCCGGCATGAGCGGCGGGCCGCAGCGGTCCGTGCGGATCCGCGCGGCGGCGGCCGGGCCCGGGTGGGTGAGGGCGTCCATGCCGATCAGGTAGGCCGCGTTGTCGTACGCCAGCCCGAAGTGCTCGACCAGCTCCCCCGGGCAGACCGTGCCGACCTCCAGGTTGCCGACGTTCGGAGCGGCCGGGAGCGCCGACGAGGTGTACGGCACGACGATCTCGTCGGCGTGGGTCATGACCTGCGTGTAGTCGATGCCCGGCCAGGTCTGCGGCCCGTCGTTGAGCGCCGCGAGGAACCGCGACCCGGCCCGCTGCTGCCACCGCGCCGCCGGGCACTCCCCGGCCGCCGCGCACTGGGCGACGAACGTGGCCGTCCCGTGGTTCGGCGGCGCCAGCGCCACGTAGTCGTCGACCATGCCACGGGTGTCCGGCCAATACTTGAGCGCCCACCTGCCGATCAGCCCGCCCTGGCTGTGCCCGACGAGCGCGATCGGGGCGCCGGCCGCGGCGTGCAGGATGCGGATGGCCCGCACCACGTGCTCGGCCGCGACCTGCACGTCCCCGCTGGCGTCCTCGGGCAGGTCGATCCCGCAGTAGGCGCGCTTCTCCAGCGCGAACGCCCGCGCCCAGTTCCAGGAGAAGTTGGCCGCGAAGCTCGACCCCGTCCCGTGGATCAGCAGCACCGGGGTGCGCCCGGCCTTGGCGCTCGCGGCGGCGTCGCCCGCGCAGTGCAGGCGGAGCCCGGAGGCGGCGATCGCCGGCCCAGGTTCCCGGTTGGGCATGGCGAAGGCCGCGCCCACCCCGGTGACGAGGACGGCGAGGGCGCCCAGCAGCAGGGCGCGGATGCCGAACGGGCGGGGACGGTGCTGACGCATGGTGCCGGTGCTCCTCGTCGGTCTGAGATACCAGCGAGGGGAACGACGGTCCCCGGACTGTGGTGACGCACCGGCACTGCGGGGTAAGGATGATCGGCATGGAGAGGACCGAGGACGGTCGCTACGTGATCATCAACGGACGGCGGTGGCGGGCGACCGATCCGGAGATCCCGGAGGAGGTGGCCGCGCGGCTGCGGAAGTCATTGATGGCGGCCCGGCGCGAGGTCGGCGTCCTGACCCGCCAGGGCAAGGATCCCGCCCCGGCACGCTCCAAGGTCCAGGCCGCCAAGGTGGCGCTCGGCGAACGCGGCACCCCCTGGTGGGAGCAGTCGCCCGCGGAGCGCCGGCAGCGGTGGGAACTGCTCAGCGACGACGCCAGCGCTGACTGACCCGATAGGCCAGCGCCCGCGTCCCGTGGATCGCGCCGGTCGGGCGCAGGTCCGGCGTGGCGTTGCGGATCGGGTCGAAGGCCAGCGCGGCGTCGGCGGTGCCCGGGATGAGCTCGCCGAACGTCACCCGCCCGAACGGCTGCTCGTCGGCGCACAGCACCAGCTGGGCGTTTCCGGTCAGGGCGGCGGCGGTCACCGTGCCGAGGCTGCGGCCCAGCGGTGTTCCGGTCCGGCTGGGTCCGGCGGAGAGATAGATCTTGCGGTCATCTCCCGTCCGGTACGCGGTGATGGAGCCGTAATGAGAGGCGAACGACCGTCGCGGTGCGGGCAGATGACGGGTCATCGGGCCGGTCCCGGCCGTGGAGAGCAGCAGATCGGTGCCGTGCCCGTGCAGCCGGATCGCCACGCCGAGGACGTCCGGGCGGCTCCCCCGCGTGCCGATCCCCTTCGACAAGCGGATCGTCACCGGCCAATGGCTCGGGTTGTCGAGCAGCACCGATCCGGTTCGCGCCGGCGCACCCCAGATCTCGAGTTCGCCGGTGAACGAGCGGCCGGCCGGGTGCAGGAATCGCCGATGCCGGGACCGCGTCACCCGGATCCCCGCCAGCAGAGCCACCACCGCGGCCGCGACCATTCTCACGGGTGGCATCGGTACCCGTGAACGGCCGCTCTATTCCGCCAGGATCTGCTCGCGCAGAATGTCGGCATGACCGCAGTGCTGCGCCAGCTCGCGCAGGACGTGCAGCAGGACCCAGCGCAGCGGCAGCGGACCCCGGCGATTGCCGGGCAGGAGATCATCCAGGCTGAGCGGTGCGGTCGCCCTCCGCGATCGGTCACAGGCCTTGTCGTACGCGTCGCGCACACCGGCGATCGTGTCCCCTTCCTCCAGGACGAACGAGTCGTCCGGGGTGTCCGGGATGCCGATCTCGGCACGGGAGCGGCCCGTGACGGCCTCGTCGAACCACACCTGCTCCACGACCGTGACGTGTTTGACGAGACCGAGCAGGGTGGTCCGTGACGGCACCAGCCGGCGTCGTGCCTGCTCCTCGGTGAGGCCGTCGAGGCACCCGGCCAGCATCCGGCGATGCTCGTCGATGAACCCGTCGAGCTGCTCACGCATCGGTTCGTGGAAGGAGGACATCCGGACAGCATGTCAGGCGTTGATCAGACGTGCGACGACGGGCATTCCTCCTCGGTGGTTCGATGCTGGCGCTGGCCGCCGGCTGCTCCCCGGAACCGGTCATCCCCTCCGCCCCGGCCGGCGACGAACGTCTCGAGCAGCGGTTCTCGGCAGCGCGCGGGCGGACCGTTGACTTCTGGACGGCTGTTCCGGCGGGGCACGGCGACGGCCGCGGACTGCCGGTCTGCTTCGTCCTGCACGGCGGCTCGAAACGTCCGGCGGACTTCTCCGGCCTGGGCCTGGGCCGGTTCCTGACCGACGCGGTACAGCGGGGCGCCGCCCCCTTCGTGCTGGCCGGCGCGACCGGTGACCGCCTGGCGTGGCGGCCGCGCGGCGGCGACGACCCGCAGTGGATGGTCCGCCAGGAGATGCCGGCGTGGTGTGCCGACCGCGGCTTCGACACGACCCGGGCGGCGGCCTGGGGCTGGTCGATGGGCGGATCCGGAGCGTTGCTGCTCGCCGCGACGTTCCCGGGTTTCGTCCGCTCGGTGGCGGCCTTCTCCCCCGCGGTCGCGCCCGGCGACGCCGTCTTCGACGGTCTCGAGCGGATCGGCCGCACCCCGGTCGGCCTGTGGTGCGGCAAGGACGACGACCTCTACGACGACGTCCGCACCCTGTGGGCGTCGCTGCCGATCCCGCCACGGGCCGGCGGCTTCGGCCCGGGCCGGCACCACTTCCCGTACTGGTCGACGCTGATCCCCGACGCCTTCGACTTCGTGGCGTCCACCCTCACCTGAGGTGGTCAGCGGCGGGCCAGGCGGCGGGCTCCGGAGATGCCGGGCTGGTAGGGCAGGTCGTAGTGGGCGAAGACGGCCGGCTCGTCGGTGGCGGCCAGCTCGCCGTCCACGTCGATGCTCGGGGCGGTCGACGCCAGCTTCTTGGCGACGCGGACCCGGACCGCTTTGGGCGTGACCGTCGCGCCGGCCAGGGGTACGAGGACGAGCCGGTGGCGGCCGATGAAGCCGACCCGGACGGTGGCGAAGGCCGGCTGGTCGTCGAGGGTGTCGACGTACACCGCCTCCAGGTCGCCGATCTTGTCGCCGTCCGGGTCGATGACGCTCTCGCCGCGCCAGTCGCGCAGGCTCTCCGCTGGGAACATGCTGTGGCAGTTCCCGCAGCGAGCGACGGGGAAACGGCTCACGGCGCGCGGATCGACAGGATGCCGCTGAACGGGCCGCTCGTCACCACCTGCACGGCCCCGGTCCGGAAGTTCCACGCGATCACGGCGTCCCGCTCGGTCTGCACCAGCACGGTGTCGGCGCCGAGGAACGTCAGCGGCTTGCAGCAGCCCTTCCACCGGCCCGGGCCCAGGTCCAGGACACGCTCGACCACGCCGTCGTCCGCGCCGACCACGGCGATCGCCTCGTATCCCTGGGTGGGCGTGCTGCCCCACGAGCCGCGGACGACCCGGGCGCCGTCGGTGATCGGGGAGCCGTACCACTCGTTGACGGCGTAGCCGGGCGGGTCGGTCAGCCCGGTGGAACGGACCGGCGTGGCCTCGTCCGGGTGCCATGTTCGCAGCTCGCGACGGGTGGCAGGCAACTCGATGAAGGTGCCGTCGCGGAAACCGACGCTGTCCCAGAGCGACAGAGCCGCGGGCAGCGGGGCGATGGTTCCGGCGGCCCAGTCCACCGCGGACGCGCCCGGTCCGCCCGCGCCGACCAGCACCGTCGTGTCGTCCTGCCAGGCCACCTGCTCGTTGAGGCCCGGCACCGCGATCCGATGTGCCTTCGCCGTGGTCAGGTCGACGACCACGACGGCCTGCGGCTGCGGCAGGGCGACGCGGCGGCGGTCCGGGGACAGCGACAGGGGGCGCAGCGGCGCGGCCTGGTTGCCGCCCTCGTCGTGGGTGAACGTCAGGTCGCCGACGTCGATCTGCACCCAGAGGCCGTCGGGCGCCAGCGCGTAGATCGGCTGCGGCTGGTCGCCGGTCTCCTCCGGAGTGGCCTGCACGACCGCCATGGCCGCGTCGATCGGGTGCCGCGACAACGGCTGGAAGTCCGAGGGGACCAGGTCGGCGCCGACCGCCGGCAGGGGCGCCACCAGGCGTTCCGGCATGGTGGACGGGAGTTGCTGCACCTCGGGGGCCAGGACGGCGGGCGTCGGCGTGACCACGGGAGGCGGCGATGGCGAGACCGCCGGCAAGAGGACGGCCAGGATCGGCAGAACGGCAGCCGCCACAGCGGTGCCGGCGTACCGGCGGCGTTTGATCTTTCGCGCGTGCGCCCACGAAGAGTGAGCGAGCGACGGCGCCTGCACCGCGGCCGAGGCGTCCTCCAGGAGATCCTTCAGCTCGTTGTGGCTCATCGTGACACCTCCCGCAGCGCGTCGCCCAACTCGGGCGCGAGCTCTCGCAATCGGCGCAGCCCATCACTGGCCTGGCTTTTCACCGTTCCGATGGAAATTCCAAGGACTTCTGCGGTACGCGCTTCGCTCAGATCGTCGAAGTACCGCAGGACGAGGACAGCCCGCTGGCGAGGAGCGAGCCGGCCCAGCGCGCGCACGAAGAGTAATCGCGTCGGGACGTCGTGGCCCTGCTCGGGCGGTGGTTCGGGGATGTCCGTGCCGAGGCGCTCGCGCCGGATCCGCCGCCACCAGGAGACGGCGTCGCGGTAGAGGATCGTGCGCACGAACGCCTCCGGGTCGCCGTCCCGCACCCGGCTCCACCGCAGCGCGAGCTTGACCAGCGCGTTCTGCAGCAGATCCTCGGCGAGGTGGTGGTCGCCGCAGATCAGGTACGCCGACCGCAGCAGGCGGTGCTGACGCGCCTGCACGAAGGCGACGAACTCCGGCTCGCTGTTCACATCCTTTGAACGCATGGGCCCCGCTGAAAGGTTGGGTGGTCCTCAGAATGCCCGGGCCAGCCGCCGGACCGCCTCGTCCATCCGGTCGGGTGGGCTGGCCGCGTAGCTCAGGCGCAGGAAGGCCCCGGCCGGCTCCGCCGCGAACCACGGGCGGCCGGGGAAGACGACGACGCCCTGCGCCGCGGCGGCGGTGGCCAGCGCCGTGTCGTCGACGCCGTCCGGCAGGCGGGCCCAGAGGTGCATGCCGCCTCGGGGGACGCGCGGGGGAACCAGGTCGGGCAGGTGCCGGGACAGGGCGGTGAGCAGCGCGTCCCGGCGGTCGCGCAGGGCGGCGCCGAGGGCCCTGCGGTGCCGCGCCCAGGCCGGGGACGAGACGAATTCGCAGGTCGCGGCCTGCAGCGGCCCGGAGACGAAGAAGTCGTCGAGCAGCCGGGCGGCGCGCAGCCGGGCGCCGGCCGGACCACGGGCGCCGATCGCCGCGACACGCAGGCCGGGCGCCGCCGGTTTGGTGAGGCTGCGCAGGTAGACGACGTGGCCGTCGGGGTCGTCGGCGGCGAGCGGCGCGGGCGGTGACACGTCGATGGTGAGGTCGCGGGCGTAGTCGTCCTCGATGAGGAACGCGGCGGCGTCCCGGACCGTCGCGGCGACCGCGTCCCGCCGGGACTCCGCCAGCGTCGCGCCGGTCGGGTTGGCGTGCAGCGGCTGGCAGTAGAAGAGCTTCGCGCCGGTCCGGGCGAACGCGGCGGCCAGCTGGTCGGGCCGCACACCGTCGTCGTCGGCCGGGACCGGCACCACCCGCAGCCCGGCCGCCCGGGCCACGGCCAGCGCGCCCAGATAGGTCGGCGACTCGACGAGCACGGTGTCGCCGGGGACGGTGAGCGCCCGCATCGCGGTGGAGAGCGCGGCCTGCCCACCCGGGCAGACGACCATGTCCTCGGCGCGGAGCCCGCCGCCGGACTCCCGGGCGAACCAGGCCCGCAGGTCCTCCCGGCCCTCGACCGCGCCGCGCTGCCACGAGGCGGGCTGGCGGGCGGCCCGGGCCAGGGCGGCGCCGAGCGCGGCGGCCGGCTGGAGATCGGTGTCGAGGTAGCCGGTGCTGAGCGAGATGGCACCCGCGGGCGGTATCGCCAGTAACGCTTGCATCTCGTGCGCTCCGGATCGGGCCGGGCCGAGCGCGACCGTCTGCCAGGAGAGGTCGGGGGTGCGGGAACGGTCCGGGCGGGCCGCCACGAAGGTGCCGCGGCCGTTCCGCGTCTCCACCACGCCTTCCGTCACGAGCCGGCGGATCGCGGCGGCGACGGTGACCGGGGAGGCCTGGTGGCGGGCGGTCAGCTCCCGCACCGAGGGCAGCCGGGAGCCGGGCGCGGAGACGGCCGCCACCCGCCGGAGATCTTGGATGACGCGGGTGGCTGCGTTACCGTTCTCCATGACAGTACAGAGTAGCGCTATCGTGCCGAGGACGGTAACGGCGGGTTTGTTGCTGGGAGCGCTGGGCGTTCTCGCGTTCAGCCTGTCCCTGCCGTTCACCAGGGTGGCCGTCGCCGACCTGGACCCGTGGTTCGTCGCCTTCGGGCGTGCGGTCGGCGCGGCGGCGCTGGCCTGGGGATACCTGCGGTTCACCGGTGCGGCGGCGCCCACACCCCGGCAGTGGCGGCGGCTCGTGATCGTGGCGCTCGGCGTCGTCGTCGGGTTCCCGCTGTTCACGTCGCTCGCGCTCACCACGTCGACGTCGGCGCACGGCGCTGTCGTCGTGACCGTCCTCCCGGCGATGACGGCGATCTTCGCGGTGCTGCGGGCCGGGGAACGCCCGCCGGCGCTGTTCTGGCTGGCCGGTCTCGGCGGCCTGGCCGTGGTGCTGACATTCCTGGTGGTCAGCGGCGAGGTGCACGGATCCCTCACGCACACCGATCTCTTCCTGCTGGTGGCCGTGATCCTGTGCGGACTCGGGTACGCCGAAGGCGGCGCGTTGTCGCGGGAGCTGGGCGGGGCTCGTACGATCTGCTGGGCCCTGATCGCCGCCCTGCCCGCCACCGTCCCGGTGACCCTGACCAGCGCCCTGCTCGTCCCTCCGCACGCCGGCCCGGCCGGATGGGCGGCGTTCGGCTACCTCACCGCCGTCTCGATGTTCCTCGGCTTCTTCGCCTGGTACGCCGGGCTCGCCCGTGGCGGCATCGCCCGCGTCGGCCAGATCCAGCTGATCCAGCCACTGCTCACGCTGCTCTGGTCGGCGCTGCTGCTCGGCGAGGAAGTCGGCGGCGCGTCCGTCGGCGCGGCGGCTATCGTGCTCGGATGTGTGGTGCTCGCTCAGCGCACCGCGGCGAAAGGCTGACCCGACATGTACGTCCCCGCGCACTTCGCCACCACCGACCACTCCCTCCTGGAGAACGGCGGCCTCGCCGACCTGATCACCGCCACCGCCGAGGGCATCGTCGCGACACCGGTCCCGTTCGTCTACGACGCGGCGACCCACTCCCTGCGCAGCCACCTGGCGCGCAACAACGACCAGTGGAAGCGCCCGGTCCTCGGCGAGGCCCTCGCGATCGTGCGCGGGCCGGACGCGTACGTCTCCCCGACCTGGTACGCCACCAAGGCCGAGCACGGCCGCACCGTCCCGACCTGGAACTACGTGGTGCTGCACGTCTACGGCACGCTCGTGGTGCACGACGACCCGGCCTGGCTGGCCGATCAGGTCCGGCAGCTGACCGGCAAGCACGAGCCGGAGTGGGTCGTCGAGGACGCGCCGGCCCGCTTCATCGAGGGACAGCTGCGGGCCATCGTCGGCGTCGAACTGAGGATCACCCGCATCGAGGCGAAGCAGAAGCTCAGCCAGAACCGATCGGAAGCGGACATCGCCGGGGTGGTGGCGAACATCGACGAGCCGGTCGCCGCGGCGATGCGAGCGCTGGGCTGAACCCGGCGCTGGGCTGATCCCGGCGCTGGGCTGATCCCGGCGCTGGGCTGATCCCGCTCAGGTGTGCACCGGCAGGACGACGTGCACGCGGGTTCCGGCGGCCGAGGGCTCGATGTCGCACCGGCCGCCGAGCTCCTCGACCCGCGACCGGATCGAGATCAGCCCCACCGGCTGCCGGTCCTCGGCCTGCTCGCCCGCCCACGCGCCGTCATCGGTGATCGTCACCGTCAGACGGTCGCCGTCGCGATGCAGACCGACCCGGCAGTGCTCCGCGTGCGCGTGCTTGACGACGTTCGTCACCGCCTCCGCCACGATCCGGTAGGCCGCGACCTCGACGGCCGCGGGCAGGTGGTCGAGATCGCCGCCGGTGTCCATCGCGAACCGGGGTCCGTCGCCGGGCCGGCGCAGGGTCAGCCCGGCGACGGCGGTGCGCAGGCCGTCGTCCAGGGCCGCCGGGCGCAGGCCGTCGATCAGCGAGCGGACCTCGGTGGCGCAGCTCTCCAGCTCGGTCGTCAGCGTGCCGAGCAGGTGAGGGCCGGGGCCGTCCGGGAGAGCTCGCCGGGCGGCGTCGGCCAGCAGCCGGGCCCCGGTCAGCGCCGACGCCACGCCGTCGTGCAGGTCGCGGCGCAGCCTGCGGCGTTCCTCCTCGCGGGCGAACACCAGGCGTTCCCGGGCGGCCTGCAGTTCGAGCGTGCTGCGGCAGGCCTCCGCCGCCAGAGCCGCCTGCGAGGCGAGGACGCTCAGCAGTCGCGTCTCCCCGGCCAGGAAGGCGGCGCCGGGCCGGCGTGGCGCCACGAGCAGATCGCCGACCACCGAACCGTGGGCCTGCATCGGGAACCGGACCGGCTCCCCCGAGCGTCTGCCCTGCTCGAACACCAGCGGCTCGGAGGCGGAGCTCAGCGCGCGAAGGGCGATCGCGGCGTACGGCACCCGCAGCCCGTCCATCAGGCTCGTCAGCAATCGTGGCAGCACGTCGAGCGGGTCGACCACCGCGCGCAGGTGCTGCCCGGTCCGGGTCAGGATCAGGTACGGGTCGTCGCGCCGGCCGTAGAGCAGCCGGTCGATCGCGCGCCGGGCGGCCCGTTCCGCCGGGTGCAGGGCCGCCGCCACGGCGCCGACCGCGACGATCGCCGCCGTCCAGCCGGTGGCGGCCGCGACGGTCCGGCCGACGACCGTGGCGGTCAGCGCGAAGACGCCGACGGCCAGCCCGGTCAGGGTCAGCCAGACCAGCCCCCGGTGGATGTAGAGGTCCAGGTCGTGCCACCGGTAGTGCAGGACGGCGAAGGTCAGTCCCAGGGGCAGCGCCGGGATGGCGATCAGCCCGCCGTACGGGACGTTGCCGTAGTCGAGGGCGATGCCCGCCACCAGCAGCACGGCGCTCGGCAGCAGGCAGGCGAGCTGCTGGCGCTGTTCCCGGTCGAGGCCGGGCAGGCGGGCGACCAGGAGGACCACGACGACCAGCGTGGTGACCGCCACGACGCCCACCATGGACAGCGCGACCACGCCAAGCCATCGCAGCCCGGGCGGCGGCCGATCGTCGACCACCGTGAGCAGCGTCCTCGGCCGCAGCAGCGCGGCGATCGCCAGCGCTCCGGTGGCCACGCCTCCGGCGATCACCAGGACGGCGCCGGCCACGCGCCGCCGTGGCGACGGCGTCCTGCCGTCCGGGATCACCAGCATGATCAGCGGGATCGTCGCCAGGGGCGGCCACCACGCCCACTGGCTGAGCCACGCCAGCGGCAGCCACGCCGACCAGCAGGCGGCCACGACGGCCACGGTGGCGGTGACGCCGACGAGGAGCATCAGCCGCCCCAGCGGGTGGCCGGGCAGGCGGCGCAGGACGAAGACCCCGAGCGGCGCGAACGACACCGCCAGCATCGCCGGGATCGCCACCGGCGTCGGCGTCGGCCCGCGCATGTCCAGCAGCCCGCCCGCGACCGCCAGGCCGGCCAGCCCCGTCCCCGCGGCGATCAGCATCGGAGCCGGCCGGTCCACGAGCCTCCGCTCCGGGGCCGTCATCGTCCTGGTCCCGCGCGCCGGTCAGGTGTGGGCGGTGCCGGCCAGATGCGCCAGCATGTGGAAGAAGCTGCCCTTGTCGGGCTGCGGCGGGCGCAGACCGCGGAACAGCTCGTCGAGCCGCACCATCACCTCCGGCAGGGTGCCCTCCGGGCGGGGCACCCGGACCATCGGCGGGCCGGGGACGCTCCCGAAACCCGGCGTCTCGTTGAGCACCACCTGCATGTGCGCGAGCACCGCGTCGATCCGGTCCAGCAGGAAGCGTGGCGGGGTGACCTCGGCGTCCGCGGGCACGAGGCGCAGACCGGTGCCGGGCGGCTCCCGCAACCACCGGACGCCGTCGCCGTCGAAGAAGTCGAACGGATCGCGGGCGCCCTCGCCGTAGTCGAGCGGAACGCCGGTCTCCTCCTCGCGCAGATGGGCGAGGGCGATCCCACCCGGTCCGACGTGGAGGAACCGGTTGTCATCCCGGATGGCGAGCATCAGCGCATCGGCGTCCCGCATGGCTCTTCCCCTCGGCACCGGCCTCTCGACAACCCGCGGCGCGGGCCTGTCCGGCCGCCCGGATCCAGGCTGGCACAGCGGCGGTGGCCGGGCAACGCCGTTATCCGGGGGGCGGCAAGCCGTGCTCGCGGGCCAGCAGAGCCGCCTGCACCCGGTCGGCGACACCGAGCGTGGTGAGCACACCGGACAGCCGATTACGGACCGTCTTCTCGCTGATCCCCATGACCCGCGCGATCTGGCCGTTGCTGCGCCCCTCGGCGACCAGCGAGAGCAGCCGCAGATCCCGTGGCTGCAGCCGGTCCAGCGGCGGTGGCATCGCCGCCGGACGGCCCGGTCCCAGGGCCGCCGGTCCGCCGACCCGCGGTCCGAGCACCAGGCCTCCGTCGGCGACCGTGCGCAGCGCGTTGAGGACGACCTCCGGAGTGGAGTCCTTGAGCACGTAGCCACTGGCGCCGGCCGCGAGGCAGCCGCGCACCAGCCCGTCGTCGCGCGTCATGGTCAGCACCAGGACCGCGCAGGACGGCACGGCACGGCGGAGCCGGTGGATCAGGTCGAGGCCGCTGCCGTCGGGCAGACCCAGGTCGATCACCGCGACGCCGGGTTGCTCGGCGATCGCCAGGCGCTCGCCCTCGGCGCTGGTGGACGCCTCCACCGACCGGCCGACCCAGGGCTCGAGGTCGAGCACGGCGGCGAGCCCGCGGCGGACGAGCGGGTGGTCGTCGACGATCAGGACCGTCACCCCGATCCGCGGCGCGCTCATCGCCACACCCTAGGACAGCATCGGGCCATCCTCCCGGTCGTGCCGGGACATCGTCTCCTGCGACCGGGACAGCGCGCGCCCGACGGTGGTGGGGCAACCACTTCCCGCCTTCCACGAAGGAGCAGAACCATGGCACCCACCACCATCGACACGACCGAGCAGAGCATCGGCGGCCCCCGCTACATGCGGTCCATCGTCTCGCTCGACGACGCCGGCAACATGCAGGTCCGGACGAACACCTTCTCCCACTGGGATCTGCGCGGGTTCACCGGCGGCGTCCTGGTCTCGCTCTCCGACGTGGAGGGCAACCTGCTCCACATCACGCCGCTCGTCTCGTACGGCGTGGACGGCCGGCTGGTCTTCTGGTCCACCTCCAACCGGTGGGACAACGAGTACTACAACGTCGGCCCGGACGTGGCGCGGCGGGTCGACCGCATCGACGTCTGGCACGGCCCGACCCCGAAGAACCGGTTCGTGCCGATCATGACGGACATCCTGTTCACGGTCCGGCTGATCATCTGGATCGTCGAGCAGTGGCAGCAGAGCAGCGGTGACGACGGCGGCGCCGGCGATCCACCGGTCCAGACCACCCGGCAGGGGCTCAGCGTCCGGCGGGGCGAGCTGGTCTCCCGGGTCGAACCGGACGCGCTGCCGCACGGGCAGGCCGCGACGTTCACCGTGGTCGCGACCGACAGCGTGACCGGGGCCGCCGTCGACGGGCTCGTGTACCGGGCCATGAGCCTGCCGCTGGAGCGGGCCGGGATCCCGATCGGACCCGCCAACCAGCCGATCACCGCGACGCTGACCGGCAAGTGGATAACGAAGCGTCAGGTGGTGGTCGACCCGGACAGCGGCGACCGCGAGGTGATCGTCACGCGGTCGTACGTGCAGGAGCGGCTGTTCCTGCGGACCGCGGAGCACGGCGACGTCCCGGTCGCGTTCACCCTCACCGGCGCTCCGGCCGACCCGGTCGACGCCTGAGAACCGCGGCCACCGGCGGGCGGCCACCCTGGCGAAGGGTGGCCGCCCGCCGCGACGTCAGCACCAGGTGAGAGTGGAGTTCGTGCGGGTCACGTTGGTGATGGTGTTGTTCGAACCCGTACAGGGGCTCCAGGTGATGTTGGTGTTCGACACCGCCAGGTTGCGCAGGCTGATGCCCGACGACGGCGCGAACTCGGTCCGGGCCGCGATCCGGATCTCGCCGCCGCCGCTGACCGTGCCGGAGACCGCGGCGATCACGCCGTTGTAGCAGTTCTCCAGCAGGATCGCGTTGTTGCCGGTGTTCGCGATGTCGACCCGGTCGATGGTGAAGCCGCCGCTCTCCGAGACGCAGAAGACGCCGCGGCCGCCGCCCCGGGCCTTCACGGTTCCGACCTTGATGTTGTTCGGGTACGCGTCGCCGACCCGCCCGTTGCGGTTGGCCATCCGGAACGCCGCGTATCCGGTGCCCGCCCCGGCGTTGTCGGCGTCCACCGTACCGACCGTGGCGTTCATCGTCTGGTTGAGCAGCAGGCCGGACTCGCCGACGCTGCGGGCCGTCACCGTGCCGATCGTGATGCCGTCGACCCCGTACGTCTCCACCGCGTGCGAGGAGGCCCCGGACACGTAGACGGTGTCGATCCGCACGTTGCGGGTCCACTCCGCGGTGTTGCCCCGGTTGTCGATGCGGACGCCGAGGCCGGCGCTGAGCCGCATGTCGATCTGGCCGAGCCAGACGTTCGACACGTTGCGCATGAAGATGCCGTAGATCGGCGCGCCGGTGACGTTGAGGTAGGGCACCTCGATGTTGCTGACCCCGCGCGCGTAGATCGGGGCGTAGTCGCCGCTGCCGCTGCCGGTCACGTTGATGGTGCCGCAGACCGACAGCGAGGTGTAGCTGGCCAGCGAGATGCGGCTGCCGGCGGTCATCGACCCGTTACCGCGGACCACGACGCGCTGGAGGGACGTGCGCCCGGCGGTGAGGCTGCCGATGCCGGCCTGCACGGCGGCCCGGAAGTCGGTGCCGGTGTAGACGGCGGTCCCGGACGCGTTGCGGGCCGTCCAGGTGCTGCCGCTGACGGTGACCTCGGACTGGAAGGTGCCGGACCCGCAGGCCGCGGCGCTGCCGGAGCCGACCTGGACCAGCGACCACCGCTGGTTGGCGCCGTCCGCGTCGGCGAACTGGGAGATGATCGCGCCGTCGGCGGTGGACCACTCCCAGAGGTCGAGGGCCTTGCCGGTGTGCCGGTTGACGAAGCGGACGTCGCCGTTCGCCGAGTCCTTCAGGGTGAACTGCTGCCGGGTCGTGCCGTTGTCGGTGTTCTGGATGAGCTGGGTGCCGTCGGTGGCGTTCGGCATCTCCAGGAACAGTCCGCTGTGCCGGCTCCTGATCTTGTACCAGCCGGAGCCGGCGTCGACGAACTGCCACTGCTGCCAGTTGCCGTCGTTGCGGGTGAACTGGGCGATGCCGGCGCCGGCCGTGGTGGACAGGTTGTAGACGTCCATGGCCTTGGCGCTGTGCCGGTTGACGAAGACGTACCAGGCGGCGGTGTTGACCGTCGCGGCACTGGCCTGCTGGACGCCGAACGCGGCGCCGGCGCCGCCGAGGACGACGACGAGCAGCGCGGCCCACCAGCGACGGCGGCGGGGCGGGGATGCGGGCATGGGGGAACCCTTCGGTCTGTGAGCGCTAACAACTTGGGGGATGGGAGCGCGCCCAAGGGCTCAATATAGACCACCGTGGATTTTTGTCAGGCGTCTCCCGCCAGAGTCCGCGGGACGTCGTTGCGCAGCGACAGGGCGGTGGGCGCCACCGTCGCGGCCAGGGTCAGGGCGAGGCCCGTGCCGGTCACCACGGCCACCGCCGCCAGGCCGAACGACGGTGTGCCGCCGATCGCCCAGGCCCCGGCCAGCGCGGTGACCGCCACCGCGGCCGTGCCGAGCAGCGCCGCCGTCCCCACGTAGATGATCGCTTCGGCGGCGGCCGTGACCAGCACCGTCGCCGGGGTGCCACCGGCCGCGAGGACCAGGGCGTACTCGCGCTCCCGGGGACCGCTGCCCATCACGATGGTGGCGGCCGCGCCGACCAGCGCGAGCAGCATCGGGCCGCCGAGCAGCAACAGCACCGTGCCGGCCGTGGGCGCGGAGTCCGCCACTGTCGCGTCGGCCGCGTACATGCCGCCGGCCAGGGCGATCGCCACCATGATCGGGTTGACCGCGCCGGTGCCGCGGGCGAGGTGGTAGGCGGTGTTGTTGCGGGCCAGGAACCAGGCGCTGGACGCGGTGGCCGGGACGACGGCCGTCCAGGCCCGCAGCAGCCCGGTCAGGAACAGCGGGCTGAAAGCCGCGAGCACCCCGGCGGTCAGCGGACCGAGCAGGGTCAGCGGCGCGGTCAGCTTCGCCGGGTCGCCGCCGGGCAGGCTCGCGACGATCGCCACGGTCACGGCCAGGGTGGACACCCCGGCGATCCAGCGGCCCGCCGACATCCGCCGGGCGGCGGGTTCCGGCTCGCGCAGGGATCGGATCGGCGGGGTACGACCGGCCCGTCCCGCGCTCCGGAATCCCCCGATCGTCACGACGGCCACCACGACGAGGACCACCGGAACGGCCGCGAGCGTGGTGAACCGGAACGGCAGATCGGGGAACACCGTCCGCCACAGCGGCCGCAGGGCCGGCACTGCGACCAGGCAACCGGCCGCCGCGCCGGCCAGCGACACCAGGGCAAGCTGCGCGGTCACGACGGCGCGGACCCGGCCCGGTCCGATGCCGGCGAGCTGCCACAGGGCGTAGCCACGCTGCTGCAGCGTCACGGTGAGCCCGGCGACGGTCCCGGTGACGATCACGGCGGTGACGGCGGTGAGCGTCAGGATCGTGCCGCTGATGGCGTACAGGGCCAGGGCCTCATCCCCGCCCACCGCGACCGCTGTCGCGAGACCGCAACCCACCACCGCGCCGACCGCCGCCGTCGCCGCCGCGACGGCGAGCGCGCCGAGCCAGATCCGGAGGTTCGCGACCAGGTCGCTCACGATCAGTCTCAGCACGTCAGGCGCCCATCGCCGCGAAGATCCCGGCGGCCTGCGGATGTTTCAGCTCGCGGTGCACGGCGCCGTCGCGCAGCACCAGCACCCGGTCGGCCCGGGCCGCGGCCTGCAGGTCGTGGGTGACCATGACGACCGAGCGGCCGGCCGCCACCACCGTCGCCAGCAGGTCGAGCACCTGATTGCCGGCGGCGGTGTCGAGCGCGCCGGTCGGCTCGTCGGCGAAGAGCACGTCGGGCCGCAGCGCCAGCGCCCTGGCGATCGCGACACGCTGCTGCTGACCGCCGGAGAGTTCGGCCGGGCGGGCGTGTGCCTTCTCGGCGAGCCCCACATCGGCGAGCGCCCGGTCCACGTCCGCGTCGCTGATCCTGCGGCGGGCCAGCCGGGCCGGCAGCGCCACGTTGTCCCGCGCGGACAGCGACGGGATGAGGTTGTACGACTGGAACACGAATCCGAGGTGGTCGCGACGCAGCCGGGCCAGCCGTCCCCGGCCGAGCGGCCCGAGCGGCGTCCCCAGGATCCGTACCTCGCCGGTGGTGGCCGGTTCCAGCCCGGACATGCAGTAGAGCAGCGTCGACTTGCCCGAGCCGCTCGGCCCGACGATCGCCAGGAACTCGCCGGCGTCGACCGTCAGGCTCACGTCCCGCAGCACCGGCGCGTCACCGAACGACTTGCCCAGATTCCCGACCTCGATCAGCGCGCTCACGTCAGGAAACGGCTGATCTCGGCGGCGAAGTCCTCGGGGTGCTGGAAGAGAAAACCGTGGCCGGCATCGCTGTAGAGTACGGCCTTGGCGTCCGGGAGCCGCCGCGACATGGCGTACGTCGCGTACGAGTCGATCATCACATCGTGGGCGCCGTTGGCCACCAGCACCGGCAGCGTCAGCTCGTCCTGGCGGTGCCAGTAGCCCGCGAAGGTCGCGATCGCGGTCAGCTGCGCCCGGTACGTCGCCGGGCTCACCGCGGCGTCCGTGAGCCGGGTCTCCAGCCGGCGCAGCGAGGCCAGACCGGCCGCGCGGGCCCGCTCCGACTCGCCGAAGAACAGGTAGAGGAAGTCCTCGTCTCCGTTCACCGCGTGCGACAGCACCTCGTTCACCTTCGGCGGCGGCGCCGGCAGGTCCGGGACACCACCGGCCGAGCTGCCGGCCACGATGAGCCGCCGCACCAGGCCTGGGGCCCGCAGCGCGACACCCTGTGCCACGATCCCGCCCATCGACCAGCCGAGCAGGTCCACGGTGGTCAGCCCGAGCGCGCGGATGAACTGCTCGGCGCCGTCCGCCATGTCGTCGATACCCGCCGGCGCCGGGCCGGTGGACAGGTTCACCGCCCGGTTGTCGAAGACGATGACCTCGCGCTCGGCGGCGAGCAGGTCGAGGAACGCCGGGTCCCAGTGATCGATGGTGCCGCGCAGCCGCATGCACAGCACCAGCGGGATCGCGCCGCCCTTCCCGAAACGGCGGTAGGCGAACCGCTCCCCCGCCGGGCCGTCGACGAACCGGGTCTCGGCCTGATCGGCCAGGTAGTCACTCATGATCGAAGTACATCCCCGGTCCGGCTGCCGTCCCCAACCCTCACGGCCGACGGCGTGCGAACGGGCAGTCCCGCCTGCCCTTCGCGGTCAGTCGGCCGGGGTGCCCAGGGCCGCCGCCGCGTCCTGCTCATAGGTGCGCTGACCCCGGAAGACGATCAGGCTGCCGATCACCAGCGGCAGCAGCACCACCGTGTACGCCCAGCGCAGCGAGCCCGTGGCGTCCGAGGCCAGGCCGATCAGCCAGGGGCCGAGCGCGCCGCCGAGGGTGACCAGCATCTGCAGGACGGCGAAGCCGAGGCCGCGGCGGTGGGCGGCGACCACGTCGGCGTTGGCGGCGGTCAGGTTGGCGATCGCGGCGGCGAAGCCGACGTTGGCGAGGGTGAAGCAGACCGCCTGCGGGGCCAGGACCGGGACGCTCACCGCGCCGGCCAGGAAGACCGTGCCGAACAGCAGCGACCAGCCGCCGATCGCGACCCGCTGCCGGTGGAAGCGGTCGCCGAGCCAGCTGCCGGCCAGGATGCCGGCGACGATCCCGACCAGGCCGGCGCCGCCACCGACGGCGGCGGCCGACGCCTCGGGCAGGCCGAACTCGCGGGTGTAGAACGACGGCATCCAGAAGAACAGGCCGCCCAGTCCGAAGAAGAGGATGCTCAGGCCGATGATGACCGACCGCAGGGTACGGATCCGCAGCAGCGTCACGAGCTGCGTCTTCATCGGAACGGCCTGCTCGTCGGCCTGCTTCTCGACCGGCGGCGCGCCGGTGTACCACCGGGACAGGTCGTCGCCGAGGCCGCGCACCGGTTCGCGGATCGTCAGCACGAGCAGGGCGATGATCACGCCCGGGACGGCGACCAGGAAGAACCCGGTGCGCCAGCCGACCGTCTGCGCGAGTGCCCCGCCGGCGATCACTCCGATCGGGAGGCCGGCGAAGTAGGCCATCCGCTCGTACCCATAGGCTCGTGCCCGGCCCGGACCCGGATAGAGGTCGCCGAGCAGGCTCGACGACGGCGGGTTGTAGAGCTGACCGGCCGCGCCGAGCAGCACCCGGACCGCGAACAGCGTGGCGTACGTGCCGGCCAGGCCGGTGCCGACGGTGAGCAGCGCCCAGATCGCGACGATCACCGAGATGGTCCAGGTGCGTTTGCCGGTGTCGGCGAGCTTGCCGGCCGGCAGCAGCAGGACGATCGCGGCGAGGGCGCCGGCCGTGGCGATCGCGCCGCCTTGGCTGTCGCTGAAGCCGAACTCCTTCTGGATGGTCGGCAGGGCCCCCGCGAGCAGGTTGTATTCCACCCGGTCGATCGCGGCGACCAGCGCCACGCAGATCGCCGGCCACCAGCCGAAGGGGGCGGCGGCGCCATGCCGGACCGGGACAGGAGCACGCCCCGGATAGGCCGTCACCTGCTTGATCTGCTCGGATTCATCGGTGAGAGCCATGCGGGAATCTTGCCAGAACGAAACGACGTTTCGCTAGAGGGAACGGAGCAGCTCGCCCATGCCGTCCACCCGGTCGTCGATGCCGTGCGAGCGCAGCGCGTGCCAGAGCGTCGCGGCGTTGATGGCGATCACCGGTTTGCCCAGCTCGCGCTCCAGGGTGTCGGCCAGAGCCACGAAGGACAGGTTCGTCCCGACCTGGACGATCGCGTCGACATCAGGCCCGTCGAGCCGCGCCACCTCCGCGCGCAGCCGCTCCTCCGGCACCTTGGCGATGTCGGTGGCGGTCGGGCAGCGCAGGCCGGTGATCGCGGCGACATCGAAGCCGGCCTCGGTGAAGAACCTTCCGACCTCCCGGTCGGCGACGGGTTGATAGGGCGAGAAGACCGCGATGCGGCGGCACTTCAGCGCCTGCAGCGCGGCACGGCATGAGCTGGCCCCGGTGGTCACAGGCATCTTGGTACGCCGGCGGAGCCGCTCTTCGAACGCCTCGTTTCCCGCGACCCCTCCCCAGAACGTCTCGGCGGACATGCCCATCACCATCCGGTCGGGCTCCGCGGTGAGCGCGTCCCGCACGGCCGTGTCGATCGAGGCGCGGATCTGCCCGAGCAGGGCCTCGAAGCCGGCGTCGTCACCCATCATCGGATTCGGGATGTGCATGGAACCGGCGCGGAAGGCGACGCCGGGCACGCGGGCGGTCCAGTAGTCGTGTTCGACGACGGTGTTCGTGCTCGGCACGATCACGCCGAAGAGGGCGCGGGGTCCGACGATGTTCGTCATTTAGTTCCGGCTCCTGCCACGGTGTCGACGATGCGGTGGGCGCGATCACGGGCCGGCGGCCGGTCCAGCAGCAGAGCGTCGAGCAGCAGCGGCGAGGCGATCATCGCGACCGCGTCCTCCCGGTCGTCGTCCGGCACGCCGGCGGCGCGCAGCACCGTATGGAACGGCTCGAGCAGGTCACTGACGTAGCGGTGCCGCAGCTCGGCCGCGTCCGCCACCACCAGGGCCTGCAGGAACCGGGCGACCGGACGGTCCCGGAGCCGGTCGCCGAGCCGGTCGACCTCGGCGTGCAGGTCCTCGGCGAGGTCGCCGGTGGGCTCCCCCGGCGGGATCGGCGCGACGTCGATGAGGGCGGCCAGCACGTCGGCCGGGGTGGGCCAATGCCGGTAGACCGTGGTGCGCGAGACGCCGGTGACCTGGTAGAGCCGCTGCGCCGTGAGCGCGGCCGGCCCCTCTTCGAGCAGCAGCTTCAGGGCGGCCGTGAGCACGACGGCCTCGGTGTCGCCGGTCGGTCCGGCGGGGCGTCCAGGGCGGGTCACGGGAATAGACGATACACCTTGTACACGAAACTAAATACCGCTACATTCTGCACTGGAAAAGCCCGACAGAGGAGGCCCGCCATGCGCCCGCACGTCGAGATCGTCGATGAACGCGACCTGATCTGGCACGTCGCCGAGTTCCAGCACGCGATCGGCAGCGCCGAGCAGCGCAACCTGAGCTACGACGAGGAGGACGGCTCCGCGTCGCTGAAGGTGCGCTTCACCAGCGACTGGTCCCGCCCCGCCGGCGTGCACCAGGCCGACACCGAGTGGTACGTGCTGTCCGGCTCGGTCGCGATCGGCGACACCGTGCTCGGGCCGGAGGGTTACTGGACGGCACAGGCCGGAGTGTTCACACCGCCGATCACGGTCACCGAAGGCACCGAGGTCCTGCTGTTCCGCGAGTACGGCGACTGGCACTTCGACACCACCACCGCCGGCGAGCCCGGACTCGTCGTGCTCGACACCGCGGCGATGCCGTGGATCGACGTGAAGGACGGCAGCCCGATGCGCTTCGACCTCGGCGGCACGCCGGTGCCGGGGCTCTACATCAAACTGCTGCACCGGGACGAGAAGACCGGCTTCTACACCCGCCTGATCAAGGCGAAGCCGGGCTGGCGGGAGGAGCCGCTCGCGCATCACCCCTGCTCGGAGGAGGCGTACTGCCTGGACGGGGCGTTCGACTACAACTTCGGCAAGATGTGGCCGGGCACGTACTTCTGGCGTCCCCCGCTGATCCGGCACGGCGACTTCACCGCCGACGCCGAGAAGGGCTGCACGTGGATCGTGCAATCGGACGCCGACCTGGTCGACTGGTACACCGACAACGCCCGCGTCGAGATGCGCGGCGACGCCACCAACTGGGGTGAGGGCTTCCCGCAGAGCGTCCCGCCCCGCTTCATCGAGCCGGTCCGGTCGCGCAGCGCCGGCCGCTGGGCGGACCCTACCTACCAGTGAGCGGGTCGGGCGGGAAGAGGTCGTGGCCGTCCCACGGGTCCACGGCCTCCGGATAGGCCGGATCGTCCGGAGCAAAGGGCCGGGTCGGCGCGGGCTCCTTCACCTGCGCCGGCGCATGCGGCCGGGCCGGCGCGGGGTCAGCGGCCGGCGCGGGCTCGGCGGCCGGCGCGGGAGCGGGTGGGAACGGCCGGGTGTGGGCCGGGCGGGCGGCCAGCTTCGCGGCGGTGGCCCGCTCCAGGTTGAGCCGGGCCCGCGCCGACTCGAAGACCGGGCCGGTCAACCCGGTCAGCGGCTCGTTCTGCCACAGCCCGAGCGCCGCGCTCACCTGCGAGGTGGCCTCGTCCAGGTTGCCGGTCCGGTGCTCGGTGTGCGCCCGGGTCAGCGCCGCCCGGAACTCGGCGGCGTCGCTCTCACTCGGCCGGAGGACATAGCCGTCGTCGGTGAAGGCGATCAGCGACGTCCGGTCCGGGTCGAGCGCCCGCCGCAGCCCGCCGACGTAGCGCTGCACGATGTCGACGCCGTTCTCCGGCGGGTCACCGTTCCACAGCGCTGCCACGATCTCCGGGACCGGCACCGGCTTACCGGCGTTGAGCAGCAGCAATGCCAGCACGGCTCGCTGCCGCAGCGGGCCGATGTCGACCTGCTCGGCGCCCCGGAAAGCCCGGACCGGCCCGAGGATCTCGAACCGCAGCGTGGCCGCCGGATCCCCGGAACTCTCACCCATCACGCCGCAGCATAACGAGCCCATCACGCCGCGGCACAACGACCGGTCACGCCGCGGCGCAACGACCGGTCAGCCCGCCGCCGCACGCACGTGGTGGCGGCCGATCGGCAGCATCAGGGGCTTGCCGGACACCGGGTCGGTGATGACCTGGCTGTCGAGGCCGAACACCGCGCGGACGCACTCCTGCGTCAGCACCTCTTCCGGCTCCCCCGCCGCGTGCAGGGAACCGTCGGCCAGGGCGATCAGGTGGTCCGCGTACCGGGCCGCCATGTTCAGGTCGTGCAGCACCATCACGATGGTGGTGCCCCGGGCCGCGTTCAGGTCGGTGAGCAGGTCGAGGACCTCGACCTGGTGGCTGACGTCGAGGAACGTGGTGGGCTCGTCCAGCAGCAGCACCTCGGTCTGCTGGGCGAGCGCCATCGCGATCCACACGCGCTGGCGCTGCCCGCCGGAGAGCTCGTCGACCGCCCGGTCGGCCAGGTCGGCGGTGTGCGTGGCATCCAGCGCCGACGCCACCGCGGCGTCGTCGGCGGAGCTCCAGCGGGACAGGATCCGCTGGTGCGGGTTGCGGCCTCGGCCGACCAGGTCGGCGACGGTGATGCCCTCCGGCGCGATCGGCGACTGCGGGAGCAGCCCGAGCGTGCGGGCCAGCTCCTTCGCCGGCATCCGGTGCACCTCGCGGCCGTCGAGCAGCACGTGGCCGGCGCGCGGGGCGAGCAGCCGGGACATCGAGCGCAGCAGCGTCGACTTGCCGCAGGCGTTGGCGCCGACGATCGCGGTGATCCTTCCGGGCGGCACGAGCAGGTCGAGCGACTCGATGACGGCCCGGTCGCCGTAGCCGACGGTGAGCTTCTCGACGGCCAGCACATGAGAGGTGGTCACAGCGAGCCTCCGGCGCGGTTGGTGCGGACGAGCAGGTAGATGAGGTAAGGGGCACCGAGCACGCCGGTGACGACGCCGACCGGGAAGCGGGTGTCGAAGGCGAACTGCCCGAGGAAGTCGGCGACCAGCACGAGCAGCGCGCCGACCAGGGCGGACGGCCACAGCAGCGAGCCGCCGGGTCCGGTCAGCCGGGCGGCGATCGGCCCGGCCAGGAACGCCACGAACGCGATCGGGCCGGTGGCCGAGGTGGCGAACGCGATGAGACCCACCGCCGCCACGATGGCGATGAGACGAGTCCGCTCCAGCCGGGTACCGAGCGCCGCGGCGGTGTCGTCGCCGAGCTGCAGCATCGTCAGGTTGCGGGCCTGGGACAGCAGCAGCGGTCCGAACACCAGCAGCGCGACCAGCACCGGGACGGCCTCTTCCCAGGTGGAGCCGTTGAGACTGCCGTTGAGCCAGCGCGACGCCGCCTGCAGGTCCCACTGCCCGGCCTGGCTGAGGACGTACGACGTGACGCTGTTGAGCATCGCGGCCATCCCGATGCCGATGAGGACGAGCCGGGTCCCGGCCACGCCGTCCTTGTACGACAGCACGTAGATGATCAGCGCGACGCCGAGGCCGGCGACGATGGCGAACGCGGAGACACCCGCCTCGCCGAGGCCGAGCACGATGATGGCGAACGCCGCCGCCGCGCTCGCGCCCGAGCTGATGCCGATGATGTCCGGGCTGGCGAGCGGGTTGCGCAGCATGGTCTGGAACGTGACGCCGCCCATGCCGAAGCACAGGCCGGCGACCAGGGCCAGCACGGCGCGCGGCAGGCGCAGCTCACCGACCGTGAAGGAGGCGCCGGGAACGGTCTCACCGAGGATCACCCGCAGCACGTCGGCGGGCGGGTAGAACGTCTGCCCTGCCATCAGCGAGACCGCGAAGATCGCCACGATCGAGAGGAGGAGCACGCCCAGCACGGAGAACCGCCGGCGGCCCCTCCGGGTCCGTCCCCGGGTGACGGCGACAAGAGTTGAGGTCACAGCTCGCGCACCTTCTGCCGGCGGACGACGTAGATGAAGAAGGGCGCGCCGATCAGGGCGGTGATGATGCCCGCCTCGATCTCGTCGGGCCGGTTCACGACCCGGCCGATCACGTCGGCGCCGGTCAGCAACGCCGCGCCGGTGAGCGTGGCGAACGGCAGCAGCCAGCGGTGGTCGAGGCCGACGAGCAGGCGGCACAGGTGCGGGATGATCAGGCCGACGAAGGCGATCGGACCGGCGACGGCGGTGGCCGCGCCGCAGAGCACCACCGCGCCGAGGGCGGCGACGCCACGGGCCACCGCGACGCGTTCGCCGAGGCCGGCGGCGAGGTCGTCACCGAGGGCGAGCGAGTTCAGCGGACGGGCGCAGAGCAGGCAGACGACCACGCCGCCGACCAGGAACGGCGCCATCTGCGCGATGCTGTCCCAGGTCGCGCCGCCGACGCCGCCGACCTGCCAGGACTGGAAGTTCTCGGCGACGTCGCCGCGGGGCAGCACGACCGCCGAGACGAGCGAGGCGAGCGCCGCGGAGGTGGCCGCGCCGGCCAGCGCGATCTTCAGCGGGGTGGCGCCGCCGCGGCCGAGCGAGCCGACGGCATAAACGAAGACCGCCGAGATCGCGGCGCCGGCGATGGCGAACCAGATGTACTGGGTCGCCGTGGAGAGCCCGACGGTGGTCATGCCCACGGCGATCGCGAGCATGGCGCCCATGTTGATGCCGAGCACGCCCGGGTCGGCGAGCGGGTTGCGGGTCACGCCCTGCATGACGGCCCCGGACAGGCCGAGAGCGGCCCCGACCAGCACCGCGAGGACCGTACGAGGAATGCGCTTGACCACCGCGGCCTGATCGAGCGTCTCGTCGGTGCCGCCGAAGGCCGCCGTGATGTCGGACCAGCCGACGATCCGGGAGCCGAAGGCGACCGAGGCGGCCATGACCGCGATCAGGACGGCGAGCACGACCAGCAGCCAGGCCAGGCGCACCCGGGCCGGGCGTCGCAGAACGGCGACGTCCGGCCCGGGCCGAGTTGCGAGGGAACTCATCAGATCTTGTCGGCGGCCTTGCCGAGCAGGTCGACGTAGTCCTTCAGCACGAAGGAGACGGCGAGCGGCGTCGGGTTGGCGGCGGTCGCGACCGGGGTGCTTCCGGGCAGCGACACGAACGAGCCGCGGGCGATCGCCGGGATCTTCGACAGCAGCGGGTCCTTCTGCAGCGTCGCGAGGGTGGTGCCCTCGGCGTCACCGTAGGTCACGATGATGTCGACGTCGCTGAGGTTCTGCACCTGCTCGGCGCTCTGCGTGAGGCTGAACTCCTCGGTCGCGGCGGACGCCTTCTCGATGCTGGCCGGGTGCTTCATGCCGAGGTCGGTGAAGAACTGCGCCCGGGTGTCGTGCGTGGTGTAGAAGCTGATCTTGCTGAGGTCGGTCGGGTCGATGTGGGTCAGGAACATCACCGACTTGCCGGCCAGCTTCGGGTAGCGGGCCGCCTCGGCCTTCATCTCGCCCTCGATCTTGGCGATCAGCGCGTCGCCCTCGGCGGCCAGGCCGAGCGCCTTGCTCTCCAGCGTGATGCTGTCGCGCCAGGAGGTGGCCCAGGCCGACTTCGGGTACGCGACGACCGGCGCGATCTTGCTGAGGGTGTCGTAGTCCTGCTGCGTCAGGCCGGAGTACGCGGCCAGGATGACGTCCGGCTTGGTGTTCGCGACACCCTCGAAGTCGATGCCGTCGGTCTCGTCGAAGAGCACCGGGGTCGGCGCGCCGAGCTCCTTGAGCTTCGCGGCGTCCCAGGGCAGCAGGCCGTCGCCGTCCTCGTCTCCGAAGTTGGCCTTGGCGTAGCCGACCGGCACGATGCCGAGGGCGAGCGGCACCTCGTGGTTGGCCCAGTTCACGGTGGCGACCCGCTCGGGCTTCTTCTCGATGGTGGTGGTCCCGAACGCGTGCGTGACCGTGACCGGGAACGACGCGGCGGCGCTGCCGGAGGCGGCAGGGGCGTCTTCGGTGTCGTCGGACGAGCCGCACGCGGTGAGCGCGAGGGCGGCGGTGAGGGCGACGATTCCGGTGAGGAACCGGGAGGCACGCATGCTGAGGAACTCCCATGGATCAAGGGGTAAGGGGTGCCTAACCTAACACCGACATGATCTTGCAGGTCGTGGGGGGTTAGGCTCGCCTTACCTGATCGTGGATGGGGAGTTCGGAGAAGTGACAGGCATCCTGCGCCGGGCAGTGGCGCGCAACGGCCGGCATCTCTGGACCGGAACCGCCCTCGCCGGCGTCTACCAGCTCTGCGCCGCCCTCGTCCCGGTGCTGATCGGCGTCATCGTCGACCGGGCGGTCGGCACCGGCGACGTGATCGCGCTGGCGACCTAGACCGCGGTCCTCGCGGTGACCTATCTGGTGCTGGTGGTGACCTACCGGTACGGCGCGCGGCACCTGCAGCGGGCCATCGCCGAGGAGGGCCACCTGCTGCGCGTCGAGGTGGCCGGGAAGATCCTGCACCCGCGTGGGCTGCGTACCGACCGGCACGCCGGCGACCTGCTCACCGTCTCCACCTCGGACGCCGACTACACGTCCTACTTCCTCGACCACATCCCGCGGATCACCAGCTCGATCGTGGCGGTCACGGTCAGCGCCGTCACGCTGCTGGTCATCTCGGCGCCGCTCGGCATCGCCGTGCTGATCGCGACGCCGGTCGTCCTGGCGGTGCTGAACCTGACCGCTCCGCTGATCGCGCGCCGGGTCAAGGACCAGCAGGATCAGGCCGGGCGGGCCACGTCGCTCGCCACCGACCTGGTCACCGGGCTGCGTCCGCTGCGCGGCATCGGGGCGCAGGACGCGGCGGCCGAGCGTTATCAGGTGGTCAGCCGGCAGTCACTCGATGCCACGCTGCGGGCCTCGCGTACCCAGAACGCCTATCTCGCCGCCTCCACCACGCTCAGCACGCTCCTGGCCGGCGGCGTCGCGATAGCGGCCGGCTGGTCGGCGCTGACCGGCCGGATCACCGTCGGCGAGTTCGTCACGGTGATCGGGTCGGCGCAGTTCCTGATCGAGCCGTTCGGGGTGCTCGCGGTCGTGCCGAGCTGGATGGCCGCCGCTCGCGCCGCCGCCGCCCGGGTCGCGTCCGTCACCCAGGCCGGCCTGGTCCTGCCCGAGGGCACCGCCGCTCCCACCGGCACCCGCTGCGAGCTGCGCCTCTCCAAGGTCGTGCACGGTCCGCTCGACGGCCTCGACCTGCACGTCCGGCCGGGCGAGTTCGTCGGGGTGGTGGCGCACCGGCCGGCCGACGCGGAGGCTCTCGTGCGGCTTCTGACCACCCCGCAGGGGTACGGAGGAGACATCCTCCTCGCCGGGGAGCGGCTCGACGCGGTCGACCGGAGCCGTGCCCGCCGGCTGCTGCACGTCGAGCCACACCGGACCGACCTGTTCTCCGGGACGCTCGCCTCGAACATCAAGATCCGCCCGGAGGATCAGGGGCTCGCCGACGCTCTGCGGGCCGCCGCCGCCGACGAGGTGGCCGACCTGCACCCGGACGGCCTCGACGCGCCCGTCGCCGAACGCGGCTCGAACCTCTCCGGCGGTCAGCGCCAGCGGGTCGCCCTGGCCCGCGCGCTGCTGGCCCGGCCGCCGCTGCTGGTGCTGCACGACCCGACGACCGCCGTGGACGCGGTCACCGAGCACGCCATCGCCGGCGGTATCCGCGCGCTGCGGCACGGACCGGACGCCGGGTTCGGCACCCTGGTCATCACCAGCAGCCCGGCCCTGCTCGCCGCCGCCGACCGGGTCGTGGTGATCGGCGACGGCACGGTCACCGCCGCGGGAACCCACGCCGAGCTCGCCGCGCGCGACGACGGCTACCGCCGGGCGGTCCTGCGATGACCACCCTGCCGATCGCCGACACCGCGGCGACCCGGGCCTGGCTTCGCGCCGAACTGCGGACCCGCAAGGCCTCGGCGGCGCTCACCCTGCTGGCCGGAGTGCTCGCGGCCGGCGCCTCGATCGTTCCGGCGTACGCCCTCGGCCTGCTCGTCGACCGCATCCGCGCCGGTGGCGACGCCGCCACCATCATCCCGGTCGCCGCAGTGATCGTCGTGTCCGCGCTGGTGGGCGGCCCGGCGACCGGATACGCCGGCTACCTGATCCGCCGTCTCGGCTCTCGCATCCTCGCCGACCTGCGCGAACGCACCGTCGACACGGCCCTGCGCCTGCCCGCCCAGGTGCTCGACCGGGCCGGCCGCGGCGACCTGCTGTCCCGGGTCAGCGCCGACATCACCGCGATCGACCGGGCGGTCTCCGAGGTCCTGCCCACCATGATCTCGGCCCTGCTGCTCGCGGTGATCAGCCTCGCCACGATCGCCGGCATCGACTGGCGGCTGGGCCTGGCCGGCGCGGTCGCGGTGCCGCTCTACGTGCTGGGTCTGCGCTGGTACCTGCCGCGGGCCGCCCCCGCGTACGCCGCCGAGCGGGTCGCCATCGCCGACCGGTCACAGCTACTCGTCGAAAGCATGCAGGGCCTCCGTACGGTCCACACGTACCACCTGGAGGACCGTCACCTCAGCGGCATCGAGTCCGCGTCCGCCCGGGCCCGGGACATCTCGATCAGCGTGTTCGCCCTCTACACCCGCTTCGTCGGCCGGATCAGCCGGGCCGAGCTGCTCGGGCTCGGATCGGTGCTGGTGACGGGGTTCGTCCTGGTCCAGCGGGATGCCGTGACGGTCGGCGACGTCTCCGCGACGGCGCTGCTGTTCCACCGGCTCTTCGGCCCGCTGGTGCTGCTGATGGTCACGTTCGACAAGGCGCAGGACGCGGGCGCCAGCCTGGCCCGGCTCGTCGGCGTCCTCGCGATGCCGGTCGTCCGCCGCGCCTCGCCGGCGCCGGCCGCGGGCCGCGAGCTGGTGCTCGACGGTGTGAGCTTCGCCTATCACGGCGGGCCTCCGGTGCTGCGCGACGTCACGCTGCGGGTCGCTGCCGGCGAGGTCGTGGCGCTGGTCGGCTCGACCGGCGCCGGCAAGACCACCGCGGCGTCCCTGGCCGCCGGCATCCTGCGCCCGGACACCGGCACCGCCACGCTCGGCGGCGTCCCGGTGGCCGACCTGCCCGCGCGGACGATCGCCATCGTCAGCCAGGAGACGCACGTGTTCGCCGGCCCGCTCGGCGAGGACCTGCGGCTGGCCCGCCCCGGCGCCACCGGCGAGGAACTCGCCGCGGCGCTCGACCGGGTCGGCGCCCTGGACTGGGCCCGCGACCTGCCGGACGGCCTGGACACGGTGGTCGGCGACGGCGGCCACCACCTCACCGCGGCCCGGTCCCAGCAGCTCGCGCTGGCCCGGGTCGTGCTCCTGGACCCGCCGGTCGTCGTCCTCGACGAGGCCACCGCCGAAGCCGGCAGCGCGGGCGCCCGGGAACTGGAGCAGGCGGCCGCGGCGACCCTCGAAGGGCGCACCGCGCTGGTCGTCGCCCACCGGCTGACCCAGGCGGCCGCCGCCGACCGGGTCGTCGTCATGGAACACGGCCAGATCGTCGAGATGGGTCCGCATGCGCAACTGGTCGCCGCCGGTGGCCGCTACGCGCGGCTGTGGGCGGTGTGGTCCGCGCGGGCCGTCAGCTGACGGCCGCCACGTCCGCGGTGTCGGCCACCCTGGCGAGGCGGCGCAGGGCATAGCCGATCAGGAGCAGGATGATGCCCAGGCCCGCGGCCAGCAGGGCGACGCCGAACGCGACCACCGACGTAAACAGCGAGGCCTGCAGGAACGACGCGGTCATCACCGAATCGCGGTTCGGGTCGTCGCGGGGCAGCTCGGCGTACGTCTTGCCGCCGGCCATCTCGCTGGCGTGCTCGCCGATCACCATGGCCTCGGCGTACGCCTCCCATGGCTGCGAGACGTGCTGCCCGGCGAACATGTCGGCGTCGTCGGACACCGTGATCTTCTGGTCGGAGAGGGTCGAGCTGACCGTGACCCACGTGATCACGCCCGCGACCGTGAGGACCACGCCCGCGATGATCACCAGTAATCCGAGCAGAGGCACCGCCCCTGTCCTGCGCGTCGTAGATGCCATGTGCTTCATCCTGGCGACGAGGGGATCCTCCCGGATCGTCCGCAATGGATGAGCGGGGCGAATGTAGAAGATCATCTAAGCTAAGCTCCCGCCTCGTGCCGACGCCTTCCGACGACGTTGTCCTCGATCTCGCCGCGGGATATCCCGACATCGCTGTCCTGCGCGCCGCCCTGGCCCGGCGGGACTGGACGGCCTGCCGGCGGGTGCTGGACGCCGCCGCACCGGACAGCCGGACCGGGCTCATCCGGGTCGGCGCCGACGACGACGGCATCGAGGGTTTCCTGCGCGACGTCGTACGCCGTGATCCGCGGGACGGCGCAGCCGTGGCGATGCTCGGCTCGCATCTGATCAGCGTGGGTTGGGGCATCCGTACGACCGCCGCCGCCAAGCACGTCAGCGCGGAGCAGTTCACGGCCTTCCACGAGTGGCTCGGACGCGCCGAGGAGGTCCTGATCGAGGGCGCCGCCCGGATCCCGGGTGACCCGGCGATCTGGACCGTCCGGCTGACCTCCGCCCTGGGACTGTCGCTCGGCAAGGCCGAGACACGCCGCCGGTACGACCGGCTGGCCGCCGTCGACCCGCATCACCTGCCCGGCCAGATCACCATGGTGCAGCAGCTCTGCCCGAAGTGGGGCGGATCGTGGGAGGAGGTGCACGCCTTCGCCCTCGACGCGATGCGCGCTGCCCCGGCCGGCACCGCGCACGGCATGCTGGTCGCCGAGGCGCACGCCGAGCATCTGCTGGCGATCTGGCGGGAGAACCCGGACGACTGGCCCGCGCGACGCGAGTACCTCTACGCCGCGCCGCTGCGGGACGAACTCTTCGAGGCGGCGCAGCGGTCGATCGGTCACCCGGCCTTCCGCCGGAGCTACCGGTGGCTGGAGGCCGCGAGCACCTTCGCGTTCCTCTTCTGGCTGATGCAGGAGAAGGAGGCGGCCGCCTGGGCGCTGCGGATGCTCGGCAACCTGGCGACGGAGTATCCCTGGAACATCTACCAGAGCGTGCCGGATGCCGTCCGCACCGCCCGCACGTTCGCGCTGGAGGAGTCCCGATGATCCAGCGACTGGAGATCGACGGTATTCCGGCGCTGTTCATGCCGTCCGCCGGGCCCACCCACGCGGGGCTGGCGTTCCGGGTCGGCGTCGCGGACGAGCCGCTGTCCCGGCACGGCATCACCCACCTGATCGAGCATCTGGCACTGCACTCACTCGGTGTCGCCGACTACCACTACAACGGCGCCACCGGCGACGAGATCACCTACTTCCATCTGCGGGGCAGCGAGGCCGACGTCGTCGGGTTCCTCAACGGCGTCTGCGCGTCGCTGCGCGACCTGCCGATGCACCGGCTCGCGGTGGAGAAGGAGATCCTGCGGACCGAGCAGCGCGGGCGCGGGGCCTCGGTCGACGATCCGCTCGCCGTCGAGCGGTACGGCGCCCGCGGCTTCGGCCTGCGCGGCTACCCCGAGATGGGACTGCCGGCGATCGGCCCGGACGACCTGCGGCGCTGGATCGACTGGTACTTCACCCGGGGCAACGCGGCACTGTGGATCGCCGGCGGCGGCGTGCCGTCCGGATTGCGCCTCACCCTGCCCCACGGTGACCGGCGGCCCGCGCCGGTCCCCGCGCCGATGGAGCCGGCGACGCCCGCCTACTTCCCCGGCCCGCCCGGCGTCCTGGCCTGGAGCGCCCGGGTACGCCGGCACGCCGCCTCGTCGGTCTTCGCCGGCGTGCTGCAGCGGGCGATGTTCCGCGCCCTGCGCCAGGACAGCGGCATCTCCTACACGGTGCGGGCCGAGTACGCGACCCGTGGCGACGGCACCGGCATCGTCCTCGCCACCGCCGACGCGCTGCCGGAGAAGAGCGGCGCCGTCCTCGGCGGTTTCGTCGACGTGCTGGCCTCGCTGCGGTTCGCCGGCCCCGGCCCGGCCGAGGTCGCGGCGGTCGTGGCCCAGGAGTGCGAGCGGCTCACCGAGGCGTCGCGGCAGGGCGCGCTGCTTACCGCCCAGGTGCTCGACCTGCTCACCGGCCAGCCGGTGTTGGACCTGCCGGAGACGGTGACGGCCCTGCGGGCGGTCACTCCCGAGCAGGTACGGGCGATCGCCGCCGAGGCGTACGCGGACGGCCTGCTGATGACGCCCGGCCGGACCGCCGCCTGGGCCGGTTTCACCCGGACGCCGAGCCAATCGGCGTCCGCGGTCACCGGCGCCGTGTATCCCGCCGCCGGCGACCCCGATCTGCGCCTCTTCGTGGGCCAGGAGGGGGTCAGCCTGGTCCAGGGCGAGGACTGCTTCCTGACCGTGCGTTTCGACGGGTGCGCGGCGCTGATCGCCTACCCGGACGGCGGCCGCGTGCTGGTCGGCACCGACGGCATCAGCGTCCCGATCGAGCCGACGATGCTGGAGAACGCCGAGGCGGCCGTCCCCTACATCGACTCGCGCATCCACCCGGACCTGCGCGTCGATCGCCCGGCCCGGGACCCCTCGTCGATCCCGCAGCCGCCCGGCGAGGACGAGGAGGCGTGCTGCGACGACGACTGCTGTGACAGCGACTGCGCCGGTGGGGACTGCTGCTCGTCCGACGACTGCGAGTGCTGCGGCGAGAACTGCTGTGACGACGACTGCTGCCCGAGCGACTGCCAGGACGGCGACTGCTGCTCCTCCGGCGCCTGCCCCGGCAAGTGCTGTTCCGGCGTACGGGGAAGGATCCGCCGCCTGCGCTCCCGATGAGTCAGACGAGAGCCAGGGTGCGGGCGCTGATGCCCACCCCGACGACGACGATCAGCGCTGCCGTGGCGGTCGGCGCGCTCGCGGCGATCCGGCGGCCGAGGCCGGACAGGGCGCCGAGCCGGCCGGCGCCGGTGAACAAGTGACCCAGGCGGTGCTGGGCGGCGCTGAGCAGCAGGCCCGTCCCGGTCAGCGTGGCGGCCATCCCGGCGCCGTACGCCACGACCAGCGCGAATCCCAGCCCGGCGCGGCCGAGGCCGATCGCACCGAGCAGCACGACGAGCGCCGACGGGCTGGGGACGAGACCGCCGGCCAGCCCGATGCCGGCGAGGTTCAGCCGATGATGCGTGTGCGCATGTCCGTGGTGATGCGTGTGCGTATGTCCGTGGTGATGCGCGTGCGTTCTCCGGGCGGTCACCAGCATGCCTGTACCCACCGCTACGACCAGCAGGCCGCTGACGACGCCGAGCACGCGCAGCACCTGCTCGCCGGCGAGGGCCGTGGAGGTGCTCAGGATCAGGCCCATCAGCAGGACTCCCCCGGTGTGCGCGAGCGTCACCGTGCCGCCGATCGCCATCGCGTCCCGGATCCGTCCGCGCCGGCCGGCGAAGTACGCGGCCATCACCGTCTTGCCGTGGCCGGGCAGCACCGCGTGGCCGGCGCCGAGCAGCAGCGCCAGCGCGAACGCCAGGCCGACGACCAGGGGATCCAGCCGTCCGCCGAGCACTTCCTCGACCCGGTTCTGGGCGCCGGTCAGCCACGCCGGCCCGGCGGAGAGGGGACCGCCTCCGGGCGGGGCGGCGGGGACGGCCGCCGCACCGGGCCCGGACACCTCGATCGACCCGGACCGCACGTCGAGCGCCGACGACAGCAGATCGGCCGGATAGGACCGGAGCTGCCCCGACAGGCTCGCCACCGGCAGGGTGGACGCGGTCACCCGCACCCCGTCGCCCACCGCTGTCATCTCCCGCCAGCCGACCCGATCGGCGCGGTAACCGTTCTCGACGGTCACGGTGGCGGGTGCGGTGAGCTCCGCGGGCGCGGTCAGCGAGCAGGTCAGCCGCCCGGTGGACAGGCCGCCCGTGCCCGGCGTCAGCTCATAGCGCGCCTCCGGGACGGTCCACTCCAGGCGCTGCCCGCTCACGGTCACGGCGAGGCTTCCGGCCAGGGCGAGACATTCCCTCTGCCCGTACGCCGTGAGCTCCGCGCCCGACACCGTGCCGCCGGCATCAGCGTCCGCCCTGGTCTTGTCCTGCAGGGCCGGGATCTCCGCCACGTCGACGACGGCTGCCACGCCGACCCCGTCGGGGCGCAGGGTCAGCCCCGCGTACTGGTTGACGGAGAAATCGCCGAGCGGGTGCGCCGACGCCGGGGATGCCGGCCAGCAGACCGGTCCGATGACCGTCGCGAGCAGGACGGCCATGCCGAGCTTCTTCATCGAACGCCTCCGGTGGACAGCAGGGCACGGCGGGCGATGGGCGCCTCGACCGGCGAGAAATACGGGTTCGCCGTCATCGCGAAGGTGAGCTGCGCCCGGGCGGCGTCGCGGTCACCGAGGCCGAGACGGATCATGCCGAGGTGGTACGCGTAGGTCGCCGTCCGGCCGCCGTCCGCGACCGCGCGCTCGGCGTACGTCACCGCCTCGGCGTCCCGGCCGGCGGCGTGCAGGGCCCAGCCGAGGGTGTCCGCCACGTCCGGGTGCTGCCGGCGGGACCATTCGGCGCGGGCCGCCGTCACCGCGTCACCGGTCCGGCCCTCGGCGAGCGCGAGGACGGCGGCGACCAGGCCGTCCATGCCTCCGCTCGCGGTGAACAGTCGTTGCGCCGCGGCGGCGAGCTTCAGCTGGCGGTCTGCCTCGGCGGTGCGGCCGGCCGCACGCAGCAGGTCGGCGTACTCCAGAAGGGTCGAGGTCTGGGGAAGACGGACGGTGAGCTCGGCGTAGTCCGCGAGGGCGGCGGAGAAGTCGCCGCGAGCCGCGGTGACGCGGGCCAGGCCGTGCCGGGCGGCGATCGCTGCGGGATCGGCGGCGAGAGCGGCCCGGTAGGAGGCCTGGGCGCCGTCCAGGTCACCCCGGCCGAACGCCAGGTCACCGAGCTGGACGTGGCAGAAGGCGATGTCGTGCGGGTCGGCGGCGTTGTCCAGGGCGCGCCGCATCAGGCCGGTCGCCTCGGTGAGCTCACCACGGAGTTCGAGGTCGTAGGAGGCGCGGGCGTAAGCGGCCAGGCCCGGGCGGAGGTCGAGCATCCGCTGCACTGCGATGGTCGCCGCGGAGGCGTCGCCGAGCTGGGTGAGCGCGTCGGCGAGCACCCCGTACGCATCGGCGTCATGCCCGTTGACCGCCAGCGCCGCCCGTGCCGTGTCCCGGGCCTCGCCGAAGTCGTGCCGCGCGTTCGCCAGGGCGCCGAGCACCACCAGCGCCGCGCTGTTGCCGGCCCGCCGCAGCTTCAGCGACCGTTCGGCGGCCCGCTGCGCCTTCGCGTAGAGCCCGGGGTCGGCGGTGATCCGGGCCTGTTCCAGGTAGGCGCCGCCGAGCGCGGCCCAGCCCGGCCAGTCCCCCGGCACGTCCCGGAGCCGCTGCTGGGCCCGGGCGATGCGGTCGGCGAGCAGGTCGGCGGGCGGCCGGACGGCCATGACGGGATCGGTCCGCGGCGCGCGATCCGGGATGGCCAGCAGGCCGCCGGCCAGGAGCAGCGCGGCCGCCAGCGCGACGGCCAGGCCGAGACGTGCGGAGATGGCTCGCATCGGTGGTTCCTCCTTGGGAGGGGGCGGGTGCGCCACGGCAGGAGGGCGCACCCGCCCGGGTGGGGGAGGGTCAGAGCCGCATGGTCCGGTCGTCGTCGTGGTAGGCGTGCGGTGGACGCCGGCGGCGCCACCGGAGCAGGACGAACACGCCACCCGCGATGATCAGGATCGCCAGGCCGGAGGCGCCTGTCGCGTAGGCCACCGGGACGGTCGCGGGCGCCGGCCGGGTGTCCGCGGCCTGCAGATCGGCGCTCTTCTTCGCGGGCTCGCCGGCCGTCCCGCTGACGGTGCCGCTGCTCTTGGTGCCGCTGCTCTCAGTACCGCTGCTCTTCGTACCGCCGGTGGTGTTCACCGGATCCTGGTTGGGCAGCGCCAGGTACGGGAACGCGTCCCCGAACCCCCGGTCGTTCGCGTCCACCACGTCACCGGCGGCCAGGGCGTCGACCAGCTTGCCGGTCTGCGCCGCGCCGACCAGCGCCTGCAGCTCGATGTCCACCACGTCGTCGGTGAGCCGCCGCCCGTTCGGGAATCCCTGAAGGTCACCGGCGAGCACCCCGAGCCGGGCCGGATCGCCGGTGACCGGCACCGACAGGTTCAGCCGCAGCTGCTCCGAGGGCTGGAACCCGGACTTCGTCACGTCCTTGTTGTTCAGCTGCGAGTTCAGGTCCGCCTTGATCGGTCCACCGGCCTTGGTGGTGATGCCGGTCAGGAAGATCTCCGCCAGGTCGTTGCGCGGCGTCTTCGGGGCCGGGATGCCGTAGATCGCCTCGATCAGCTTCGGCACCTCGGGTTCGAGCACCCGCTTGACCAGCGCGGGGGTCCGGGCGTCCGCGCGGGGTGGGCTGGCGTTGAAGGCGTCCTTCAGCCCGGCCGGCACGACCACCTCGTTGACCAGCGGATTGCCCAGCCGCGATACCTGGACCTTGCCGCCGGAACCCGCTCCTCCGCTGATCCGCACCCGGTCGCGTTCGGTCGTCGTCCAGACGCCGATCACCGGGTTGCGACCGGCGTCGCCGTTCAGCGCCACGTCCTTGAACGGCACCTGCAGGGCGATGGTGTTGACGTTGTACCCGGCGAGCGTGTCCGTGCCGGTCCCCGAGAGATCGCCGTTGTAGAGCAGGTTGAAGACGTCCAGATCCAGGAAGAACGGGTCGTCGGCCTGACCAGCGAAGATCTTCCAACCCCCGGGGAGGGTACGGGTGGCCTGATCGCGAAGGGTCTGATAGTCCGGCATGGAAGCGGCGCCGACACGGGAGGGCGCGACCGGCGCCGCGTCGACCCGGGTCTTGAAAGGAGCACCGTCGAACGACGACTCCAGTGAATAGGTCTGCCGGAAGAGCAGGTTCTCGTCGTCGAGCGACGTGACCGGGCCGTTGTTGTAGAGGAACGTGTCGTTGCCGCGCTTGTCGACGCTCCGGAACTTCCACCGGAACTCGGCGTCGGGTCGCGCGTCCCCGTCGCTGTCGACCTTGATGTGATAGGTCGCGTCGGTCGCGAACGGGTAGAAGTTGGGGCCGCCGTTCGGCTCCTCGAACGGCTGCCAATTCGCGATGAACGTGACGTAACCGGGGCGTTCGGGGCTGACGAAGGCGTACAGGTCGGTGTTGTCGACCGCCGGATCGGCGGCGATCAGGGGCGCCTCACGGTGGCTGGACGCCGTCGCGGACCCGGGGCCGAGACCGTACACCGTCCCGATGAGCAGAGCGCCGACGCCGAGCGCGGCAATGGTGCGCCGGGTTCGGCTTCGCGCGATTGTCGGACTGACCGGCATTGCGGTTCCTTCCGTGCCGATGATGGCCCGCCTGCCGGGAAGGGCGGCGGTATCGCTTCTCGGCAGGAATTCGCGCCACCGCCCGCCCTGGATGGGTGCTGATGAATCCCGACACCCACCAAGCCGGCCCGCCCCCCGGCTCCGAACCCCGTCGATGCGTCTACCCTCTGGCCATGAACGACCCCTCCAAGGACATCGAGGTCCTGCGCGAGATCGCCCGCCGGGTGCTGTGGTTGTCGGCCGCGATCGTCGACGCCGCGAACGCCGGCCGCCCCAACGACTCAGGCGTGAAGGTGGGCGGCCACCAGGCGTCCAGCGCCTCGATGGTCGACATCATGGTCGCCCTCTGGTTCGCCGAACTGACGGCCGCCGACCGGGTATCCGTCAAACCGCACGCCTCGCCCGTGCTGCACGCCGTCAACTACCTGCTCGGCGACCTCGACGAGTCGTACCTCCCGCTGCTGCGGGCCAGAGGTGGCCTGCAGTCGTACCCGTCCCGGCTCAAGGACCCGGACACCGTCGACTTCTCCACCGGCTCGGTCGGGATCGGCGCCACCGCGGCGCTCTGGGCAGCGATGGCCCACCGCTACCTCGCCTCGCAGTTCCCCGGCGCCCCGGCCGGCGGGCGGTTCGTCAGCCTGCTCGGCGACGCCGAACTCGACGAGGGCGCCATCTGGGAAGCGGTGATGGACCCGGCCGTGGCGAAGATGGGCGAGCTGCTCTGGGTCGTCGACCTCAACCGCCAGTCCCTGGACCGGGTCGTCCCGGACATCCAGATCGCCAAGCTGCAGGGCATGTTCGCGGCGGCCGGCTGGCAGGTCGTCATCCTGAAGTGGGGCCGGATCATCTCCCGGCTGTTCGAACGCCCCGGCGGTGACGCCCTCCGGGCCCGCCTGGAGGCGATGCCGAACGAGGAGTACCAGCGGATGCTGCGCGCCCCGGCGGAGACGGCCTCCCGCATCCTGGCCGGCGCACCGGAACTCAAGGTCCTGCTCGACGACATCGACCCGGCCGACCTGGCCGCCGCCGTGCGCGACCTCGGCGGCCACGATCTGGGGCTGCTCGTCGACACGTTCCGCGGTGTCGACGACGACCGGCCGACGGTGGTGTTCGCCTACACCGTCAAGGGCCGGGGACTCCCGACGGAAGGTCACCCGAACAATCATTCGGCGCTGCTCTCCCCCGTACAGATGGATGCCCTCGCTCTGTCCTCCGGGATGGATCGTGGAGCTCCGTGGCAGCGGTTCGCGCCGGACACCGCCGCCGGGCAGCTCTGTGCCGAGCGGGAACGCGTGCTGCGACGCACCCCGGTGACGCCCACATCGCCGCTTCCGGTTCCCGCTCAGCTCGGTCACCCGTACCGGAAACCCATCAGCACCCAGGCAGCGCTCGGCCGCCTCCTCGCCGACCTCCCCCGCGATGCCCCCGCGGCGGCGGCCCGCGTCGTCACCTGCTCACCGGACGTCGCCTCCTCCACCAACCTCGGCGGCTGGATCAACAAGACCGGCGTGTGGTCGGTCCAGGATCGCCGCGACTGGTTCGCCGACGACACCGAACGGGTGCTGCGCTGGCAGGAGAACAGCAACGGCCAGCACATCGAACTGGGCATCGCCGAAGTCAACCTGGTGTCCCTGCTGGGCGAACTCGGCGCCACCTGGTCCCGCTGGGGCGAACGTCTCATCCCGATCGCGACCCTCTACGACCCGTTCGTCTCACGTGCGCTGGAACCCTGGTCGTACGGCATCTACGCCGGAGGCCAGTCGATCCTCGTCGGCACACCGTCGGGCGTGACCCTCGCCCCTGAAGGCGGCGCCCACCAGTCCATCACCACCCCGTCGATCGGCCTGGAACAGCCCGGCTGCGTGGCCTGGGAACCGGCGTTCCCCCAGGACCTCGAATGGTGCTTCCTGCACGCGATGAGCCGGGTCGGCGTCGACGGCGGCACGTCAGCGTATTTCCGCCTCTCCACCCGCCCGATCGATCCCCTCCTCGCTCCCGTCCCGGAGAACCCGGCCCTGCGCGAACGCCGCCGCCGTCGGGCGATAGCCGGTGGTTACCGCCTCCCGTCCCCGCGGCCTGACGATGACGTCACGCTGGTCGGGGTAGGCGCGATCATGCCCGAGGTGATCGCCGCCGCCCGATTGCTGACCGATCAGGGCGTCAACGCCGGCGTCGTCTGCCTGACCAGTCCCGACCTGGTGTTCCGCTCCTTCCAGCAGCGAGGCAGCCGCGACCCGGGCCTGGGCGGGGCCATCATCGACGAACTCTTCCCGGCTGCTCATCCGGCGCCGCTCGTCACGGTGATGGACGGCCACCCGCACACCCTGGCCTTCCTCTCGGCGGCCCGCGGCGACCGAATCCGCTGCCTGGGTGTGACCGGATTCGGCCAGTCCTCGAGCCTCTCCGACGCCTACCGCCTGCACGGCATCGACACCCCCTCCATCGTCGACGCGGCCCTGGCCGTGGCAGGCCTCTAGCGCTGGGCTCGGTCTTCTTTTTCCGCGAACCGGATCGACCGGCCCGGCGAGTGCGCTACAGGCGGGTGGCGGCGCGGACCAGGTCGGCGACCGGGCGGGAGCGGCTGTGGGGTGGCCAGGCGATCATCGTGGTCACCCGGGGCGCGTCCAGGACCGGGACGGCTGCGACGTCGTCGCGGAGCTGGGCGCGGACCGATTCGGGGGCGATCGTCAGGGTGCGGCCCAACGCTATGAGCTGCAGGATCTGGGTGTGGTCGCGGACTTCCGGGCCGGGACCCTCCGGGTAGGTGCCGTCCCGGCGCGGCCAGCGGGGCATCGGCAGGCCGGCGAGGGCTTCGACGTCGGCGAGGGTCAGGGAGTCGCCGGTCGTCAGGGGATGCCCGGCCGGGAGGATCGCGACCTGGCCCTCGGTCGTCAGTTCCTCGGTGTCGAGGCCCGCGGCGCTGTCGAACGGCCGGTGCAGCAACGCCACGTCGGCCCGGCCGTCCCGCAGGATCGCCTCCTGTTCGCCGGGGCCGCAGAGGAGGACTTCGACGGGTACGGCGCCCGGCTCCGCGGCATAGGCGTGCAGCAGTTTGGTCAGCAGCTCGACGGATGCTCCCGCCTTCGTCGCCAGAACCACGCCGGGGTCTCCCGCCGATCCGGCCCTGCGGGTGCGACGCTCCGCCGCCTCGACCGCGTCGAGCGCGGCCCGCCCCTCGTCGAGCAGCACCATCCCGGCGGCGGTCAGGGCGACCCGGTGGCTGTCGCGGTCGAAGAGGGTCGTCCCGAGTCGTCGTTCCAGCTGGCGGATGGCGCGGGACAGCGGCGGCTGCGCCATGCCGAGCCGTCGCGCGGCCCGCCCGAAGTGCAGTTCCTCGGCGACGGCGATGAAGAAGCGCAACTCGCGGGTTTCCATTCCAGCGACGATACCCGCCGGGTATCGCACCGGACCGACTCGGTGTTGGCCTCCGCCGGGCCGGGCGACGACGCTCAAGACATGAACGATACGAAGATCGCACTGGTCACCGGCGCCAACAAGGGCATCGGCTACGAGATCGCGGCCGGGCTGGGCCGGCTCGGCTACCGGGTCGGGGTCGGCGCACGCGATGAGCATCGGAGGGAGGACGCCGTAGCCAAGCTCCGCGCGGCCGGAGCGGAGGCTTTCGGCGTACCCCTCGATGTCACCGACGACGAGAGCGCGACCACCGCCGCCCGGCTGATCGAGGAGCGATTCGGGAGGCTGGACGCGCTGGTGAACAACGCCGGCATCACCGGTGGCGTGCCGCAGAACCCGACCGGCGTGGACCTGGAGATCATCCGCACGGTGGTGGAGACGAACGTGATCGGCGTCGTCCGCGTGACGAACGCGATGCTGCCGCTGCTGCGCCGCTCGCCGTCGCCGCGCATCGTGAACATGTCCAGCACGGTCGGCTCCCTGAAGAGGCAGCCGACGAACGGCGGGCCGATCGCGATCGCCTACGCGCCGTCGAAGACGTTCCTCAACGCGGTGACGGTGCAGTACGCCCGGGAGTTCGACGGCACGAACATCCTGATCAACGCGGCCTGTCCCGGGTACGTCGCGACCGACCTCAACGGATTCCGCGGCCACCGCACCCCGCAACAGGGCGCGGCGACCGCGATCCGGCTGGCGACCCTGCCGGACGGCGGCCCGACGGGTGGCTTCTTCGACGACGACGGCGAGATCCCCTGGTAGGAATCGGTCAGGCCACGGCGGTCGCCTCCACCTCGACGAGCTGGCCGGGGATGGCCAGCCTGGTGACGCCGAGCATCGTGGTCGCCGGCGCCACCCCGGCCGCCGCGAGACGCCCGGCCAGCACCCCGTAGTGCGGGAACAGCCCGTCGACGTCGGTGGTGTAGACGTTGAGCCGCACCAGGTTCGCCAGCGACATGCCGGCCTCCCGCAGCACCGCCTCGACGTTGTCGAGGGCCAGCGCGAGCTGAGCCGCCATGTCACCGTCGTGCTGCGGCCTGCCGTCCTCGCTCATCGCGGTCTGCCCGGAGCAGTAGAGGGTGCCTCCGACCAGCTCACCCTGGTTGAAGCCCAACCCCGCCGACCACGTCCACGGGTTGATCGCTGTGCGTTCCGTTGTCATGGCGGCCAGCCTGCCGTCTAATCACGACACCCTCTGTCAGGTATTTTCTCGTCATGCGCGCTGATCGTCTGGTCTCGCTGGTGCTGCTGCTGCGCCAGCGCGGCCGGATGACGGCGGAGGCCCTCGCCGCCGCCCTGGAGGTCTCCACCCGGACCGTGCTGCGCGACATCGAAGCGCTCTCCGCGGCGGGCGTCCCGGTCTACGCCGAACGCGGCCGGCACGGCGGATTCGCCCTGCTCCCCGGCTTCCGCACCGAACTGACCGGCCTCAATCACGACGAGACCCTGGCCCTGCTGACCACCGGTTCCGGCTCCCTCGGCCTCGGTCCGGCCCTCTCCTCGGCGATCCGCAAGGTGGTCGACGCGCTCCCGGAGAGCCATCGGGCCACGGTCACCGACGCCGCACAACGCATCCTCATCGAGCCGGAGAGCGACCTCCTTTCCCGCCGGCAGATCAACGACAACCTTCCCGGTACGTCGATTCTCGAAGTGCGGAGAGCCGTTCTCGCCGGGAATCGGCTGCGCATCCACTACGCAGCCAGTGCTCAGCCGGCGCAGTGGCGGGTCGTGGATCCGATCGGCCTGGTGACCGTCCGGGGCCGGGGTTACCTGCTGGCGACCCGGTCCGGCGCCGACCGCACGTACCGCCTCTCCCGCATCCTCGACGCCGTCCGGCTCCCCGAACCGGCCCAGCGCCCCGACCGTGTCGACCTGGACCGCATCTGGCAGGAACGCTGCGCGCAGTTCCTCTCCGGCGACCACATCCCGGTCCTGGTCCGCGTCGAGCCGTCCCGGCGCGAGGACCTGCTCTCCGCGGCCGTAGCAGTCCGAGCCGAGGAACCGTCTCCGGACGGCCGGCTGCGACTGGAGGTCACCTTCCAAGATCTGCGCCACGCGGTCTGGGCGTTGTGGCAGCTCGGCGCCGACGCGGAGGCGCTGTCACCGCCGTCGTTGCGCACCGCCCTGCACGAACGGGCCGCGCTCGTCGCCGCCCGTTACTCGGGCCCCACGTAGCCCCGCCCGCCCGGCTGCGTCTCCTTCCACACGTCAGCCAGCGCCGATCCCAGGATCGTCGTCGGCACGACCGCCGCGCCGCCGACCAGCACCAGCCCGACGACGACCATCACCCAGGCCCGCCTCCTGCTCGCGGTCCGCCGAGCCCGCCGCCACAACACGAAGGCGACGACGTAGGCGACGAGCACCGGCGCCCCGATCAGAACCGGCGGCGTGAACAGCGACCCGCCGTGCACTCCCAGCAGCACGAAGAACAGGCTGGACGGCAGCGCACACACCCCGACCAGGCACAGAGCCACCATCAGCAGAACGCCGGGCACCCGAGACGGCCGATCCTCCTCCACGGGCGAAACCCTACCCACCCCGCGCGACCCACCACCGGTCCTCTGCCGCGACCATCCCGAGTCAGGCGGGCATATGCCTGATCGCGAGCAGGAGATCCCGCTAGCCGCCCACCTTCGGGCACAGGTATTCCTCGACCACCTCGTTGATCTTCTCGGCGGTGACGACGCCGAAGCCGTCCGGGTGGTCCGGCGAACTGAACCGCGTGTTCGCCCACTTGACGACCTTCTCCTCGTCGTCGCCGTAGTCCTTGATCGTGACGCACTGGTTGCGGCCACGGTCGACGAGCTGATCCGGATCGGTCGCGCTGACGATCTCCGGGTTGATCTTCTCGAGCGCGGCGAGGTAGCCGTCGACGGCCTCCTCATCCGGCATCGGCGGCAGTCCCGCGGCCTTCTCCGCCTCCGCGACCGCCGCCGCTGCCGCCGAGGGATCGACCGTCGCCACGGTGACCGGCGCGAGCGCACCCACCGATCCACCGTCGGAATCACCGCCGCAACCGGCCACCATCCCGGCGGCCGTCATGGCCGTCGTCACTGCCCAGACCAGACGAGCTCGCATCATCGCACCCTGTCCTCTGTGGAGTGATCCCCCGCCCCGCGAGCACGTTACGGCGTCCGGAGAGAGGCCGGGTCGGACGTTCAGCCCAGCGCCACAGGCCATCCCGACACATCGGAGCAGCTGGATGGACCACCATCGGATGTCCTGGTACGCGTGACCGGTCCACCGGCGGCGGCCGCCATCCGGGACTCCGCCGTCCCGGCGCCGGAGCCGCGATGGACGACGTCAGTCCCGGGGCGACTCTTCTGGACCGGCCTCAGTCCCGGACGGCGGCCCGCTCGGCGTCCTTGGCGAACGCTCGCAGCGTGGTCGCGAAGGCGAAGCGGCCGGCCAGTCCCACCAGCGGGTCGGCGTGCCGGGTCAGCCGCCGCGGCGAGACGGTCACGTCCTCGGTCCACGCGACCCGGCAGCGCGAACCGGACAGCGGCGTCACCGTGAACACCGCACCGCCGTGCACGACCCGGCCCGACTTGACCACTTCGCAGCGCCCGGCCCGGTCACCGTCCGGCGGCTCCCAGGCGGTGACCGTCATCGGGTCGTCGAATCCGAGCGGCCCCACCCCGGTCCGGGCGACGAACCGCGCGCCGACCCCGTCCGGCCGTGGCGTCAGAGTCCGCACCGTGGTCAGCGGCACCCAATCACCGTGCCTAGGCCAGTCCACCAGCACGGCCCAGGCAGTGGCGGCGGACGCACGCACATCACGCACGACGGTGAAACGGGCCATCAGAGGACTCCCGGAACGCTCAGTCAGAACACGACCCACGATATCCGGCCCGCCGCCGAGACGCGTTCGGCACGGAGACGCCAGGGGCCGGTCGCGTGCTACTGCTCGTCCAGGAACAGCTCCTCGATCCGCTGTTCGAACAGCCTGGCGAGCCGGAACGCGAGCGGAAGACTCGGATCGAACTTGCCGGTCTCGATGGCGTTGATCGTCTGGCGCGAGACGCCGGCGCGCTGGGCCAGGTCAGCCTGGGTCCAGCCACGCTCGGCGCGGCGGGCCGTGATGTGGTTCCTCATCGATAGCGGAACCGGCCGACGGCGATGGACCCGACGAAGACCACCGACATCAGCACGGCCAGGGCTGCCACGTCGAGCTCGCGGGCGACGAGGTCGGCGGCGTCAGCCACGATGTAGGCGAACCCGGAGACCCACGCCACGCCGAGGGTGATCGCCAGGGCGTCCAGCATGATCTTGCGTTCCAGCTCGTCGACGGCTCGCAGATAACGCATGAACGTCGCGATCCAGCCGAAGCCGGCGGCGAGGTTGAGGACGACCGCCGCCCAGCTCAGCGCCGTCTGCGAGGAATCCCAGAGATGGTCGGGACCGAACTGCGCCAGGGCGACCGTCGCGGTCCAGCCGAACGTCCCGATCGCCAGGAGACCGGTGGCTTTGAGTTCAGTGAGCGCCTGCATGGGTGTCCCTCCTCCATGTAAAGGACACTTGACATCGTGCGGCGGCCACGGCTTCCGTGTCAAGCGTCCTTTACATGGAGCAGCTCGCGCAGAGCGATCTCGCCGGCCGCGGTGAGACGTACCGCCCGCCCGGACCCGATCCGGATCAGCCAGTCGCTGGCGAAGAAGTGCTCGCACAGCCGAGCCCCGGCCACGCCGGCCAGGTGCGGGCGGCGCTCGGTCCAGTCGAGGCAGCCGCGGGCCTGCGGACGTGTTCCCGCCTGCACATCGAGTCCCAGGGTGCCGGTGAACCAGCGACGCCCGGCCGCCGTCAGCGCGAACCCGCCGGTCTGATCCAGCAGGCCCCGGGCCGTCATCGCGTCGGTGACCGCGATCCCGAGCCGGCCGGCCAGATGGTCGTAACAGGTCCGGCCCCGCCGCAGAGCCTCGGCAGCCGTGATCGCTTTCAGCCCCCGCGCCGGTGCGGGGCCGGTCCCGGTGATCGCTCCCAATCCGCGCGCGGGTGCGCGTGGCGGCGCGGGGCCGGGCTGCAGCGCGCTCGTCATGTCCTCGAGGAGCTGGGCGACGCCCGGACCGGCGAGCCGGACGTAGCGGTGCCGCCCCTGTCGTACTTCGCTGAGCAGTCCGCCGCCGAGGAGGCGGTTCAGGTGTTCGGTGGCCGTGGACCGGGCCACGCCGGCGTGCGCGGCCAGCTCACCGGCGGTCCAGGCGCGGCCGTCGAGCAGGGCGAGGCAGATGGCCGCGCGGGTGCGGTCGGCCAGCAGCCCGGCGAACGCGGCCAGGTCCTCAGCGCTGCTCACCCGCCGACCATAGACGCCGCACGGTTCGGTGAGTGCCGAACAGTCCCGGCCCTAGCGTCGGCTCATGCGACTGATCGACGACCCGGCTGCCGCCCGTGCCGCGCTGACCTCCCCCGACTTCGTCGTGCCCGCGCCCGGCGAACCCGGCAAGCCCGCGAGGACAGGGATCCGCTGGTTACGGGCGAACGTCGGCCGATTCACCGACGGCGAGGCGCACGAACGACGGCGTGCCGCTCAGGTCGCCGTCCTGACCGCGATTCCCCTCGACGCCCTGCGCTCCGGCGGTTCCGCGCACCCGGTGGAGACGCTCGCCAGAGCCATGGGCGTGACCGAGCCGGTCGTCGACCTCGTGCGCGACGCCGCCCAGGCCTATCAGCCGGGCACGGGTGACGAGCCGCGCGCGGACGCCGCCGTCGACGAGCTGGTCGCGGTCTTCGGCGGCGTGTTCGACGAGGCGGCGGCGGCCCGCATCGGCATCCTGGTGCAGGCCTGCGACGCCACCGCCACCCTCATCGACCGTGCCCGCCATCGGAGTATCGACGCCGTCCTGCGCGACGACCCGCCCGTCGCCGCCACGAAACGCCAGGCCCTGGTCACGACCAGCATCAACGGCATGCTGATCGAGGCCGGCGAGGTCGTCCGGGTGCGACTGGCCGGCGACCTGGCGTTCGGCGCGGGCGCCCGCCGCTGTCCCGGGCGGGCACACGCGCTGGCGCTGAGTGAGCAATCGTCGACCTGAGATCGGGCGTGAAGGGCCGTCTTCCGATGCCGGCACGCGGGGCCCTCGCCACGGTGACGAAGGCTCGGTGATCAGCGGCCGGTCAGCTGATAGGGGTCGTTCGACAGCCAGCCTCGCAGCAGGTTCTGCTCGAAGCGGTCGCCGGGGTTCTCGCTGACGCCGCCGGGCAGCGAGTCGAGCGTCTGCCAGCCGGACGGGAGCGCCTGGGCCACGAAGCGACGTGCCGGCACCAGGCTGATCAGGAACTTCTCCGGGGTGTCGGCCCGCAGCGGGTGACCGGAGACGTCCGGGACGTTGGAGCCGCCGTCGACCGGGATGCCGGACAGCCCGGCCAGCGGAGGCTCGAAGCGGTTGCCCGGCGACGGGACCGTGTAGGGCGGGCCCAGCGGCGATACGAGCGTGATGCGGTGCAGCCTGCCCCAGCGGTAGCCGTCCTGGTCCGCCGATCCGCCGAAGGCCGCCGCGAAAGCGCTGCTCGCGGCCAGGTCGAGCGCGTCCCGCAGGCTCGTGAGCACGAGGAAGTCGCGCCGGGCGGTCGGATCGGCGATGCCCGGTACGGCGAAGAAGTCGATGCCCGATTCGCCGACTCCCCCGCGCGCGACCAGCCGTTTCAGCGCCTGCATGGCGTGGGAGTCGCCGACCGCCGGCAGGCCCGCCTTCAGGTGCTTGTCGAAGACCTCGGTGACGAATCGTCCGCGCCACAGCACGTAGACGGTGGCGGCCACGCTGGCCTCGATCTCCTGTCGTGACGGCGCGGCCAGTTCGGCGGCGCTGTCGGCGGCGTCGAACCCTTCGGCGATTCCGGTCGGGTAGGTGTGGTTCCACCGGCTCAGCCGCCCGGCCGCCTCGACGATCCGGGGGTCGGATGCCAGCGCGGCCAGTGACGGTTCGGAACTGGTCCGGGCGCGGGCCAGCGCCTCACCGGCCATCGGCGCGAAGTACTGCGCGTCGATGGCTGTCGTGTCGGCCTGCATCGCCACCACGTCCGCCGACGTGACCCCGCCCTTACGCACGGCGGCTCGCACCATGTCGGTGATGCGCGCGGCGCGGAAACCGTTGTGGAAGAAGCTGACGTACGAGATTCCGCCACCCGGCCGGCGCTGATTCAGCATGTCGTTGTCGAAGGTGTTCCCCGTCGAGTCGTTGTTCGCCGACACGATGAACCCGGACGGCGGATCGACCACCTTCGGGAGTTCGGAGAAGGGCATGATCTCGTACGGCAGAAGCTGGTGTGGTTGCCGGTTCCGCACCGGAAGCCATTCGTTGCCACCGGTGCCGTCGCGGAGCAGGTACGGCGGGTTGCCGTGCACCTTCCCGGCTTGCAGGTCCTCACGGATCGGCACTTCGGAGTTGGTGAAGTAGGCGATCGTCCCGGTCACGTCGGCGTAGACGAAATGCTGCCCGCCGACGTCGAAGAACTGCAGCGCCTCCTGGAATTCCCGCACGTCGCGGGCCAGGTTGAAGAGCCGGAAAGCGTCGAGTTCGGCCGACGGCGAGAAACCGGTGTACTGCACCGACAGCCCGGTTCCGGCCTTCTGATCATAGGAGAGCAGCGGCCCGTTGTTGCGCCGCGGCACGATCAGCGTCCGCGCCGGAATGGTCCCGCCCGCCGGCACCACGTCGAGGGCGTCGTGCCGGCCGGCCGCGCGCGGATTGACCCGGAACGTCTCGGGAATGGCCGTGATCGGCTCGCGCTGCCCCCGATGGAGGGTGGACAGGCCGCTCGGCGACGCCGGGTCCGGCACCACCTTTTCGGCGTAGGTGTCGCTCACGTCCATGAAATGCTGTGTGGCGGCGTACGCGATCCGGCGGTTCTGCCCGAGGATCACGAACGGCGCGCCGGGCAGGCTGTCGCCCTGCACGTCGAATCCGCCACCCCGCAGATCGATCGGGTGGAATGTCGACGGCGATTCCAGGCTCAGGTGCGGGTCACTGGCGAGAATCGGCCGGCCGCTCGCGGTGTGCCGCCCGCCGATCACCCAGGAATTGGAGCCGCGGTCACCGGAACGGTTCAGCGCCTCGGTGATCGGCGCCGCCTGCACGGCCCGTTCCAGGTAGTCGGCGGCCATCCGGGTGACCGATTCCGGCAGGTCCGCCCGCGGGCTCGGCGTGAAGTCCGCCAGCGGGGAGGCCGGGGCGAACGGCGCGAACGGCATCACGTCGCCGAAGACCGCTTTCTGCCCGTCGTACCCGGCCGCGTCGTATGCGCTCACCGCACTGGTCCGGTCGATGTCGAGATCGAACGACAGGCTGAACGCCAGCGTCTTGATCACCACGATGCTGTCCACCTCGGTCCACGGCGCGACCTTGGTGACGTTCACGGTCCGATATTGATCAGGCAATTCCTGGCCGGCCAGCCAATCGTTCACCCCCTGCGCGTACGCCCGGAGCGCCGTGCGGGTCTCCGCCGACAACACCGCGAGACTCTTCTCCGCGGTCCGGCGCAACCCCATGGTCCTCATCTGCACGTCACTGGCGAGGGCGCTGCTCCCGATCAGTTCGGCGAGGGTGCCGGATCCACGCCGGCGCGAGACGTCCATCTGGAACATCCGATCCTCGGCGTGCACCCGGCCCTGCAGCCGGAACAACTCGTACCGGTTGCCGGCCCGCAGATGCGGAACACCGTTCGCGTCCCGCACGACCGAGCCGGCCTGGGCCGGTGGCACGCCGCTGAGCAGGGCGGCGATCAGGGCGCCGGCGGTGAGCAGGGCGATGTGTGGTCTGGGCATGAAGGTCTCCCCCTTGAGCCGTTCGGCTGGCACTCCTCGTTCGCCGGGAGCCGGCGCCTAGACGGAGATCGATGAATAAAGTGACGTGGGTCACAGCCGAAGCTTCAGGTAGCCGACACGCCGGGCGTGCGGGGTCTGCGAGTCTGCCCCAAACCCGCAGAAGCGGAGACGAAATGATCGAGAACGGACACGTCGGCGACCTGGCCGGACCGTACGCCGTGGGCGCCTGCTCCCCCGCCGAAGCGGCCACCGTCGCCGGCCACGTGACCACCTGCCCATCCTGCGCCGCCGAGATAGACACCCTGTCCCGGACCGCCGAGTGGATCGGCGCCTCGGCGGCCCGCCGGCCACCCCCGCCCCTCCGCGCCCGGGTCCTGTCCGCCGCCTTGGCAGCCCGCCCGGCCCGCCCAGCCCTGGACGCCGAGGCCATGCGGCTGACCGAGGTCTATACCGCACAGGTCCGGGAGTTGGATCGGCTGCTCGGGGCACTGACGCCTGAGCAGTGGTCGCAGCCGTCGGCGCCGCACACGAGCGTTCGAGGGCTGGTGGCTCATCTGTCCGGGAACGATCGGGTGGTTGCGGACGCTGCCGACGTGCACGCAGCGAGCTCGGGCAGCGACCCCGCACTCCTGGATCGGGAAAGCGCCGGACCGGCGGGTGAGGGGGTGAGAGCTGATGGTGCCGGCGTACGAGGAATGTGGCGCAGGCAAGCCGGCGCCCTCATCTCCTCGCTCAGCCACGCAGGGGGTGACGTGCTGGGCCGGGAGGTGCAGCTCGCGGGGCGCAGCGGCGTCCGGCGGCCGCTGCGGGAGGCGATGATCCAGCGGGGGTTCGAGACGTGGATCCATGCTGAGGACGTACGCGCGGTGCTCGATCTGCCCCCTCGGGAGCCGGGCCCGCGGCAGGTCGCGGACATCGTCGGGTTCGCTCTGGGACTGCTGCCGGAGGCCATGAGAGCCGCTGGGCACCGTGGAACGGTCGAGCTGAATCTGACCGGAGACGACAGCCGGGTCGGTCTCGTCGGCGACGGAGAAGCGGTGGCACGAGTGACGCTGCCGGCGGAACGATTCTGCCGGCTGCTGGCCGGGCGGCTGACGCCGGACGCGGCCGGTGCGGAGATCGACGGCGACGCGAGAGCGGCGAATGCCCTGCTCACCGTGGCGTCCACGATGGGGTGTGAGTGAGATGCGCACGCTGCCGGACGCCGACGACGTGCGGATCCGTGACGGGCTGATCGCGGGTTCGGAGGAGAGCCTGGCCGAGGTGTACGACCGGTACAGCCCGCTCGTCTACGGCCTCGCACTGCAGACGACCCGCGATCGTGGAGCGGCCGAGGACATCACCCAGGAGGTGTTCGTCGATCTGTGGCAGCGGCCGGAACGCTTCGACCCGTGCCGCGCTCCGCTCGGCGGCTGGCTCAGCATGATCGCGCGCCGCCGCGGCATCGACTGGGTGCGCCGGCGTCGTGCGCACCTGCATGCGCTGGCCTTCGTGGCCGACGGCGAACCGGAACATCGGGTCGAGGAGGCGGTGCTGGTCTCGGCCACGCACACGCAGGTCCGCCGGGCCGTCGCGGACCTGCCCGCGACACATCGGCAGGCGGTGCTGCTGGCCTACTACGACGGGCTGACCTATCGGGAGGTCGCTGTCGCGCTGAACATTCCGGAGGGAACGGCGAAGTGGCGATTACGCAACGCCCTGCACCGCATCGGCGAACGCCTCACCGCCGAAGGCATCCACCAGGAATGACGACTCGAGGAAGGCCGTTTGGTCCGATACGCGCTGAACCGAGGGATTGACCAGATCACTATCGGGTACCGCGAACGGCGTGACTGCGCGTGATGACGACACTCATCGGAACCGTACCGCCGCCGCGATGCACGACACCGCCGAACGGCTGGAGATCGCCGAGGCGATCCTGCACCGCAGCGCCGACCGCTCGCCGGACGAGGCCACGAAGGAGCGGCTGCATCGGCTCGGCGACGAGGTGACGTCGCAGGCGAAGGACATCGACAGGCGAGCCGGCCGCCTCGACGGGCAGTGAGGCGCCGGCCTCACGCCGTTGCCGTGACAGCGGACCGATGAGTTTCCGGCGCGCGGCGGGTCTACCCCGGTGACCGACTGACGAGAAGGAGGCCACCATGGGCACGATCTCCATCGACCTGTTCACCACTCTCGACCTGGTCGCCCAGGCGCCGGGCAATCCGGAGGAGGACCCGGAGAACGGATTCGCGTTCGGCGGCTGGCAGGCGCCGCTGTTCGACGAGGCGGTCGGCGCGCAGGTCGAGGGCGCCATCCAGAAGACCGACGCGCTGCTGCTGGGCCGGCGCACCTACGACATCTTCGCCGCCTACTGGCCGCATCAGCAGGACGGGCACAACAGCAGCATCGCCACGACGTTCAACCGCATCCCCAAGTACGTCGCGTCCCGCGGCGCGCCGAAACTGGACTGGGCCGGTTCGGCGCAACTCGGTCCGGACCTGGCTTCCGCCGTACGAGAGATCAAGGATCGTCATGACGACATCCACGTGATCGGAAGCCTGGATCTCGTGCAGTCACTGCTGCGGGAGCGGCTGTTCGACAGGCTCGTGCTCTGGGTCTACCCGATCGTGCTGGGCAGCGGCAAGAAGGTCTTCGACGGCGGCGCGGTCCCGGCAAACCTGGAGCTTCTCGAGCCGGCGTTCACCTCACCGGGCGGCGCGGTGCTGCTGCGCTATGGGATCAAGGACGGCCTTCCCGGTACGGGTGACATGGCCGATCTCTGAGCACTTCCCTCGAAGGCCCGGCGTCATCGATGCCGGGCTTTCTTGCGTCCTAGCTATTCAGCGTTACTATGTACCGGTACCTAGCAACGCCGAGTAGCACCGAGGAGGCGCGGTTCCGTGGGTAAGCAGATGACCGAGATGCTCAAGGGCGTACTGGAGGGCATCGTCCTGGCGCTGCTCGCCGTCCGGCCCGCGTACGGCTACGAGATCACGGCACGGCTGCGCGAGCGGGGCTTCGCCGAGATCGCCGAGGGCACCGTCTACGCGCTGCTGGTCCGGGTCGAGCAGCGCGGATACGTCGACGTCGAGAAGGTCCCGTCGGAGAAGGGGCCACCGCGCAAGGTGTACTCCCTCAACCCCCAGGGCCGGGAGTACCTCGACGAGTTCTGGGCGTCCTGGGGATTCCTCGCCGAACGGCTCGATCAACTCCACTCGCAGCCCCACGATGAAGGAGACCGGAAATGACCATGTTCACCAGGTTCATCGAGACGGTGATCGGCGACAAGAAGCAGTGGCGCGACTACAAGGCCCGGGCCCGGAGCCTCCCGCCGCCCTACAACGAGGCCATCGACGCCCTTGAGCGGTACGTGATGTATTTCGGTCCCGGCGACGACCCCGTCCCCCTGCTGCTGGACCTGCTCGACCTGTTCGAGCAGAGCGCCGCGGACGGCACTCCGATCCGGCAGATCGTCGGCGACGACCCGGTGGAGTTCGCCGAGACGTTCCTGAACAACTACCCGAAGGGCAACTGGATCGTCCGGGAACGCCGGCGGCTCACCGACGCGATCAACCAGGCGGCTTCCCGATGAGCGTCATCCAGGTTCGCGGGATCGAGAAGTCCTACAAGGATCTGCACGTGCTGAAGGGCGTCGACCTCACCGTCGAACGCGGCCAGATCTTCGCCCTGCTCGGCTCCAACGGCGCCGGCAAGACCACGCTGGTGCGCATCCTCTCCACCCTGGTGAGGAGCGATTCCGGTACGGCCGCCGTCAACGACTTCGATGTGCTCACCCAAGCGGCGAAGGTGCGTGGCGCGATCAGCCTGACCGGGCAGTTCGCCGCCGTCGACGAGATCCTCAGCGGCCGCGAGAACCTCATCCTGGTCGCCCGGCTGCGGCACCTGAAGGACGCCGGCCGGATCGCCGACGACCTGCTCCAGCGGTTCTCGCTGACCGACGCCGGCGGACGCAAGGTCGCGACGTACTCCGGTGGCATGCGCCGCCGGCTCGACATCGCGATGAGCCTGATCGGCGACCCTCCGGTGATCTTCCTGGACGAGCCGACGACAGGCCTCGACCCGGAGGCCCGCGTCGAGGTGTGGGAGGCGGTGAAGGGCCTGGCCGCCCGCGGCACGACGGTGCTGCTGACCACGCAGTACCTGGAAGAGGCCGAGCAGCTCGCCGACCGGATCGCCATCCTGCACCAAGGAAAGATCATCGTGAACGGCACGCTGGCCGAGCTCAAGCGGCTGCTCCCGCCCGCCGAGATCGCGTACGTCGAGAAGCAGCCCACCCTCGAAGAGATCTTCTTCGCCGTCGTCTCCTCACCGAAGGATCCGTCATGAACGCGCACTCCGTCGGCGACACGATCGTGCTGACCGGCCGCTCGCTGAAGCACGTCACCCGCAGCGTGGACACCATCATCACGACCGCCGTCACGCCGATCGCCCTGATGCTGATGTTCGTCTACGTCTTCGGCGGGGCCATCGACATCGGCGCCGAGTCGTACGTGAACTACATGCTCCCCGGCATCCTGCTGATCACGGTGGCGTCCGGGGTGGCGTACACGTCCTATCGCCTCTTCATGGATCTCAAGAGCGGGATCGTCGAGCGTTTCCAGTCGTTGCCGATCGCCCGCTCGGGGATCTTATGGGCACATGTGCTGACATCGGTGGTCGCGATCCTGCTCTCCCTGCTGCTCGTCGTCGGCGTCGCCCTGCTCATGGGCTTCCGGTCCAGCGCAGGCCCGGCGGCGTGGCCCGCGGTCGCCGGCATCCTCCTCCTCTTCACGCTGGCACTGACCTGGATCGCCGTGATCGCCGGACTGTCGGCGCAGACGGTGGAAGGGGCGGGAGCGTTCGCGTACCCCCTGATCTTCCTGCCCTTCATCAGCTCCGCCTTCGTCCCGACCTCGACGATGCCCGCCGCGGTGCGCGCCTTCGCCGAGAACCAGCCCGTCACCTCGATCGTCGACGCCATCCGCGACCTGCTGGCCGGCAACCCGGTAGGCGACGCCATCTGGACCGCCCTGGCCTGGTGCCTGGCCATCCTGACCGTCTCCTACGTGGTGGCCCTGACCCTCTACCGCCGCAAGGTCTCCTGAGAACGCGGGAATCGGCGGCCGGGTGCCGCGGGGACCGAGGATGAGCGGCAGGTGTAGCTCGCCGGGGGCTGACACGGCCTGACCGGAACGTGGTGGACGGCGGCGTTCAGATCTGATCGGTGTCGATGCCGATGAGGTGGTGGACCCGGCTGGTCGCGGCCGTCAGGAGGCGCAGCGTGCCCTCGTGGAAGGCGCCGGGCCGGCCGTCGAGGACGCAGATCGCGCCCACCACGTGGCCGTCGGCGCGCAGGGGGATGCCGGCATAGGAGCGCAGGTGCGGGAAGACGGTGGCCATCCGGAGGAATCCGCCCGGTTCCTCGTGCAGGTCGTCGATGACCCGCGGCCGGTCGTGATGGGCGACGGTACGGCACGGCGACCAGGCGGCTGGCATGCCGCGGGCAGCGCGCACCCAGCCGTTGAACCCGGAGGCGCCGGCCGCGACCACCGCGTGCTCGGTGACCAGCGTGATCGCGCAGGCGGCGGCGCCCGTCTCGGCGGCGATCCCGGCGGCGATGGCGTCGAGGTGACCGGTGACGTGCAGCGCCGCCCGGACGAGCTTGCCGACCGCCGCCTCACGGTTGTCGAACGCCACGTCCAGCGAGCAGGTCTCGAAGCTGAGCATGCGAGACACCGTACGACCGGCGGGTCACCGCTCGTTGCTCAATCGGTTGCAATCAGGATCTTGCCGATCGTGCCCTGTTCGACGGCGTCGTGGGCCTCGGCCGTCCGGTCCAGCGGGAAGTGGCGCAGCGGCAGGCCGTGCTCCTCGCCGACCGGCAGCGCACCGTCGCGCAGAGCAGCGCCGACGTCCTCGGCGGCGGCCTGCAGAGCCTGCTCGCCGACGGTGTAGAGGATCAGGAACTGCACCCTGGCGTTGAGCATCATGTGCGGGCGGATGTCGAAGGCCGCGGTGTCGCCGCCGTTGTTCGCGTAGACCGCGATCGTGGCGTGGTTGGCCGCCACCGCCTGGTTGAGTTCGGCGTTCCGGGCCACCGACACCTCCACGATGATGTCGACACCGTCCGGCGCCACCGCGCGGATCTCCTTCGCCGGCTCGCCGCGGGTGTAGTCGACGACGTGGTGCGCCCCGGCCGCCCGGGCCAGGGCCGCCTTCTCCTCGCTGCTGACGGTCGTCACGACCGTGGCACCGGCCCAGCGGGCCAGCTGGATCGCGGCGTGCCCCACGGCGCCCGCGCCACCGGCGACCAGGACGGTACGCCCGTCGAGCGCTCCCGGTTCCAGCCGGCTCGGGCCGAACTCGGAGACCGTCAGGGCCCGGTGCGCGGTCACCGCCGGGACGCCGAGCGAGGCGCCCGCGTCGAACGAGATCCCCTCCGGCAGCGGGAAGGCGTGCGCCGCCGGGACGATCGAGAACTCAGCGGCCGTGCCGTACGGGCTGCCGTGCGCCGCGAGCATCACCCACACCCGGTCGCCGATGGAGTGCGACAGCACGCCGGGACCGACCGCGTCCACCACGCCGGCGCCGTCCATGTTCGGCGTGACCTCGGAGAAGCCCAGGTCACCGGCGGATCGCCGCTTCCAGTCGGTCGGGTTGACGCCGGAGCGGTGGATCCGCACCCGGATCTGGCCGTCGCCCGGCTCGGGCAGGTCCCGCTCGACCAGGGTGAGGACTGTGCTGTCGCCGGTGCCGCTGAACACGATCGTCTTCATGGGTTCGAACCTACGTCAGTCGTGGCCTGCCGGATCAGGGTTGCGATCGCCCGCGACCGGCTGCCGGACGGCCAGGCCAGCACCGTGGTGATCGCCGGGGCGTCGACGACCGGGACCGCCGCGTGCTCGGGCCACTGCCAGGCGCGGCTCGACGCCGGGATGACCAGCAGGGTCCGGCCGAGCGCCACCAACTGGGCGAGTTGCGACTGGGTGCGCACTTCAGGTCCAGGCCCTTCGGGGTACGTCCCATCGAGCCGTGGCCACCGCGCCATCGGCAATCCGGGCACCTCGCTGACCTCGGCCAGGGTCACGCGGTCGCGAGAAGCGAGCGGATGCGCGGCGGGGACGATCGCGACCTGCCCCTCGGTGAGCAGGTCCTCGGTGTCGAAGCCGGCCAGGTCGTCCACCGGGCGGTGCATGACGGCGACGTCCGCCCGGCCGTCGCGCAGGAAACGCGCCTGTTCACCGACCTCGCAGAGCAGCACCTCGGGTTTGTCGTCGACCGCGTCGAGAAGCCGTTGCAGCAGCTCGTGGGAGGCGCCCGCCTTGGTGACCAGGACCAGTGGGCGCTGCGGGTCGCCGGCGCGACGGGTCCGGCGGGCGGCGGCGCGCACCGCGTCGAGGGCCGTGACCGCCTCCTTCCGCAGCACCCGGCCGGCCTCGGTGAGGGCCACTCCCCTGCGGTCCCGGTCGAAGAGCCGGACGCCCAGACGCCGCTCCAGCAGGCTGACGGCCCGGGACAGTGGTGGTTGCGCTATACCGAGACGGGCGGCGGCCCGGCCGAAGTGCAGCTCTTCGGCGACCGCGAGGAAGTACCGCAGCTCACGTGTCTCGAGATCATCCACGCTTCGAGGGTAGATACCCGCACGGTATTACGGCGTACCCGGATGATGTTGGATCGTGCAAGCCCGCGGCGGCAGCCTTGCACTCATGAACGGCACCAAGACCGCGCTGGTAACCGGCGCGAACAAAGGAATCGGCTTCGCCCTGGCGCAAGGCCTCGCATCGATGGGCTTCACCGTGGCGGTGGGTGCACGCGACGACGACCGGCGGGCAGCGGCCGTCGCACGTCTCCGGGCGGAGGGCGCCGACGCGTTCGGCCTGGCCCTCGACGTCACCTCCGACACGAGCGTCGCCGCGGCAGCCCGGTCCCTCGACCGCCTCGACGTGCTGGTCAACAACGCGGGCATCGCCGGCGACTTCGCCGGCGGCGCCCAGGAGACGACGACGCTCGACCTGGACGTACTGCGCACCGTGCTGGACACGAACGTGTTCGGCGTGGTCCGGGTGACGAACGCGATGCTGCCCCTACTGCTCCGCTCGGACTCCCCGCGCATCGTCAACATGTCGAGCAACATGGGCTCTCTGACCCTGCGGACCGGGCCCGTCCTGGCGGCCTATGCGTCCTCCAAGACCATGCTCAACAGCTTCACCACTCTGTACGCCCGGAGCCTCGCGGAGACGCCCGTCATCGTCAACTCCGCCTGTCCCGGCTACGTCGCGACCGACTTCACCGGCTTCAACGCGCCGCGCACCCCTGCCGAGGGGGCCGCGATCGCCCTGAAGCTGGCAACCCTCCCCGACGACGGCCCGAGAGGCGCCTTCTTCGACGATGCCGGAACCGTCCCCTGGTGAAATCGGAAGCCCGGCGCTCTCCTCGGCGCCGGGCACCACCCGGCCCCGCCCACCATTCCCGTCCCCGTTCCGGCCGCCTTCTCCGGTCGCGGTCTCCGGGCACGGTGTGGCTGCGGTCATCCCGTGGCGGTCAGGACATCAGGACCGGGCGGACCTCCACCCAGCCGTCGATCACCGGGATCATCCGGCCGATCCAGACCGCGTGATCCATGTCGGACGCCTCGACCAGGAAGTAGCCGGCCAGCATGCTGCCGGACATCGAACCGCTGCTCGGCGTGTTGTCACGAATCGACACCGCGTGCTCCGGCGGCCCCATCGCGTTGCCACTGATGATCTGGGCGCCGGTCTCAGCGATCCGGCCGGGCAGCCGCAGGTGAGCCTCGAGAACGGTGGGCGGCGCGGCCAGCGCGCTCTCCGGCGCCTCCCGCTCATAGATCAGGATCATGAAACGTGGCAGGTTCTCCGACGGGCTCACGCGCCGACGCTAGCAACGACCGGCGGTGGGTCGCCGCCCCGCGCGGCCGGCCGCGTGCCACGATCGGCTCGTGCGCAACGAGCAGCGACTCCCGACCCGTACGCCCGAGTCACGAGCCTTCGCCCAGCGCGTACAGGTGGCGATGGCCCTGTCCGCGCGCCTCAACACGCTTCCCTTCGACGACCTGGACGCGCGCCGATCCGTCCTCACCGAGATCTTCGGCGGCGGCCCGATCCCGGAGTCGTTGTCGATCCTGCCGCCGTTCCACTGCGACTACGGCCTGCACGCCACCTTCGGCGACCGCGTATTCATCAACCAGGGCTGCTTCTTCCTCGACTACGGCGGCATCACCATCGGCGACCGAGTGATGATCGGCCCCCGTGTCACGCTGAGCACCGCCGGCCACCCGGTCGAGGTCGACGAGCGGTTCGACTACATCACCCACGCCCCCATAGTCATCGAGGACGACGTCTGGATCGGGGCGGCCGCAACCATCACCCCGGGCGTGACGATCGGCCGAGGCGCCGTGGTCGGTGCGGGCGCGGTGGTCGCGAAGGACGTGCCACCACTGACCGTCGTGACCGCAACCAGCGTCGTCGAACGCAGACGCCTGAAGCCCTCTTCCTGATCACCGGTCAGCCCACCACCGCCTCCCAGAGGGCCCGGGCGGCCTCCACCAGGGCGGCCGTAGCGACCACCGATGCCGTCACCCGATTGATCCGGTCGAGCCACGGCGATTCCTTCTTGCCACCGCCGTTCTCAGTCAAGGTAGTCCCGCATCACCTGGGATCGCGACGGATGGCGCAGCTTGTTCATCGTCTTCCGCCGGATCGCGCGAAACTCGTAGCGGGTCATCCCCAGTTCTTCCTGCACCTGCGCGTGTGTCTTACCGCTGAACGGTCCCATGATCACTGCCCGCTCCCGCTTCGACAGCGTCTGGAGTACCTGTTCCATCTGCTCATCACGCAAGGTGTTCGCGACTGCGGAGACAGGATCCTCCGCGGCTGTCTGATCCTGGACGGCCTGGATCTCGGACAGCAGTGTGACGCTGGCACCGGCCAACTGGGTCTCCCACACCGGACGGTGCAGTCGGTGCTGGTAGGCGGCTTCGATCCGCAGATCCGTGACGGTATCGCGGACGGCGTTGAACTCCGAGTCCACCGAACGGTAGGCCCACCCCTGCTCGAGCAGCGCCGCACTCGCACCGTCGAGCCGGGCGCTGGTGGCACCCAATCCCAACCAGTTCTTGACGAACCACTTGACCGTCGCGAGATCGCCGTCGAGCACGGCACCTCGGGCCAGCAGGGCGGCAGCCAGGGTCAGCCGGGCCACCTCGCGACGCTCTCCAGTGGAGTGGCGGGCGATCTCGCACCACAGGCAGAGCATCCGGCGTACGGCCGGCACCACCTGATTCTCCTCATGCCAGGTACCGAGCAGCAGTGATGGAAGGATGGGCCTGACCGTCGTGCCGAGGCTGTCCCGCTCGCCTTCCCCGCGATCGCGCCGTGTCGATCGGATCGACTCGACCAGGGCGGTCGACGGCCGGGCGAGGGTCGACCACAGGTCACCCATCGACGGCGCGGTCAAGTCGAGCGCCGCATAGCGATCGATCGCCGCCTTGGCGACCGCGTCGTTCGACGCGGCGCGGGCCGGGGCGGCGTCCGCAACACCGAGCGATCGCAGATAACCGATTCCGCCGGTGGGTTCATCACCGGCGATGACCGTCCAGACCGGCTCCAGCACCTCCTTGACACCATCGGTCAACCGATAGGCGGCCTGAACGGCGGGTTCACTCGCCAGCGCCCGGAGTTGCTCACGAAGGGACATCAGTTCCAGTTGAGGGTTCAATTCCGAGGTCATGCGGGGGCTCCTCGACCGGGGCTGCCGTTCAGCCCTCTTACCTTCTAGGGCGAGCAGGCGAGCAAAGGGCGGAGCCGGTCGCCGAGAGACCACCCGGCGGGGCCGCCCAGCAGCAAAGACATAGAAAAATGTGATTGCGGTCACAGTGCCTGCGGTGGCCGGAACGCCCGCCGCGCTTCTCGCCCGCCCGCCTGCCGGCCGAGCGGTCTTGTGGCCCGGGCCACTCCTGCTTACCATCCAGTAACATCGATGAAACACCGCACTGACCAGCGCTGATCTTCAAACGTCGGCGCCGCGACGAGTCTCGCGGCGCCGGGCTGCTTCGCGTTCTCACCACTTCGAGCACTCGTCCTAGCTCATTCCGGGAGAAGCACATGCGCTCCATCGCAACGCGCGCCATGGCTGTCGCCGCGACCGCGACCCTGCTGGTCACCGCGGCCGGAAACGCCGCCTCCGCCGCCTCGCTCCGAGAGGTCCTCTTCGTCGGCAACAACTGGGAGGGCACCGCCGACATCATCGAATCCAGCGGCCTCTACGCCAAGATCGGCCGGGTGAACGTAGTTCCCGACAAGGCGCAACGGCTGACCGAGATCTACCTGAATCCGATCAGGCTGGCCTATTACCTGGGCATCCAGCAGGGGCCCGGCGAGGGTCACGACCAGCTCGTCGACGACCTCTACTCCACGCCGGACGGGACCGCGCTCGTCGCCTCCCGGCCCAGCTTCGCCGACGTCGTCTCGATCGACCTGGCGACCGGCGCGGTCCGCTGGCGCTTCCCGGTGTCCGGATATCGCGCCGACCACATGGCCGTCTCCCCGGACGGCGCCACCGTGGCGGTCTCCGCGTCCACCTCGAACACCGTGCACGTCCTCGACATCACCACCGGCCGGCAGCTCGGCTCGTTCGCGACGGGCGACAAGCCGCACGAGAACGTCTTCACCGACGGCGGCCGCTACCTGTGGAACATGTCGATCGGCAACGTCGAGACCGACCTGGACGCGCCGATCTGGGACTGGACCAAGGGCGACCGGCACATCACCGTCGTCGACACCACCACATTCCAGACGGTCAAGACGATCGACATGCGGTCCCGGCTGAACGCTTTCGGTCGCAAGGACCTGTCCAACGCGGTACGGCCGGCCGTGTTCAGCCCCGACGCCGGCAAGCTCTACTTCCAGGTGTCCTTCTTCAACGGCCTGATCGAGTACGACGTCGCCACCGACAAGATCACCCGGGTGAGGACGCTGCCGAAGAACGCCGCGACCAGCGACGACCGCACCACCTTCGTCAACGACTCGCGGCACCACGGCCTGTCGATGAGCCCGGACGGCGCCAAGATCTGCGTCGCCGGGACGATGGACGACTACGCGACCGTCGTGAACCGGGCGACGCTGCAGGAAGGCCCGCTGGTCACGGCCGCGAAGCCGTACTGGGCGACGGTCAGCGGCGACGGCCGCGACTGTGTGATCTCGGAGAGCGGCGCCGACCAGGTCACCGCGATCAGTTTCGCCACCGGGCAGAAGGTCGTCTCGATCCCGGTCGGCGACCATCCGCAGCGCGTCCGCATCGCCCACATCCTCCGCTGAATAAACCGGTGGGCGTCCCGCCTGCCGCGAGCTATCTTGACGGGCATGAACGTCAGCATGCGTCCGGCGACCGCGCGAGCTACCGGCTCGACGGTCGCCGCCGCCTGACTTCTCTTCTCTCTCCGCCGGCGACCGGAAACGGACTCGCCGGCGGCCTGCTGTCCTCATGCGTCGCTGGGCGCTTCCTTTCCGGTCCCTTCAGACCCGAAAGGCCCTCATCATGTACGTCGATACCACTGTGCGCATGTTCGTCGACTTCTATCGGGACCGTTCCCACCTGGTAGTGCCCGACACCTCGCTGATCTCACCACCGGGCGACCCGGTCCTCTTCACGACGTCCGGCATGCACCCGCTCACGCCGTACCTCGAAGGTCGTCCTCACCCTCTCGGCCGCCGCCTGGTCAACGTGCAGCGCTGCCTGCGAACCACCGACCTGGATGAGGTGGGCGACGACACCCACCTGACCGTCTTCGAGATGCTCGGATCGTGGTCGCTCGGCGACTACTCCGGCTCACAGAGCCTGACCTGGGGTTATGAGCTGCTCCGCGACGGCTTCGGGATCGGTGACGATCGTCTGCACGTGACGGTCTTCGGCGGCGACTCCCAGGTGGGCCCCGATCTGGAGTCGCTGCGTGTCTGGGAGCGGTTCGGCGTACCAGTCGAACTCACCTCCGACGAGAACTGGTGGTCGAACGGCCCCACCGGACCCTGCGGCCCGGACTCGGAGATCTTCATCTGGACCGGCGACGGGCCGCCGCGTGGCACGCCGACCACCGACGACGGCTGGACCGAGGTGTGGAACCACGTGATGATGCGCTACCGCCGGCTCGGCGACGGCTCGCTGATCCCGATGACACCGGGGTCCGTCGACACCGGCATGGGCCTGGAACGCCTGCTCACGATCCTGCAGAACCGCGGTTCCGTCTTCGAGACCGATGTCTTCGAACCGTGGATGACGACGCTGCCGGACCTGTGGCCGCTCGACGAACGCTCCCTGCGCATCGTCGTCGACCACCTGCGCTCCAGCATCGTGATGATCGGCGACGGCGTGCGGCCGTCGAACACCCAGCGCGGCTACGTCCTGCGCCGCCTCATCCGCCGTGTGCTGACATCCCTGTGGCGCACTGACCCGGACCGGACACTCGGTGATCTGCCGCCGCTGCTCTTCGAGCACACGCGCGACCACTTCACCCAGCCCTCCTCACCCTCGCCCCGGGAAATCCTTCTCACCGAGGAACAGCGATTCCGCGACCTCCTACTGCGGGGAAGCCGCGTGCTGTCCCGCAGGCGAACCCAGGACCCGCTGACCGACGACGACTACCGCCGGCTGCACGAGACCCACGGCATCCCGCGCGACCTGATCGACCTGATCCTCCGCTGACCACCCGCCTGCCTGACCGCCGCTTCGGGAGGGCGGTCAGGCGGGCCGATCACCATGCCGACGCGCCCATCGCGGTCGTCGACGCGCGGCATCGCCCGCGCCAGATTCCCACCACCGGGACATGCGGTCACCTAGCGACCTGTCAGCGCCCACCCGGGTGAATCCGCAGCGGCAGGCGAGAAGCGTCTCTGCAGCGTGTCGAGTTCTGCTCAAGCCTCGGGGAAGCCGGCCGGCGTCGAGATGGCATCTCCACATACTTGCCGCAGGCCTAGCATCCGACGCATGAATCCGTTCATCGCCTACCTCGCCCACAGCCGGCGAATGGCGGACGCCTACGACCTGCCCGACTGGATCCTGGAGAACACGGACCTCGACATGTCGAGAGTGCCCGACCGCCACCGGCACGTCCTCGAAGCAGGAACCCTGGCCGGAGCGGTCCTCTCCACCGCCGACATCCACAAAGCCGACTGCGCCCGACCCCGCTGCGACACGTGCGACGCCCTCCGCGACGCCGTAGCCCTGGCCGTAGTCGTCATCCAAGCTGAAGCCGGCCGCGACCTGGACCTGCTACCACCACGCCCCGAATGACCCAGGGCGACGGGAATCGTGGACCTTCGCGCCTTGGTGGAAGCAATCGGGTGCTCCAGGCCCCGCAATCCTCCATCAATCCGCCCCCGTAAGAGCAGAGCGTGACCAACTCCGTCATGACGAGGGCGCCGCGGCAGATCGCCGCAGTCCAACCGACTGCACGCAAACCTGCGACGCCCTAGCCCTAGCCGAAGCCGGCCGCGACCTGGATTCCCTACCACCCCGCCCCGCATGATCCACCGGCCCCCGCCGACCCGACGACCGTCCGAAGTGCCTGGTCAAACCCCAGCACCCCGCCGCGAGACCTCCGCCGATCTCCTAGATCAACCAGACGAGTGGACCATGGTGAGGCCACCGTCGCCGACGGTAGCGTGAGCCCGATTCATGGCCGGCACCCGAGGAGCACACGGTGGAGAACGAGATTCAGCTGATCAGCGACGGCGATGGCCTGGCGGTCATCGGGCATCCGGCAGCTGTCGATCGATTCCTCACCGCCGAGCGTCTGCCGTCGAAGGACCTCGGGTTGAAACGGCTCAGCTCCGCCCTCGGCACGGGATCCAAGATCGCCAAGGCCGGCGCCGAGATGTCCGACCACTCCGGCCGCTGGGTCCAGCTGACCGCGGAGTCCGCCCAGGCGATGAAGAAGTACAACCTGATGACGGGCTCGGAGAGCGGCGTCAGCCGTGCCGTGCTGACTGATCACGGCAAGATCACTGGGCTGCTCGAGATCGTACGGACTCCCGGCGCGATGCTGACCAATCCCGCGCTCCTGTCCGGGGCCGCCGGGCTCATGGCGCAGCTCGCGATGAAGCAGACCATGGAGGAGATCGCCGACTACCTCGCCGTGATCGATGCGAAGGTCGACGCCGTGCTCCGCGCCCAGACGGATGCCGTGGTCGCGGACATGATCGGGGTGGAGCTGGTGATCGACGAGGCTCTGACGATCCGGGAGCAGGTGGGCCGGGTCTCCGAGGTCACCTGGTCGAAGGTTCAAGCCACGCCGGTGCCGCTGGCGCGAACCCAGGCGTACGCGTTGCGGCAGCTCGACGCCACCGCCGAGAAGCTGGAGACCTCCAACGTCGGCGACCTGGCCAGGACGTCGAAGGAAGCCGAGATCAAGGTTCAGGAGTGGCTCGCCGTCCTGGCCCGCTGCTTCCAGCTGCAGGATGCGGTCGCGGTTCTCGAACTCGACCGGGTGCTCGACGGGTCGCCGGAGGAGGTGGAGGAGCACCGCGTCGCCATCCGCATCGCCCGGCAGAAGCGCCTCGACCTCATCTCCCGGACGACCGAGCGCCTGATCGCCCGGATGGACGCGGCCGCCGGCACCGCCAACGCCAAGGTGCTCCTGAACCCGACCTCCTCACGCGCCGTGGTGCACTCGACCAACCAGGTCGCGACCACTGTCGTCGACTTCAACGGGCGGCTCGGCATCGAACGTGACCGGCAGTCGTGGAGTGCCAGGCGATGGCTGGATGCGGCAGCCGAGGTGCGCGACAAGGTTCTCGAAACGGGGACCAAAGTCCTCGACACCGGCGCCGACGTGAAGGACAAGGTGCTGGAGACCGGCGCGGACGGCGTAGGCGCCGCCACTCGTCTCGGCGTCGGCGCCTTCGGCCGGGCCCGGTCGATGATGGGCAAGGTCACCGACCGGGGACAGCGTCAGCTCGAGAACTGACGGAAAGGCATCCAGGCGTCCTCCGGCACCGGCTTCCGGGCCGCGATCAGGTGCCGGCGCAGAGTGTCCAGGCCGGGGTGGCGGTTGCCGGTGCGGAACAACAGGGTGTGCGGGTAGAGCGGGGTCGGGTCCGTCAGGGGGATGCGCCGCAGGTCGTGACCGGCCGGCCAGACATAACGGTCACCGGAGCCGATCAGCGTGGCCAGCTCGGTGGACTCGGCCATCGCGTCCATCAGGGCCTCGGTGCCGAAGTTCGGGCCGATGCGGTCGATCGTCAGGCCGAAGGCGGCGGCCATCTCCCGATAGAAGGCCTCCCACTCGCTGCCGGGCTTGATGCCGGGGATCCAGATGCGGTGCCCTATCAGATCAAAAGGGCGCAGCCTTCGTACGGATGCCAGCGGATGCCCGGGACCCGTCAGCAACTGCAGCGGGTCCCCCAACACGGGCAGGGCGGTGAGCTCCCCCGGCAGCGTGGCCGGCACGGCCCGGAAGGTGGCGTCGATCTCCCCGCTCAGCAGGGCGTCCACCGCCGTCGTGACGGTTCCACCCGGCAAGGTCACCACGTCGAGGTCGATGCCCGGGTTCGCGGTGTAGAAGGCGCGCATCGCCTGGGCCGGAGTGATCCGCAGATTCAGGACGTCGACCCGCAGGGCACGTTCGCCCGGACGTACGGAGGCCGCGGCCCGGTCGACGACGCGCAGCAATTCGCGGGCGTGCGGAAGGAAGGCACGGCCGTCGAGGGTGAGGCGGGCACCCTGGACGGTACGGACGAACAGCGTGGCGCCGAGGCTGCGCTCCAACTTGGCGATCCGCTTGGAGACCGCCTGCTGGGTGATGTGCAGTCCGGCCGCCGCCTCCTGGAACTGACCGGTGTCCGCGACGGCAGCGAAGGTGCGCACGGCGTCGATATCCACAACTGGTGGTTGTAGCACACCCAAGCAGAAGTTGTTGGACTCCAGTTCAGGGCTTCTGGTCGAATCTTCAGGCATGGGCAGCGCATTCAACTGGTTGTGGCTCGCGTTCACGGCGTCGACCGTCGGGACGTGGCTCGGCTTCGGCGCGTTCCCTCTGATCGCCATCGAGGTCCTCGGCGCCGGGCCGGCTGCGGTGTCCGGGCTGGCAGCCGCGGGCCTCGCGGTGGGCGCCGTGCTCGCGGTGCCGACGGGCCCGTGGTTGGAGCACCGCAGCCGGAGATCCGTGATGGTCACGGCCGACGTGGTGCGGTTCGCGGCGTTGCTCAGTGTGCCGTTGTGCTACGGCTTCGGGCTGCTCGGCTACGCACAACTGGTGGTCGTGTCGGTGATCGGCGCGGCGGCGAACATCGCGTTCACGGCGGCGAGTGGCGCCTACCTGAAACAGGTGGCCGGCCCTGATCACCTACTACGGGCGAACGCACGCTTCGAGTCGACCGCGTGGACCGCCATCGCACTGGGCCCCACCTTGGGCGGCGCCGCAGTCAGCGCGTTCGGCCCGGTCGTGACCGTCTACGCCAACGCCGCCGGCTTCCTGCTCTCCGGCCTGGCCCTGACAGCAATCCGCCCGCGCGCACGAAGCACCACGGCACCCCGCACCCACGAGAACAACACCCCGCCAACCCACGCGCCCACGCCAACCGGCCCACACGAGCCCATCCGCGCACCCACGCCAACCCGCGCACCCACGCCAACCCGCGCACCCGCGTCAACCCGAGCCGCCGACCACATCCGCGACGGACCGCCGGTGCGGGCGCGACCCAGGCGGGGAGCACTCACCGACGGCTGGCGGTTCATCGGGGCCGATGCGAGGCTGCGTGTTCTGTTCCGCAATACGATCGCCGTCAACTCGCTGATCATGGCGACCGAGCCATTGCTGGCCGTTCTGCTGCTCGGCGAGCTCGGGTGGCCGGCCTGGCAATACGGTCTGGCGTTCGGGCTGCCGTGTGTCGGCGGCTTCGTCGGGGCGCAGCTGGCGCCGCGGTTCACGGAACGCTACGGCGGGGCGCGGGTGCTGCTGGTGGCCGGAGTGTTGCGGGCGCTCACTCCTGTGGGCCTGGTCTTCGCTGCGCCGGGCGGGAAAGGGCTGCTCCTCGTCGTCACGGTGGAACTCGCGGTGATCACGTGCATGGGCGTGTTCAATCCGCTGCTGGCCACCGAGCGACTACGGCGGACGCCGGACGATCGGATCGGGCGGGTGCTGACCGCGTGGACGGTCACCAATGCGGCGGCGATCGCCGGTGTGACGGCGCTGTGGGGCGTTCTCGCTGCGGTCGTCGGTGCGCGGGCCGCGATCGGGATCGCCGGAGTGCTGCTGCTGGTCACCCCGCTGTTGTTGTGGGGTGGCGGTCTTCGCGGGGCTCCGGGCGTACGAGATCGGGGTCCGCATGCAATTCAGCGCCCTGACATTGGACGCCCAGCAACAGGCAGGAGCGGATCTCTTCGCCATTGAGCAGTACAGCGCAGGCGCCACAGGTGCCGTCGGCGCAGTCGGTGCGGCCGCGCATCACTTCGGCGAGCGTGAGGTGCGGTTCGACGTCGAAGTCGCGGCGGATACCGTTGATCGTCACTGTCACCCGCATGCGCGTCACAGCCTTTCACGGGCTTGGCTGAGGGCCCGGCGTGCCTGCACTTTGATCGCGCGCCGGTTGCCCGTGGTCACGTCGACTTCGGCCGCTGCCTCGGCTGCCATGCTGATGGCCGCGTCCGAGAACGGTCCGCCGACGAGCACGCTCTCGGCGGCGCGGGAGCGGACCGGGCAGGGGCCGGCGTTCACCAGGCCGACGGCGGCTGCGGTGATCACGCCGTCGGTCACCGTGACCGCGGCCATCGCGGCGGCCTGCGGATAGATCGTGGTGCGGCGGTCTTCGGCGTAGCCGCTGCCGGTTCCTGGTGGCAGTACCGGCAGGCGTACTTCGACGAGGAGCTCGTCCGGGCGGCGGACCGTGCTGTAGGGGCCGGTGAAGAAGTTCGCGGCCGGTACCGTTCGGCGTCCGCGCAGGCCGGCCAGCACCAGTTCGGCACCGAGCGTGACCGCGACGACCGGCCATTCCGCGGCCGGATGCGCGTAGGCGAGGCTGCCCAGCATGGTGCCGCGCGCCCGGATCGGCGGATGCCCGATGTGGCGTACGACGACGCGCAGCAATTCCCCGAGCGCGCCGGCCACCGTTGCGGATTCGAAGACACGATGCCGGATCAGCGGTCCGACATGCAGAAAGCCGTCACTTTCGGTGAGGGTGTCGAATGCGGCCACCCGATTGATGTCGACGACCCGGGGAGGGCATTTCTCCTTCTTGCGCAGATCGATGATCAGGCTCTGCCCGCCCGCCAGAACCGACGTCTCCCCGTCTGCCAAGGCCTCCAGTACACCGCCCTCGTCACGTGCGGCAAGGTATTGCATCGGTCCTCCACCAGGTCACCTTTTGGACGGGACGTATACCCGATCGGCGGCCGTTCAATGTGGATCCGCCGTTTTACACCCGATCGAGGAAGGGCTTGACGTGGGCCGCCGGCGTGAGCAGGGTCGTCGCGGTGCCGTCGCCGAAGATCAGGCGCAGCCGGCCGTCCTGCTCGGAGGCGCCGGTGAGGCTCTCCCGCGGGCATTCCCAGCGCACGCGCCATTTCGCGAAACGGCGTGCCAGCACCAGGACGCGGCGGTCGGTGAGCGCGAGGATCCGCGGTTCGCTCACCAGTCGGACGTTCGCTTCCAGGGCAAAGGCCAGACCTTCCTGCGTACGAGGAAAGTCCCGCTGCCGCCGCCGGAACCGGAAAGGCGAAACCGCGGCCCGGGTGAGTTCGAACGTCGTGTTCTCCTCGGCGCGGCTGACCCACACGGCGGCGTGGAACTCCTCTCCCGCCGCGAGGTGTTCCCGCACCTGCTCCGCACCGGACGTCATGACCCCACTCCCGTTCCCGCCGACCCGTGAAACCGCCGACCTGTGGAGAGTCGCCGATCCGATCAGTCGACCATGCGATCAGTGGGAGCCGCCGATCAGGGTCTCCCCCACGGAAGTGATCACGCCGTCGACGCGGGAGTCGTCGATGCCTTCGAGTTCGATGATGAGCCGGTCGACGCCCACCTCGGCGTACCGGCGGACGGTGTCGAGGTCGGGCACGCCGGGCGGCGTCATGGTGATCTCCAGTTCGCCGAGGTCAGCGGGTCTCGCCGAGTCGCGGGCGACCCCGGTCAGCGTGCGCAGGGCTTCAGCGGTCCCACCGGGATCGAGACCCCAGCCGTACCAGCCGCTCCCGTGCCGGACCGCCCGCCGGTACGCGGCCGCCGAGTGCCCGCCGACGACGATCGGCGGGTGCGGCCGCTGGACCGGCGACGGATGCTGGACCACCCCGTCGTACGACACGAACTTCCCCTCGAACGACGGCTCGGCATCCCACAGCGCCCGCATCACGGCCAGGTATTCATCGGTGCGGGCACCCCGCTCGGCGAGCGACACCCCCATCGCGTGGAGTTCCGGCTCGACGTATCCGGCACCGACGGCCACGGTCAGCCGACCGCCCGAGAGCACGTCGAGGGAGGTGAGCTGCTTGGCGAGCAGCACCGGCTGCCGCTGCGGGAGCACGATCAGCCCGACACCGAGGCGAACCCGGCTGGTCACCGCCGCGAGATAGGTCAGCGCGACGAGGGCTTCCAGCCGCGGCGGGTTGCCGTCGCCGGCGGGCAGCGCGATGTGGTCGCCCACCCACAGCGACTCGAATCCCGCCTCTTCGGCCAGCCGCGCCCGCCGGCCCAGAACAGCGGGGTCGACGTTGCGGTCACGGTGCAGCCCGTACAGCCCGAATTTCATCCGGAAATCCTCCGCGCCTTGTCGGATCCGGTGTCTGCCGTTCGTAGAAGAGTAGGAAGCAGGAACCAGGCGAACAAGGGAGTCTTGCGATGACGCGGTACCTGATCTCGTTCAACGCCGGCGGGATGGACCACATCACCCAGGAGGAGCTGCCCGAGGTCGGCAAGGCCGCGCACGCGGTGATCGACGAGGCGGTGCGGGCCGGCGAGTTCGTCTACGGCGCCGGGCTCGAACACCAGCAGGCGAGCATCGTCTCCACCGACGGGATCGTCACCGACGGCCCGTACCCGGAGACCAAAGAGGTCATCGGCGGGTTCGTGGTCGTCGACGTGGCCACCCGCGACAAGGCGCTGACGTGGGCAGCCAAGATCGCCGCGGCGTGCCGCTGCGCTCAGGAGGTGCGGGAGCTGCTGCCCGACCCGGAGATCGAGAGAGGCTGACGGTCAGTTCGGGTAGCCGGGGATCTGGCGGCGCTGGGTCGCGCTCGCCGCCCAGTGCCCCAGGTCCAGCAGCCCGGCGAACACCACCCAGAACCAGTCCCAGCCGACCAGGCCGATGCCCGGGGTGTAGAGGATGACGTACATCAGGGTGGCGAACGGCAGGAAGAGCAACCCGAGCAGCGGCATCACCCAGGTGTCGAAGGCCGCGTTCACGAACGCCGGCCGGGCGATCCAGATGATGAACAGGGCGAACCGCGGGAACACCCCTGCGAACAGCGCGAACAGACATCCCATGGGCTAGATGGTCACGGGCGGCCCGGGCACCGTCCTCATCCTCCGGGGATGGTCGGATCAGGCCGTCGCCGGTCGCGTGGCGGTGATGCCCTGGCGGGACAGCCAGGTCAGGGTGTGGTCGGCCACGGCGCGCCAGCCGCTGTCGACGGTCAGGGAGTGGCCTCGATCGGCGAACTGCTTGAGCTCGGTCACCGCCGCCGAGTCGCCGTAGAGCTTGTACGACGCCCGCGTCACGACGTCCGGGACGGTGTGGTCCTTCTGACCGGAGACGATCAGCAGCGGGCCGCGGCCGGCGTTGCCGGTGTCGACGGCGGCCGGCGAGTCCCCGGTGAAGTTGGCGAACGCCGCCTCGAACAGCGGGCGGCCGGGCGACGGTATCGTCCACCGCTCGAAGAGCGCGTCCGACTCGGCGGCCGGAAGAGCGTTCGCGAAGCCGTACCGGAACTGGGAAGCGGTGAGGGAGACGGCCCGGCGGCGATTCGCCGGGTTGCGCAGAACCGGGAAACCGGAGCGCAGCTGCGCGAACGGGAGCGGCGTGACACCCTTCATCTGCGCCGGGTCGATCGCCACCCCGGCGACGCCGAGGCCCTGGCCGAGCAGCTTCTGCGTGATCAGGCCGCCGAACGAGTGACCGATGATGACCGGGGCGGCGGGCAGCTCGCGGATGATCCGCGCGTAGTGGTTCGTGACGTCGTCGACGCCGATCCCGGCGACCGCCTCCGGGTTCCGCCGCGCCTCGGCGACGGTGGCCGGCTCCCCGGGCCAGCCGGGTGCGATCGGGTCGAAGCCGTTGAGGGCGAACAGGTCGGCCCACGGCTGCCACGAGGTGGCGTGCAGCCAGAGGCCGTGGATGAAGACGACGGGAGTGCGGACCTCGGTCATCGGGATCTCCTTCGATCGGTGCCGATGACAGAAGATTGCGCTCGCAGTCATGACCGTCGAATCAGTCGTCTGACCTAATGCGGGGACTCAGTCATCCCGGCTGGATGACGACAGCGGGCCGCCGGGGAATCAGGCTGTGCCGATGGCGTTCCTGCTCTCGCTGGTGCTGCTTGCCTGCGCCGCGATGGGGCCGGCCCTCGGGTTCGGCACCATCGACACCGGTGGTCAGCACCGCGAGCACGAGCGCATCACCCGCGCGGCGTTCGCGGCCGGTTTCGAGCCGGCGACCTTGGACTATCTGGCGGGTCACGACCGGGAGTTCGGCGCTGTCGGCGCGCCGGACAGCGACGAGATGGCCGATCCGGCCGCGCACTGCGACGACGCCGACTACCTCGACGGCGACTACCCGCGCACAGAGAGCACCGCCGTGTCGGCGCTGACCGACTGCGTCGACCACCTGCGGCAGCAGTTCCGCACCGGGCTGGACAGCGCTGCTGATCTCCTCGACGGCAACGGCGAAGTCGTCCCCGAGGAGGTCACCGCCAGTCCCGAGTGCAACCCGAAGGAGCGTGACGAAGAGCGGGCCAAATGCACGGTGCTGGAGTCGTTCGGGCGGGTGCTGCACGGGGCGCAGGACTTCTACTCGCACAGCAACTGGGCCGACCAGGCCGACCCGGCTCGGCCGATCGGCGACGACAACCCGCCCGGACTGCATCGGCCCGGGCCGAGCCCGCTGCTCGACCTGCGCGGCGCCACCGTCGCCCGGCCGCCCGAGGGCTTCACCACCGGCTGCTACGTGCTGCAGGACCAGGTACCCGGCGTCGGCGCCTGCCGGCTGCGGATCACGCACGCCGCGCTGAACAAGGACCGGGGACTGATCGATCCGGTGACCGGCCGGGCCACGTCACCCGGCACGCCGCGCGGCGAGGTCGCCGACAACTTCGCGGACGCGGTGGCCGGGGCGATCGCGGAGAGCCGCCGGCAGTGGGACGACTTCGGCACAGAGCTCATCTCCCGGTACGGGAGAGACCGCGGCGAGCGGATGGTCTGCGCCTTGACCCACGACGACCCGGTCCGGGACTGCCAGGGGTCGTCGCGGAACCGGTACATCGTCATCGCGCTCGCCGGCGGCCTCGTCGTGGCCGTCGCGTTCCTGCTGGCGCGCCGGTCCCGGAGAACCCACCGATAGCCTGTCGTGATGCCGGTAGCCGTCGCAGCTCCCCATCCCGCCGCCGTCGACGCCGCCCGGACCGTTGCCGAGGCCGGCGGCAACGCGCTGGATGCCGCGCTGGCAGCCGCGGCAGCGCTGACCGTGGCGTACCCGAATCAGTGCTCGACCGGCGGTGACCTGGTCGCGATCGTGCGCCCGGCCGGCAGTCCCGCCCGCGCCGTCCTCTCCATCGGGGCTGCCGCCGCCGCGGTCGACGTGACGGCCCTGCGCGCCACCGGTGATCGCATGCCGTCCGGCGGCCCGCAGACCGTCACCGTGCCCGGGGTGGTGGCCGGCTGGGCGGCGGTGGCGGCACTGGGCGCCCGGCTGCCGCTCGCGGACCTGCTGGCCCCGGCCCGCGCGCTGGCCGCCGGCGGTGTAGCGGTCAGCGCCGGCCTGCGCCGGGCGGTGAGCGCCGGCCTGGACCGGATCCGCGCCGACCCCGGCCTGCGCGCACTGCTGCTGGACGGGGACGGCGACCCGGTGGACACCCTCGTCCAGCCCGCGCTCGCCGCGACCTTCGACGAGCTGGCTGCGGACTGGCGCTCGTTCTACACCGGGAGCCTCGGCCGCCGCCTGGCCGACGGCCTGAACGCCTTCGGCAGCCCTCTGGCCGCCGCGGACCTCGCCGCCCACCGCGCCGAGGTGACCGACCCACTCGAAGCCGTCATCGGCGGCGTCACCTGGCGGGTCGCTCCCCCACCGGTGCAGGGCGCGACATTCCTGGCCGTCGCCGGCTCGCCCCGGCTGCTGGCCGACGCCTACCGGGCGAGGCAGGCCCGCGACACCCTGCTCGGCGACCCGCTCACCGGCCCGATCGACGTCGACGGCCTGTTGCTCCGAAGACCCCTCCCACACAGCGCCACCACCGAAGGCACCGGCGCCAAGCCGGGCGGTGACACCGTGGCGGTCACCGCCGCCGACGACGCCGGAAACGCGATCACGCTGATCCAGAGCGTCTTCGCGAGCTTCGGTTCGGGGCTGCTCGATCCCGGTACGGGCATCGTCCTGCACAATCGCGGCTCCTCGTTCAGCCTCGACCCGGCCCATCCCGGCCGTCTCCGGCCGGGAGCGCGCCCGCCGCACACCCTGTGCCCGGCGATCGCGACGGCCGGGGACACCGTGCTGGCGGTCGGCTGCCAGGGCGGCCGTTCCCAGCCGTGGATCCTCGCCCAGGTAGCCGACGCCGTGCACGCCCCGGACCTCAGCGCGGTCGTCGCCCGCCCGCGCTGGGTGATCGGCGCCGCCGAGATCGACCGGCCGGTACCCACGCTGCTGCTGGAACCGGGCACTCCCGACGCCGAGAGGCTCTCCACGATCGCCGACGGGCTGGGCCTGACGACGGAGATCACCGCCGGTCCGCACGACGATGCCGGTCACGTCCAGGTGGCCCGGCTGAGCGGCGCCACCCTGACCGCAGCCGCCGACCCCCGAGCGGACGGCGCAGGGATCGTCGTCGCCTGAGCGGCCCGGCATCCTAGGAGGACAGGTCAGACGCTCCACTGAACGGCGGGAAAGGCGGCGTACAGCGTTTCCAGGTCGGCGTTCGTCTGGGCGCTCGCCCACAGCCAGACGCCGCCGTCACCGTGGGTGCGGAGCAGCAGTCCCGGGCGTGACCACCAGCGGACCGGGGATTCCTCCACGTCGATCCACATCGGCAGGTCGGGCAGCGGCACCCGGGAGAAGGCGGCCATCGCCGTCTCCGACGGGAGTTCACACGCGTTGCACAGCCGCTCGTCGTGTTCCTGGATCACCGCGGTCAGGGCCAGGTCGACGAGAGCGAGGGAGAGCCGGTCCAGGTACGGCCGCCAGCCACTCCCCGTGTCGATCACCACCGGCGGGTCCGGCAGATCGGCGGCGTCGAGCGGGATGCCCCACCTCGTCTCGGCGATCATCGGGTCGGCGTGGTGGACGACCACGACGTCGCCGTCCCGCTCGGGCACTCCGAGATCCACGAGGGCGCCGTCTCCCCACGCATGGGCGAACCGGCGCAGGAACTCCCGGACACCTGCCACGTCACCGAGCCGCGGTCCCAGCTCCGCCGCCGTATCGAATCCCGTCACCTCGGCAGGCTAGTCCCCGCGAGCCGCGCGGGCACGGTCGCGCGCGGCTGCCATCATCGCAGTCATGAGCTTCGAAGTGTGGTATCCGTTCCGGGAGAGCCCGGGGCGCGATCTGCGGGCGCGGCTGGTCGGGCGCCGCCGGTTCGGGCGGATCCGGGTCGGGGACGGCCGGATTCATCTGGGGTCGGCGGCCCTCGCGCCCGAGGAGATCACCGAGGTCGAAGCGGTGTTCCACAGCTGGCCCATCGACCCCGATCAGGACGAGAAGACCCGGGCGGAGTACGCCGCCGAGGACAAGATCTGGCTCACCGTCCGGACCCGCTCCGGACGCCGCTACGTGAGTGGCCCGGCGTCGCTGACCGAGGACCAGCGGACCGCGTTGATCGGCGCCTGGCGCGAGCTGTGCCCGCAGGCACGGTTCAGCGAGCGCCGGAAGGCCGCCCCGCCGCCGCTCACCAGTTATTGAAGCCCAGTTATTGAAGGAACGCCGCCGACCGTTCGGCGAGTTTCAGGATCTCGTCCGGTGGCAGTTCGGGAAGCATGTGGCCGGCGCCCGGCACGATTTCCACGGTCGCCGGGACGCCGGCTGCGCGCAGGGCGCCGGCCAGCCGGTGGCTCTGCCGCGGCGGGACGGCGGTGTCGGCGTCGCCGTGCAGGAACAGGAACGGCGGCGCGCCGCCATGGGCGTAGGTCACCGGGCTGGCCGCCGCGGCGAGGTCGAGCCGGCCGCCGAGCAGGGCGCCTTCGCGGGATGTGGCACTCCGGTCTCCGGTGCCACCCGCGGCGTCGATGTCGTCGGCGAGGGCGCTGAGGTCGGTCGGCGCGTACCAGCAGACGACCTTCTCCAGCCCGGCCGCGGGCTTTCGCAGGGCCGCCAGTGCCGCGAGGTGCCCACCGGCGGAGACTCCCCAGGCCACCGTGCGCGGGGTGGCGATGCCGAACGCGGAGCGCCGCCGGTCGAGGAAGTGGAGCGCGGCGAGGACGTCGTCCATCTGGGCCGGGAACGACGCCTCACCACTCAACCGGTAGTCGATGCTGGCGACCGCCAGCCCCGTACCGGTGATGGTCTCGAAGAATCCGGGCGCCGGGACGGTGGTCCGATCGCCGGCCCGCCAGCCGCCGCCGTGCAGATAGACGCAGAGGGCCACCGGGTCGTCGGGGACGTGCAGGTCGAGGGCGAGCGGCGGAGCGTAGACCACCGTCCTCACGCGGCGGGCGCCTTGTGGAACCGGCCGTCCTGCATGATGGCGACGAGGTTGTCCCGGTCCTGCAGGATGCGTACGTCCTCGGCCGGGTTGCCTCGCACCACGAGCACGTCGGCGACCCAGTCCGGCCTCAGCATGCCGATGTCGCCGAGGCCGAGCAGTTCGCCGCCGTGCTTGGTGGCAGCGGTGAGCACCTCGAGCGGTGTGTAGCCGAGGATGTCGACGAAGAGTTCCAGGTCGCGGGCGTTGCGGCCGATCGGGTTGTTCGGGAAGCCGTAGTCGCCGCCGGGCAGGGCGCGGATCCCGCGCTTCCGGATCTCCGGGTAGACGGCCATCATCCCGTCGAGGGCGGCGACCGAGCCCATCTTCTCCGCCACGGCACGGTCGATGCCGAATTCGGCGCCCTCGTGGACGTTGGCGTAGATGATGCCCGGCGCCGGCGAGACGAAGACCGTGTCCTTCACCGATTCCAGCAGGTCGAGGGCCTCCTCGTCGGCGTAGGTGCAGTGGTAGATGCTGCGGAACCCGGCCTTCACCGCCATCTTCACCGACTCGGCGGACTGAGCGTGGCAGTTGAGCCAGACACCGGCCTCGCGCGCTGCCTCACCGGCGGCGTTCGCCTCCTCCTGCGAATACTGAGTGATGTGTGATCCGCCTTCGACGAACACGTCGTCGTTGCTGAGCAGGAACTTCACGCTGTCGTAGCCCTGCTTCGCCATGTCGAGGACCCAGCGGCGGCACGCGTCCGGTCCCTGCCAGTCCGGTTCGGTGTGGCCGTCCGGGCGTACCGGATGGTTGTCCCGTTCCATGCTCGCCGCCCGCATCCGCGGACCTGGCGTCACGCCTGCCTTGATCTTGTCGCGCAGGATCACCTCGACCGGCATGGGCAGCAGCGACCCGGCCGAGTACGCCGAGGTGAACCCGGCGTCGAGCAGAATCCCCGCGTTGCGCTCGGCGCGGGCCAGCTCGGCCGGCAGACCCTCGATGTGGTGGAAGAAGGAGACGTCGAGCGGCGGGTTGAACGACGGGTCGATGTGCCCGACCGCGGACGGGAACGTCAGGTGCGCGTGCGACTCGATCAGCCCCGGCATGACCGTGCAGCCGGTCGCGTCGACGATCCGATCGGCCTGATGACCGGTGTGCCAGCCGCTTCGCACCTCGGCGATGCGGTCGCCGTCGACGATCACCTCGCCGGGCGCCGGCGCGGAGCCGCTGCCGTCGAAGACCAGGCCGTTGGTGATGACCGTGCGCGCCATGCCGAACCCTCTACTTTCACTCTATGAAAGTGGCTTTCTGCAATTCGTGTTACCCGAGTGTTTCCCTCGGTCCCGCCTGTGTCAACCGCCACATTCCATCGTCCGGAAACCTGGACAGCCGGGTACGGCGGCCGTAGCGTCACAGCACCTCACGTGAAATCGACTTTCATCTAGCGAGAGTGATGCGATGACCACAACCGAGACTCTGCGTACCCGGCTGCTGCTACCCGCGATGGTCCTGACCGCGTTCGGCCTCTACTTCGCCAGCCTCACCCCGCAGATCGTGACCCTGTCCATCCGGATCGCCGGGGTGGCGCCGGAGAACAAGACCGTCGCGCTCTCCACGGTGATCCTGATCGGGGCGTTGCTGTCGATCGCGACCCTGCCGCTGTTCGGCGCGCTCAGCGACCGCACCCGCGGCCGGTACGGCCGGCGCCGCCCGTGGCTGGTCGGCGGCGCGGCGCTCGCCCTGCTCGGCCTGGTCGTCGCCGGATCGGTGCCGTCGGTCGCCGGCGTGGCAGCGGGCTGGGCGCTCGGTTCGCTCGGCACGGGCGCGGCGTTCGCCGGGTTCCTCCCGCTGATCCCCGAGTTCGTGCCGGACCGGCTGCGGGCCCGGCTGTCCGGCCTGATCGGGTTCGTGGTCTCGCTGTCGGTGCTCAGCGGGGTGCTGCTGGGCAGCGCGCTCGTCGACCGGCCGCTGCCGATGCTGGCGATCCCCGGCGTGGTCGCGCTGGGCGCCACGGTGGTTCTGGCGTACGTGATCCGGCACGCCGACCAGGCCGTTCCCGGGGCGTTCCCGCGCTACCGGTTCCGTGACTTCCTGGACAGCTACTGGCTGCGCACCGGCGGCGACCGCGACTTCGCCTGGAACTGGGTGAGCCGGCTGCTGCTCGGGCTCGCCTACGTCGGCGTGCAGACCTACGCCACCTACTACCTCACCGACACGGCCGGGCTGACGATCGACGACGCCGCCGCCGAGTACGCGCGGTTCACCGCGATCTCCACCCCGATCGGCGTGGTCTGCTTCCTGCTGTCCGGTTACCTGTCCGACCGGCTCGGCCGCCGCAGGGCGTTCGTCGTGGTCGGCGCGGCGGTGCTGGCCACCGGCCTGGTCGTGGCGGCGGTGACGCAGAGCCTCACCGGCTTCCTGATCGGCTGGCTGATCCTCAGCGTCGGGCAGGCCGTCTACCTGACCGTCGACATCGCCATCGCCGCCGAGGTGGTGCCGGATCCGTCCAACGCGGGCAAGGCGATGAGCGTCTACCAGGTGGCGACCTTGCTTCCCAACGTCGGGGCGCCGGTGGTGGCGGTGGCGGTCCTCGCGGTCGGCGGCTACCCGGCGTTCTTCATCGTCCTCGCGGTGATCGCCGTGCTGTCCGCGGTGGCGGTGACGTTCGTCCGCCGCATCTCGTGACGTGGAGGGGGATCCGCGGATCCCCCTCCACGCAACTATGCGCCGACCATGTTGAAACCACCGTCGGCCACCATGAACCCGCCCGTCATGTGCGCGGCGTCGTCGCTGGCCAGGAAGAGCGCCGTCCCGGCCAGCTCGGCCGGGCCCGGGATGCGGCCCATCGGCGTCATCGAGCGCAGCTTCTCGGCACGGCCGGACTTCCAGTCGTCGCGGCGCAGCGTCGCCTCGGTCTCGATGAAGCCGGGCGCGAAGACGTTGACCCGCACGGCCGGGGCGAAGGCGGCGGCGTACGACTTGGTCAGGCCGATGATGCCGTACTTGGCGGCGGCGTACTGCGGGGCGCGTGCGCTGCCCCGGACCACCACGGTGGAGCCGATGTTGACGATGCTCCCGTGGCCCTGCTCCAGCATCCGGGCGCCGAACTCGTGGACGCAGAGCAGCGTGCCCTTGATGTCGACGTCGAGGACGTGGTCGATCGACTCCTCGGTGATGTCCCGCCACGACATCTGCTCACGTGCCACGTCGCCGACGTTGTTGACCAGCACGTCCAGGCCGCCGAACGCGGTGAAGGCGGTGTCGGCCATCGTGCGGATGTCGTCCCAGCTGGTGATGTCCCCCTGGATCAGGACCGCCTCGCCGCCGACGCCCCGGATCCGCTCGGCGGTGCGCTCGGCGCCGTCCTTTGATCGGTTGTAGTGCACGCCGACCCGGGCGCCCTCCTGCGCGGCCCGGACGGCGATCTCCGCGCCGAAGCCGGTGCCGGCGCCGGTGACCAGCACCGACCGGCCGGGAAAGCGCTGGGTGATGACCTTTTCGCTCACAATGCTCCCTAAACTAGGACTCGACCACCGTCGATGTACAAGATCTGGCCGGTCACGAACGCGGCCCGATCCGAGGCGAGGAAGGTGACCGCGTCGGCGACCTCCTCGGGACGACCCAGCCGGCCGGCCGGGACCAGGGCGGTGAGCGCCTCGCGGTGACCGTCGGCGTCCAGGTAGGCGCGGGTCAGGCCGGTCTCGATGTAACCGGGGGCGACCGCGTTGACCGTCACGCCGCACGGCGCCCACTCCCGGGCCATCACCCGCAGCAGCTGGTTGAGGCCGCCCTTCGTCGCCGCGTACGGCGCGTGGTGCGGGTGGGCGAGCAGCCCGGAGACCGAGGAGCAGAAGACCATCCGGCCGTAGCCGTTCGCCGTCATCACCCGGCCCGCCGCCTGCCCGCTCCAGTAGGCGGTCGACAGGTTCAGGTTGACGATCTCCGACCAGTCGTCGTCGCCGAGGTCGAGGACCGGGCGGCGGACGTTGCGGCCGACGGCGTGCAGGAAGACGTCGAGGCCACCCAGCCGGTCGGCGGCCTCGCCGACGAGGGCGCGGCAGGCCGGCGCGGTGGACAGGTCGGCCTCGGCGGTCTCCAGATCGGCGCCGGCCTCCTTAGCGTCGCGCCGCACCGACTCCAGGCGATCCGCGTCGACGTCGGCCAGCAGCACCCGGGCGCCGGCCGCGGCGAGGGCCACGGCACTGGCGCCCCCGAGGCCGCCGGCGCCGACCACCAATGCCGGACGGCCGGTGAGTCCCAGCCAATCTGTCATGCGTACACCGCCTGTTCTTGCTTCTTCTCGACAGATGAAAGTAGCTTTCTCGTACGCTAGACCGGGGCTGCGATCCCTGTCCAGCCACCACTGGGACACTGATCCTTTTCGAAGGGAAGCCGATGCCACCCAAGCAACAGGGCGATGCCGCAAAGCCGGAATACCGCGTCGAGGCCCTCGCCAAAGGCCTGCGCATCCTGTCGCTCTTCACCGAGCAGCGGCCGACCTGGCGGGTCAGCGACATCGCGCCGGCGGTCGGGATGCCGCTGCCGACCGTCTACCGCGTGATCATGACGCTCACCGCGGAGGGCTATCTCGACCACCTGCCGAACGGCGACTACCGGCCCGGCGTCCGGGTGCTGACCCTCGGCAACGCCGCCCTGCGCGGCCTCGACCTGGTCGAACTCGCCACACCCCGGCTGCAGCAGCTCGGCGCGGCCAGCGGCGAGACGGTCAACCTCGCGGTGCTGACCGGCGACCGGATCCTCTACCTGGTGCGGCTGCGCAACTCCGACCTGGTCACCGCGAACATCCAGGTCGGCTCGACGCTGCCCGCGGTGCACACCTCGATCGGCAAGCTGCTCCTGGCACACCTCGACGAGGACGACCTGACCAGCCGGATCACCGAGAGGTCGTTCGCCCGCCAGCACGGGCCGAACGCCAAGGTCTCCCTCGACGAGCTGCGCGGCGAACTCGCCAAGATCCGCGAGGAGGGCTGGGCGCTGCAGGACGAGGAGCTGGCCTTCGGCCTGCGCTCGGTGGCCGCGCCGGTCCGCGACGCCTCGGGCCGGGTGATCGCCGGGGCGAACCTGGCGGTGCAGTCGCGGGACTGGTCCAGCCAGCGGATCATCCGGGAGTTGCGGCCGCTCATCGAGAAGGCGTGCGCGGACATCTCGGCGCTGCTCGGATGACCCGCCTGCCGGGGATGCCGCCCTCGTCTCTCGATGACGCGCAGCGGGCGCTCCATGACGCCATTGCCGGCGGGGAACGCGCCAATGGGCCGTTTCCCCTGGTGGACGAGGACGGCGCACTCGTCGGCCCGTTCAACGCGATGCTGCTGCAGCCCGCGCTCGGCGAGGCGCTGCAGGCTCTCGGGAGCGCGGTGCGATACCGCACCTCGCTCAGTGGGCGGGCACGGGAGATCGCCGTTCTCACGGTGGCGCGGGTCTGGGAGAGCGACTTCGAGACGTACGCCCACCGCGCCGCCGGCCTGGCCGCCGGACTCAGCGCGGCGGAGCTGGACGCGACCCGGTTCGGCGACCCGTACGAGCAGCTCGTCGCGGACACCACCGTCGCTCTCGCCGTTCGGGGCGACCTCACCGACGCCGAGTTCACGGCGGCCCGCGACGGGCTCGGCGAGGCGACGATCTTCGAGCTGACCACGCTGGTCGGGTACTACGCGACGCTCGCGCTCCAGCTTCGAGTCTTCCGCGTTTCCTCGCCCGGGCGTACGCTTCCCTCGTAGCAGTGAAAGCTACTTTCATCTAGTGAGAATCGGATACGCGATGCGCCTGGTGACTTTCGATGAGGGACGGGTCGGCCGGCTCGAGGACGACACGGTCGTCGAGCTGGACTGCGGTTCGACCCGGGAGTTCTTCGCACGGGACGGCGTGGTCGGCGAGACCGGGGAACGGCTGGCGCTGTCCGGCGTACGGCTGAAGGCCCCCATCGTCCCGAAGAAGTTCTTCCACACCGCCGGGAACTTCGCCGCGCACCACGAGGAACTCCAGGCGGTGAACTGGTCGCACCCGGTGCACAAGGGCATCGTGTTCTTCCAGAACGTCGACGCGATCATCGGGCCGGACGACGACATCGTCTATCCGGAAGGGCTCACCAAGGAGCTGGACTACGAGCTGGAGCTCGGCGTGATCATCGGCAAGCCCGGCAAGTGGTTCACGCCCGAGCAGGCCGTCGAGCACATCGCCGGCTACCTGGTCTTCAACGACATCACCGCCCGCGACATCCAGCGCCGCGAGATGCAGTCCGGGGTGTTCTCGTTCTCGAAGGGCATCGACACCTTCTGCCCGATCGGCCCGTGGATCGTCACCGCCGACGAGATCGGTGACCCGCACAAGCTCGCCATGGAGCTGCGGGTCAACGGCGAGGTCCGGCAATCCGGCAACACCGATCAGCTGCTGCTGCCGATCCCGCACCTGGTCGCCCACCACTCCCCGCAGGGCTACTCGGCCGGCGACATCATCACGACCGGCACCATCTCCGGCGTCGCGGCCATCCAGCCGAACCCGTTCGACTATTACCTGCGTCCCGGCGACGTCGTCGAGGCCGAGATCGAAGGTGTCGGCGTGCTGCGCAACCGGGTGGTGCCGTGGAGCGCCGCGCACGACACACCGCCGTACTCCAGCTCGCTCTACGGTTCCCTCGTCTGATGCGGTTCGGGACTCTGGACGGGCGCTTCGTGGCGCTCCGCGACGGCCTGGCCGTGGACACCGGCCTCGACCCCTTGTCCGCGCTCGCGCGTCTCGACTCGCTGGGTGCTTCACTTCCTCCTTTCCCGTACGAGGAGAGCTCTCTCGGCGCCCCTGTTCCGCACCCTCGGCAGGTCTTCGCGGTGGCACTGAACTACCGGCCGCACGCCGCCGAGGCCGGCTACCGGCCACCGGCCGACCCACTGATCTTCACGAAGTTCCCGTCCTGCATCACCGGCCCGTTCGCCGAGGTCACCCTGCCGCCCGGCCGCCCGGACTGGGAGATCGAGGTGGTCGCGGTGATCGGCGCGGGCGGTTTCGCGATCCCCCGCTCGCAGGCGTGGGACGCGGTGGCGGGACTGACCGTCGGCCAGGACCTCTCCGAGCGGGAACTGCAGACGCGCGGCACTCCCCCGCAGTTCTCCCTGGCCAAGTCCTTCCCCGGCTTCGGACCCACCGGCCCGGTCCTGGTCACCCCGGACGAATTCCCCGACCGCGACGACATCGCCTTCACCTGCCACCTCGGCGACGAACTGGTCCAGCACGGCCGCACCAGCGAGATGATCTTCCCGATCCCGGAGCTGGTGGCCCGCATCTCCGCCGTCTGCCCCCTGCTACCCGGCGACCTCATCTTCACCGGCACCCCGGCGGGGGTCGGCAACCGGCGGACGCCACCGCGCTACCTGCGGCCCGGCGAGGTCCTGACCAGCCGAGTGGAAGGCATCGGCGAGATCCGCCAGACCTTCCGCTGACGAGCCGGGTCCGAATTCGGTTCACCCGGTGGCGGCTGCTCCCGATACTGGGCCGGTGGATCTTCGCGAACGGGCCGCCGCGCTTATCGAGTCGGCCGGGTACGGCGACGGCGACCGGGTCGTGGCCGGGCTGCGGCACGGGGACGCGCCGGCGGTGTACGTGAGCCACGGCGAGCCGTTCACGACGGCCTGCGTCGCGTCGGTGTCGAAGCAGATCACGGCCGCGTGCGTGGCGCTGCTCGTACGGCAGGGGGAGCTCGACGTCGAGTCGGCGCTGGCCGACTGGATCCTCGAGCTTCCGGCGTGGGCGGCCACCGTCCGGGTGCGGCACCTGATCCACCACACCGGAGGGCTGCCCGAGGCCGGCGAGTTCTTCGCGCTCAAGAAGGCCGGCCGGGACCGGACCGTCCCCGGCATCCTGGCCGAGCTGGGCGGGCACGAGACCGTGGAGAGCACACCGGGAACCGCCTTCAGCTACCGCAATCCCGGCTACACCTGCCTGTCGGTCATCGTCGAACGGATCGCCGGCGAGCCGTTCCCCGACTTCGCGCGCTCACGCCTGTTCGAACCGCTCGGCATGACCGCCACCCGCTACTGGCCCGGCCCGGATCCGTTCCCGCCCGGCGCCACACCGACCGAACCGGGTTCCCCGGCGCCGCTGTCACTGGGCGACTGCGGCGTCTGGTCGACGGCGGCCGACCTGATGCGCTGGAACGAGGCCCTGGCGAACGATGAACTCGGCGTCTCCGGCCTGCTGCACACGGCCGGCCGGCTCGACGACGGCACGCCCCTCCCCTACGGCTGGGGCGTCGACGTGCTGACCCGAGCCGGCTTCCCGCTGCACCGCCACGGCGGCCTGTGGGCAGGACTGAGCGCCCAGATCGCCCGGCTGCCCGCCCAGCGCGCCGCCATGGTGGTGATCGCGCTGGATCACACGGAGGCCCGTACCCAGAGACTCGCCGACAGCCTGATCGACGAGTTGGTCACCCACTGAGAACACCAGCCTCGCCGTGAGGTCAGGGCGGCCGTCCGGCTGATCGTCGAGCGCGAGGGATCAGACCTCGGCCGTCAGCTCGAAGACCTGGTCGGTCGGGTGCCCGGCCCTCTCGTGCACCCGCATCACCGCCTCCTTGCTGGGGCCGGTGCTGAGGCAGAACACCTTCCCGGACTCGGGGTCGAGCCAGGCGCGCTCGAAGTGCACCCCCTCCTCGGCCTCGATCTTCAGGTCGGCGTCGTGTGCGGCGCTCAGTTGTTCGGCGGTGACGCCGTAGAAGCCGTCGTGGACGTCCATGAACTTCGCCATCGGGAAACACCTCGTGAGAAGGATGAAGGAGTGGAACTGACCGGGTGAGCGTCGCCCGCGGACCGGCCGTCGGACATCGGTCAGAACACCTAGGAAGGCCGGGGACTGCTCCTAAAGTTCCGCTGTGACGCTCAGCAGTCCGGTCCTGATCGGCCGTGAAGACCTGCTCGACCTCGCCGGGCGGCGGCTGGCCGAGGCCGCCGGAGGCGCCGGCGAACTGCTGCTCCTGGCCGGGGAGGCGGGCATCGGCAAGACCCGGCTGCTGCGGGAGATCAGCGGGCGGGCGGCCGGCGACGGGTTCGCGGTGGTCGGCGCGGCGGCCGTCCCCGGTGACGCGGAGGTCGCCGCGGGCCTGCTGACCGATCTCGGCGCGGCGCTGCGACGGGACCCGGCGACCGCGGAGATCGGCGCCCGGCTGATCCGGCAGCTGAGGAAGGACGGAGTCCAGCATCGGCGGCTGCTGGTCGCCGACCTCCTCGACATGATCGAAGAGGTGATCCAGCGACCGACCCTGATCACCTGCGAGGACCTGCACTGGGCCGACGAGCTGACCCTCGACCTGCTCGCCAGGCTGGCGCTGCGGGCCCGGTCGCTGCCGCTGCTGGTTGTCGGTACGTACCGCAGCGACGAGCTCTACCCACGGACGCCGACGCGCGCCTGGCGGTCCCGGCTGGTCACCCAGCGCCACGCCGAGGAGGCCCGGCTGCCCCGCCTCGACCGGGCCGGCACCGCGAAGCTGGCGGCGGCCATCACCGGCGAGGAGCGCGGCGACGTCTTCGACCGCACCGACGGGATCCCGCTGCACGTCGAGGAGTTCCTGGCCGCCGCCGACGCCGATCGGGTGCCGGACAGCCTGGCCGACGCGGTGCTGTTCCGGGCCGAGCAGCTCGGCACGGCAGCCCGGGACCTGGCCGCGACGGCGTCGGTGCTGGGCCGGTCGTTCGACCTCGACCTGCTGGCCGCGATCACGAAGGAGCGGCCGGATGTGATCGATGCGGCGCTGCGGGAGCTGGGCGAGCGGTTCTTCGTGCAGCCGCGCGGCGACGGCAGCGCGTACGACTTCCGGCACGCCCTGATCCGCGACGCGCTCTACGCCGACCTCGCCCCGCTGCGACGGCGTGAACTGCACGGCCGAGCCGCCGAGGTGGCGGCGGCGGCCGGTTTCGCCCCGGCGTTCGTGAGCGACCAGTTCGAACGGGCGCAGCGTCCGCACGAGGCTTTCCCGTACGCGGAGAAGGCCGCCGCCGAAGCCGCCGCCCTCTCCGCCCACCAGGAGGCCGCCCACCTCTACCGGCGGGCGCTGCGGACGATCCCGGCCGGAAGGAACCGGGCGGCCGTGCTGACCGCCCTGGCCGGGGAGTTCGCGGCGATCGACGACAACGCGGCGGCGGACGCCGCCTACGCCGAGGCGTACCGGATCCGGATCGAGTGCGGCGAACCGGTGGCGGCGGCCGCCCTGCTGCCCGAGTGGGTGGCGGTGCGCCACCTGCTCGGCGACGACCTGGGAAGACGGACCGCGACTCTGGACGCCGGATTGGACCTGGCCGGGGACGATCTCGCGGTGCGGGCGCGGTTGCACGCGGCGCTCGCGGCGGCGTACATGCTGGATCGGAGGCTCCCCGAAGCACTGGACAACGGTGAACGGGCACGGATGGTCCTCCACGACGACCTCGACCTGGATGTCACGGTCGGTTCGGTGCTGCTGTTCCTGGGCCGGCTGGACGAGGGATACGCCCTGCTGGAGACCGCGATCAGCCGCGCTGCCGGCGGGAACCGGGAGAAGACGGCCGCGCGGGCGTACCGGATGATCGGCTCTTCGACGTCGGTCCTCGTCGAATACGATCGCGCGGAGCGGTGGCTGACCGAGGGGATCGCCTACGCGGACCGGGTCGAGCGGTTCAACGACCGGCACTACATGGCGGCACACCTGGCGCACGTGCGGTGGGCGACCGGTGACATCGCGGGCGCGCGGACCCTCGCCGAGGCCGCGCTCGCCGACGGCCGCGGCGGCATCACGACCCGCATCACCGCCCTGCACGTGCTCGGTTACGCGGATCTCGCCGCCGATCCGGTGGCGGCGCACGCGGCGCTGACCACCGCAGCGGATCTCGGTGCGGCCATGCACGAGCTCCAGCGCGTCTCCCCGGCCTGGTGGGGCCTGGCCGAGCTGGCGTTCCTCGGCGGAGATCACGACGCGGCCCTCGCGCGGTGCGAGCAGGGATTCGCGGCATCGGCCGCGGTGGGTGACGCTTCCTACCTCTTCCCGTACGTCGTCACCGCCGTGCGAAGCGCGCTGGCGGCGAACGGGCCCTCGCGGGCCCGGGAGTGGCTGGCGCGGGCCGAGCCCTTGCTGGCGGCACGCGCGATCCCCGGAACCCTCGCCGCCGCCGACCACGCGTGGGGTCTGATCCACCTGGCGGAGGGGCAGACCGGGATGGCCCGTGCCCGGCTCGACCGGGCAGCGACGGCCTGGGCCGCCCGGCGGCGCTTCTGGGAGGGTACGGCCGTGCTGCTGGACCAGGCCCGCTGTGCCCATCGCACGAGACGCCCGGCCGAGGCGGCGGCCCTGGTCACGGCCGCCCGGACGGCGTGGGGACCGAGCTCGCCGCCGTCCGCGTGGCTGGCCGGGACGCCCGCCGCGGGAGGTCCCGCCGAGTCCCCGCTGACCGCCCGCGAGCTGGAAGTGGCCCGGCTCGTGGCGTCCGGCCGCACCGACCGGGAGATCGCCGGCGAGCTGGTCATCTCGCCGAGGACGGTCGGCGCGCACGTCGAGCACATCCGTACCAAGCTCGGTGTGACCCGCCGCGCCCAGATCGCCGGCTGGCTGGCGACCGCTGTGAGCGACGACTCCCCGGCGCGGCTCCAAGATCGTCGACGCGGTTCCTAGGATTGCCGGATGAGTGACGCAACCACGCCCGAGCAGCTCCGCCAGCAGATCCAGGACCTGGACGCCGAGATCGCCGAGCTGCGCCGGCTGGGCGGGGACGCCCAGGCCCGCCGCGGCGAGGACGGTGCCGAGTCCGAGGGCATCATCGAGAACGAGGAACTGGCCACCGAGCTGACCGGCATCGCCGAGAACGAGGCCGTCCTCGACGTGCTGCTTCAGCGCCGGGAACGCCTCGTGGAGAAACTTCAGCAATAGTGTGTCGACATCCGTTCCGCCGCTCCGACGTACCCCGTGAGCGACGGAACGGCCGTCGCCGCCCGCTGGAGGACCGATCGATGAAGTACGTCATCCTGATCCACTCGAACCCGCAGCCCTGGGGCCACCCGACGAGCGACTACCTCGCCGACCACCAGGCGTTGCCGGGCGAGGTCCGGGCCCGGCTCAACGCCGAGTTCGAGACGGTGATGGCCGAGCTGAGCGCGAACGGTGAGCTGCTCGGCGGTGAGGCGCTCGGCGACCCGGCCGACGCCCGGCTGTACCGCTGGCGCGACGGCGAGCCGCTCGCCGCCGACGGGCCGTACTCGGAGTCGAAGGAACACCTCGCCGGCTTCTTCCTGGTCGACGTGGAGAACCGGGAACGCGCCGAGCAGGTCGCCGCCCGGTTCTCCGGCCCCGGCGAGACGGTGGAGCTGCGCCCGCTGATGTGGCCGGGCGGCGACGACCAGTGAGCGATGTTCTGGGTGACGTGTGGCGCCGGGAGGCGCCGCACGTGCTCGGGGCGCTGCTGCGCCGCTACGGTGACCTCGGCGATTGCGAGGAGGCGCTGCAGGACGCCGCCGAGGCGGCGGCGATCCAGTGGCCGGTCGAGGGCATGCCCGACGCGCCGCGCGCGTGGCTGATCACCGTTGCTTCGCGCAAGCTGATCGACCGGGCGCGGTCCCAGGCGGCGAGGGCACGACGGGAGACGCTGGACGCCGCGCAACGGCCCGAAGCGGCCGACGAGCCGGCCGGCGCCGACCACGACGACACGCTGCGGCTGTTCTTCCTCTGCTGCCATCCGGCGCTGACCAGGCCGTCGCAGGTGGCGCTCTGCCTGCGCTCGGTGGCCGGTCTCAGCGTGCCGGAGATCGCAGCCGCCTACCTGGTGCCGGTCCGCACGATGACGCAGCGTCTCACCCGGGCACGGACGATGCTGCGCCAGGCCGGCGCCCGGTTCGCCATGCCGTCCGCCGACGAGATGCCGGGGCGGGTGGCGGCGGTCCTCGACGTCTGCCACCTGGTCTTCACCGAGGGCTACGCGCGGACGTCCGGCGAGACGCTCCTCGACGTCCGGCTCGCCGAGGAGGCGATCCGGTTGCTCCGGCAGCTGTCCGCCGCGCTGCCCGACCACGCCGAGGTGGCCGGCGCGCTGGCCCTGACCCTGCTCACCCACGCCCGGTCACCGGCCCGGGCCGACGCCGCCGGCGACCTGATCACCCTCGCCGACCAGGACCGCTCGCTCTGGCGCGCCGACCTGATCGCCGAGGGCGTCGACCTGCTGGAACGCACCCTGCCCCGCGGTCACGTCGGCCGGTTCCAGCTGCAGGCAGCGATCGCCGCCGTGCACGCCGAGGCGGAGAACTACGAGAAGACCGACTGGCTGCAGATCAGCGCCCTGTACGACATGCTCGGCCGGGTGGCCCCGAGCCCGGCCGTCACGCTGAACCACGCCGTGGCGGTGGCGATGGCCCACGGCCCGGCAGCCGGCCTGGCGATGACCGAACCCCTGACCTCCGACCCCGCCCTGCACCGCCACCACCGCCTGCACGCCGTCCGGGCCCACCTGCTGGAGATGGCCGGCGACCCGGATGCGGCGAGAGAGCAGTACCGGACGGCCGCCCGGCTGACGGCGAGCCTGCCCGAGCAGCGCTACCTCAACCGTAGGGCCGGCGCCCTGCCGAGGTGATCCGCCTTCTCCGGTTCCGCGACGTGCCACCCCGCGGCCGGCCGGCGGATCAGCCGGCGCCAGGTGCCGGCGGACGATCGCGAGGGCCAGCGGGAACGACGCCGTCGACGCGCCCTGCAGCACCCGGCCCGCGACCAGCACCGGGAACGATGTGGTGGCCGGTGACAGCACACCTCCGGCGGTGAACACGCCGAGCGATACGAGCAGCATGCGGCGGTGCCCGTACCGATCGCCGAGCGACCCGAGAACGGGTGCCGATCCGCGTCGAGGCGTTGGTGCGCACCAAGTCCCCTTCAGCTCCAGGGTGATCTTGCCCGCACCGGCCTACGCTCGGCCCATGACTCCGCCCGGCCATCGCGACGAGCAGCGCGCCCTGCTGCGCGCGAGCTGCCCTGGTGCGGCCCACTGGACCACAACCCGCGAACGCCATGCGAGCCGCGGACGGCCGGCTCGTCGTCGACCTCTACTACGCGGACGGCCCGGCCCTCTACGCCTGCGCCGAGTCCGACCCGGACCTCGTCGTCGCACGGATTCCGGAGGCCGAACGGCGTTTCATGACCGAGATCCCGCTGGCCGCCTCCGGGCCGTGGGACGAGGCCGCGCGGGAGGCGATGCGCGCGGGGCTCGCGGCGGCCGACGCCCGGGCCTGAGATGATCTTCCGGACGAGGGGATGGACTTTGGGTAGCACGGTGACGGTGTGCCGGGACTGCTGTTGCGGCAGCCTGCGCAAACACCCGTCGGTGGATCACGACGGCCAGCTCCGTGCGCTGCGTGGCGCCCTGGAGCCGGAGCATCGGGTGCGGACCAGTCAGTGCCTGGACGTGTGCTCGCAGTCGAACGTGGTCGTGGTGCAGCCGGATCCGGTGGCGCGGCGCGCGGGCGCGAAGCCGGTCTGGTTCGGTCTGGTCCACGACGATGTGGTGCTCAATGACCTGGTCGGCTGGGTTCGGGACGGGGGTCCGGGCGTCGCGCCACTCCCGGCAGTACTCGAACTGTCGGTCATCACCCCACCGGCGCCGTAGGCGTGCTAGGGTAGACGCCGTTGCAGTTTTGATTTTCCGTAGACGTTTTTTAAAGCGCCCATACGGGCGCTTTTTTCGTCTGTCGGCGCGGGTGATCAATGCGGCGGCATTCGAGATGGCACAGTGCGATCTTGAGCAGCCTGCTAAGGAGCAGACATGGTTACTGGTGTCGTGAAGTGGTTCAACGCCGACAAGGGCTTTGGCTTCATCACCCCGGACGGCGGCGGCGCTGACGTGTTCGCCCACTTCTCCGCGATTCAGTCGAGCGGCTACCGCAGCCTCGAGGAGAACCAGAAGGTCGAGTTCGAGATCACGCAGGGCCAGAAGGGCCCGCAGGCGGAGAACATCCGCCCGCTCTGACCTGAAGCGAACGAACGGCGGTCCGGCGCACTCGAGCCGGGCCGCCGTTCGGCGTTTCACGAAAGGGCTGTGCCGCGCCGCCAGACGGTGCGCAGGTTCAGCGTGTCGCCGATGCGCGTGGTGGGGTCGCCGTCGACGAGCAGCAGGTCCGCCCGGAGCCCGGCAGCGATCCGGCCGCGGTCGGCGAGCCCGAAACGGCGGGCCGGCACCGAGGTCGCCGCGCGCAGCGCCTGGACCGGGGTGAGCCCGGCCCGGACCAGATATCCCAGCTCGTGGTGGAGGCTCGCGCCGTGCGCCACCCCGGCCATGAACGGCAGCGGGAACGGGGCCGCATCGGTGCCGGCCAGCAGGTCGACGCCGGCGTCGTGGAGGGCCTTGACCGAGGCGAGCACGTCGTCGAGCCGGCCCTGCGGGTAGCGGTCGTAGCTGCCGCGCAGCAGGTTCGTCCAGGCTTCGCCGAGGCGGGGGCCGACCCGCGGGTCGTCGGCGAGCGATGACGCGGTGATGCCCATCATGGAGGCGTCGAGCACGACACACGGGACGACGAACGCGCCCGACGCGGCGATGCGTTCGACGATCTCGGCGGTGTGCGGCCGGTCCATGAACAGGTGGGCGAAGCCGCCGATCCCGGCGTCGAGGGCCATCCGGGTGGCGTCGACCGTGAGGGTGTGGGCGATCGTCAGCATGCCCCGGCGGCGCGCCTCGGCGACACCGGCGTCGAGAGTGGCCTGATCGAGCATCGGCAGGCCGGGGTGCCCCTCGACGGACCCGTCGTCGACCATGAACTTGATGTAGTCCGAGCCCGCCTCGATCAGCTGAGGAATGAAGCGGACCGCCTCCTCCGGCGTGGTGGCGAACGGCATCAGAGGCATCGGGCCGGATTGATCGCCACCGGAGTCAGGGCCATCAGAGTCAGGGCCACCGGAGTCAGGGCCACCGAACTCGAAGTCATCGGGCATCAGCTCGCTGGGGTGCCCGCCGGGCGGCGTGATCCCGAATCCCGCGGACCGCACGTCCGCGAGCCGGTCGTTCCCGGTGATGTGGGCGCGGTTCGGCGCGGTGTTCATGCCCTGCATCTCGAGTTCGGTGGTGACGCCGAACCGCAGCGCCACCGCGAGGGCGTCGTCGGAGCTGTGGGTGTGCGCGTCGATCAGGCCCGGCAGCAGCGTCCCGCCGCCGCCGTCGACGATCTCCGCTCCGGCGGGTGGTTCGCCGCCGACCCCGGCGATCGTCGCGCCGTCGATGACGACGGTGGCCGCCTCCAGGACCTTCTCGCCGTCGAACACCCGCACGTTCGTGATGGCCGTACTCATGGTGCCGCCTCGATTCCCGTTACTTTGCGTGTCCTGCCGAACATTAATGACAGTACGCAGATGCATGCAACATTGCACGTATATGCGCTGCGGCACACTCTGCGCTACGCTGCCGGGGTGACCTCGGAACAACAGCTGCTGGACGCGGTGGGCGGCGCGTTCGCCCGGATGCGGCGGCGCACGATGCAGGCCCCGGTGAGCCCGCCTCCCGACCGCAAGGATCTGACCCGCAACCTGGTCCTCAACCTGGTCGAGGAGGCCGAGGCCGACGATCGGGAGGTGACCGTCGGCAACCTCGCCGACCAGCTCGGCGTCGACCCGTCGGTGGCCAGCCGGATGGCGAGCGACTGCATCACCCATGGCTATCTGCTGCGAGCGGCCTCGCAGCAGGACGGTCGCCGTACCATCGTGAGATTGACCGACGACGGCCGCGCGCTGATGGACCGTTTCCGCCGGCAGTACCGGCAGGCGTTCGAGTTCGTCACCCGCGACTGGCCGGAGGGCGAGCGGCTGGAGCTGGCCCGGTTGCTCGTGAAATATGCCGACAGCGCCTCCCGTCTCCCGCTCGTGCCGGAGCGCGGGGACGTCAGCTGACCGGGGGGAACTCCACCTCGACGGTCAGGCCGTCCTTGCCGGTCGAGGTGGCGGTGATCAGGCCACCGTGGGCCTGCGTGATGGATCGCGCGATCGACAGCCCGAGCCCGGCGCCGCCACTGTGATCGATGCGGGTGGCCGCCCTTCTCCGGAACGGCTCGAAGAGCGCCGCGACATCCTCCGGAGGCACGTCGTCGCCGGTGTTCGCCACGATCAGCGCCGGCTCGCCGCCCCCCTGAACACTGCCCACCTGGACATCGATGGTTCCACCGGGCCTGTTGTACTTCACGGCGTTCTGCATCAGATTGGTGATGAGGCGTTCCAACAACACCTTCTCCCCCATCACGGTACGCGGGGAAAGCCGGCTGGTGATCGTCAACCCGGCATCGGCGGCCCGTGCGCGATGCGCGGCCAGCACGTCCGCGGTGATCTCGTCGAGTCGCAGCGGTTCCCGCGTGACCAGGCCGCGGTCGCTCTCGCTCAGCGTCAGCAGCCCTTCGATGAGCCGCTCGTTGCGCTCGTTCGTGGACAGCAACTGACCGGTGAGCAGGTCGAGCTGGTCGGCGTTCAGCTCACCGGCCATCCCGACCTCGATGAGCGTGCGCTGCACGGCGAGGGGTGTCCGCAGCTCGTGCGAGGCGTCGGCGGCGAACCGGCGCTGCGCTTCGTAGCCGACGGCGATCCGGTCCATCATCTCGTCGATGGTGCGGCCGAGCACCGCCAGCTCGTCCCGGCCCGGACCGGGTCGCAGCCGGTGGCCGAGGTTCTGCGGGCCGACGTGCGCGATCACCGCGACGACATCCCGCAGCGGGCGCAGGCACCAGCGGACCAGGGGGTAGCAGAGGGCGAGGCCGGCCGCGAGCACGAGCAGCAGCGCGATGTAGTGGACCAGGCTCGGATACTTGTAGAGCACCAGGCAGGGGCCGCCGTCCGGAACCCGGCCGGGCTCGGTCAGGCACCACGGCGGGCCGAACTGGAACCAGAACGTGAGCAGCCACTCGGCGACCGGCCGGGCCAGCTGGCCGCCGGCCAGCAACAGCCCGCAGAGCAGCAGGATGCGCCGGCTCATACGCCGAGCCGGTAGCCGGCCCTGCGGACCGTGTGCAGCACGGGCGGATCCCCGAGTTTCCGGCGCAAGGTCATCACTGTCATCCGTACCGTGTTGGTGAAGGGGTCCGCATGCTCATCCCACGCCTGTTCCAGCAGCTCCTCGGAACTGACCACCCGCCCGCCGGCGCGCAGCAGCACGTGCAGGACCGCGAACTCCTTCGACGACAGCGAAAGCAGATCGCCGTCCCGGGAGGCCGTGTGCCGGGTGCTGTCCAGCACGATCCCGTCCTGTTCCAGCACCGGCGGCAGCGCCGCGGCCGATCGGCGGGACAGCGCCTGCACCCGGGCGGCCAGCTCGGCGAACGCGAACGGCTTGGTCAGGTAGTCGTCGGCGCCGAGCCCGAGCCCTTCGACCCGGTCCCGGATCCCGGCCGCCGCGGTCAACAGGAGGATCTTGGTGTTGTCCAGCGACTCGACGATCCACCGGCAGAGATCATCGCCGGTACGGCCGGGCATGTCCCGATCGAGGACCGCCACGTCGTAGCGATTGACGCCCAGCCGTTCGAACGCGGCGTCGCCGTCGTAGACCACGTCGACCGCCATGGAGAGACGCCGCAACCCCTGGGCCACCGTGTCGGCCAGCAGTTGCTCGTCGTCGGCCACCAGCACGCGCATTCCTCGTCCCCTCCCCCGCCGCCGGGTCAGATTCGCACACTTTCCGTCAGCTGCGGATAAAGAAGCCTCTGACATCGGGCGAACGGCTCGGCGGCGATTCTGGGCGGCATGCGCGGACTCTTCGCTCTCCTGGCCGTCCTGACCACCGTCTTCGCAGCCCCTCAGCCGGCCGCGGCGATCGCCGGCGGCGAGGATGCCCGTACCGGCGCCTATGCGTTCTCGGTCCTGCTGACCATGACCGGGTTGCCGGCCGACGGCGGCGGCACCCGCGACAGCTCCTGCTCGGGCGCGCTGATCGCACCCCGCTGGGTGATCACCGCCGGTCACTGCTTCCGGGACGCCTCGGGTGACCGGGTCAGCCGGACCGTCGCCGAGCAGACCACGGCGATCATCGGACGCACGGATGTGCAGAGCGATGCGGGGTACGAGGTGACGGTCGTCGACGTACACCAGGCCGATCACACCGACGTGGCACTGGCCGAACTCGCCGATCCGGTCACCGGTATCACCCCGATCCCGCTCGCCACCGCTTCCCCGACCGGCGGCGAGGTGCTGCGCCTGACCGGTTTCGGTCTCCTCGGCGACGGCACGCCGGCCCGGCGGATGCAGACCGGCCTGTTCACCGTCGGCCACGTCGATCCGGTGACCCTGGAAGCCTCGGGCCGCTCTCCGCGCCCCGACACCAGCCCCTGCCCGCACGACTCGGGCGGCCCGTACTTCCGCGAGAAGCCGCTCGCCCTGGTGGCGGTCGTCAGCACCGGCCCCGGCTGCCCCCATCCGGGCCCCGACTACAGCGCCCGCGTCGACAACCTCACCGACTGGATCACCGACACGACAGCCGACAGGCCCCTTCCCTCCTACGCGCTGGCGGCAGCGGCCCTCCTCGCCGTGGTGCTGGCCGCCGTCTCGCGCCCGCTTCTTCGCACAGCCGGTGTCGACCGCGGCCTCAGTTCTCCGGCAGCCCGGCGATAGCCCGCAGGAGCGAGGCATCCGGCCGAATACTCGCTCCGCCGGCCTTAGAGCAAGGCCGTCAGTTCGACGCCTGGCCCGACCGTCGCGATGCCGAACTCCAGGTCCTCCCGCACGGCATCGACGGTGTCGTCGTCGCCCAGCACCTCGGGCACGTCGTTGCCGATCTCGAACTGTTCGAGCATGTCGTAGGCTTCGCCCAGCTCCGACGCGCCCATCCGCTGCGCCCAGGCCAGAAAGCTCCGGGTGCCGGCCGCCGGCGAGAACTCCTCATCCCACGCATCGCTCACCGGCCCATCCAACCACCGCGGTGAAACGGCGGCGGCCCGGCGCGGCGGGTGGAGAGTGCCACCAGCAAGGGCCAGCACGCCTGAGCCGCGGCGGCCAGGCGTTCGGTGAGGCCTCCGTGGTCGCCGGTGGTGAGGGACACCGCGAACCATGCGACGAGGCCGAGGAGGACTGCGGCGGCGGCGCAGGCCATGGCGGGGCGCAGGGTGATCGGGACGTCGGCGTGCCGGTGCCAGGACAGGGCCGGCCAGAGCGCCAGGGCGGTGAAGGCCACGGTCGCCGACGCGGCGTGGGCTGGGGCCGGGCCGGCCGGCGGGAGGGGGAACGCCGCCACCAGCACTGTTGCCACGCCGCCGAGAGCGAGGACGAGGCGGCCTGGGCGGGCGGCCGCGGGCAGGCCCAGTGACGTCACGACGTGGCAGAGGCCTACGCAGATCAGGGCCGTCGTCATCAGCCAGCGGTCGGTGGCGGTCCGGGCTGCCAGGGCGCTGATCGTCTGCACTGTGCTGTCGAAGGCGTACGGCTGGAGGTGGGCCGCTGCGGTCCAGCCGCCGATCAGGAGGGCGGGCGCGGCTGCCGAGGACAGCAGCGCCCACCACGGTGCGGGTGATGTCACCGGGCCATTGTCAGCGGAAGGCCTCGATGTTGCGGGTAGCCCACGAGGCGAACGTGGCAGGTGGGCGGCCCAGGATCGAGGCCACGTCGGGGCTGATCCGCTGCTCCTGGGCGGTCGGGGCGCCGAGGATCGCCAGGGTGCCGTCGACGACCGGTGGTGGCATGAACGTCAGCATCTGCTCGCGGGCCTCGTCCGGGGACTGCTCGGCGAAACGGATCGGCTCGCCGAGGGCTGTCGCGAGGTCGGCGGCACGGGAGCGTGGCGTGGTCAGGGCCGGGCCGGTCAGTTCGTAGGTGTGGCCGTCGTGCCCACCGGCGAGGACGACGGCCGCCACCGCGGCGATGTCGTCCGGGTCGATCACCGGGAGGCCGACGTCGCCGAACGGTGCGGTGACCGTTCGCGAGGCGCGGACCGATTCGGCCCACGCGTAGGTGTTGGAGGCGAAACCTCCGGGGCGAAGGATGGTGAAAGCGAGGCCGGTCCCTCGTACGACATCCTCGATCCTCTGAAGCGGCGCATGCGATGCCGACCCCGGCCGGGTGCCGGCGGCCTGCGAGGACTGCAGCACGATGCGCTTCACGCCGGCCGAGGTGACGACCCGCAGGATCTCCGGAACGTCGAGGTGCGCCCCGGCGCCCTCGACCAGCAGGAACACGGCTTCGGCGCCGGTCAGCGCCGGCCGCAGGCTGTCCGGGCTCGTGAGGTCCGCGCGGTGATGGCGGACCCCGTCGGGAACCGCGATCGGGCGCCGGCCCCGGGACACCGCCGTCACTGGCGCACCCGACGCCGCGAGGATCGCGGACAGCGTACGGCCGACGTTCCCGGTGGCTCCTGTCACGACGAACACGGTGGTGACTCCTCTTCCGGCCGCGGCGTTCGCGCGACCGAGAAGGACGCTAGTGTCGTGGAGATAGTAGGTACCTAGAGGATAGTAGTGGGTTTGTGACGGAGGGCACATGAAGAGGTCAGCGGACCCCGAGCTGGCGTGCCCGGTCGCGCCGGTCGTCGACATCGTGTTCAGCAGGTGGACGACTCCGATCCTGTGGCTGCTCCACGAACGCGGCCGGCAGCGGTTCGTGGAGTTGCAGCGGCAGCTGACCAGCATCACGCCGAAGGTGCTCACCCAGCGTCTGCGCCGGCTCGAACGCGACGGTCTGGTCGCCCGGACCTACCACGCCGAGGTGCCGCCCCGCGTCGAGTACGAGATCACCGAGCTGGGCGCGAGCCTCGGCCCGCTCTTCGCCCACCTGGCGACCTGGGCCGACGATCGCCTTCCGGACGTCGACCGGGCGCGGCGGGCCTACGACGCGGGACTCCGGTGACTAGCCTGCCTGGCATGGGGAAGGCCGAACTGGATGAACTCGTCGTCGCGGACGCTGCGGCGCTGCGGGCCTGGCTGCAGGAGAACCATGCCGTGTCCGACGGCGTGTGGCTGGCGCTGACCAGAAAAGGCGGGACCGTCACGACGCTGACCTGGCAGCAGGCCGTCGACGAGGCACTCTGCTTCGGGTGGATCGACGGGCAGGCCCGCAAGCGGGACGAGGAGTCGTCGTGGATCCGGTTCACGCCGCGCCGGGCCCGCAGCTCCTGGTCGCAGCGGAACGTCGGGCACGTCGCCCGGTTGGAGGAACTCGGCCTGATGACTCCGGCGGGCCGCGCCGCCGTCGACGCCGCCAAGGCGGACGGCAGGTGGGCCGCCGCGTACGCCCCGCCCTCGGAGGCCGAGGTGCCGGCCGATCTGCTGGCCGCGATCGCCGCGAACCCTGACGCACAGGCGATGCTCGACGTCCTCACCAAGGCGAATCGATTCGCGCTGATTCATCGGCTCAATGCCGTCAAACGCGCGGAGACGCGAGAACGGAAGATCGTCGAATTCGTGGCGATGCTGGCCCGGCAGGAGACGTTCTACGCGCAGAAGGCCCGGCCCCCGTCGCGCGATGAGGACCGGTGAGAGGTGGCGCTCCCGGCGTACCGGGAAGCCTGGTGGTTAGGATCCACGGACAGCGCCGATGACGGGAGCGTCGATGTCATACCCTCCGCCACCTGGTGAACATTTTCCGCCGGCGGTCGACCCCTATGAGACGCCGCAGCACACGCAGCCGCTCTTCGAGCAGCCGAATTTCGAGCAGCCGCACTTCGCGCAGCCGACCTTCGTTCAACCGACCGGTTACGCACCCCATTTTCCCCCGGCACCACCTAAATCGCGAAAAATCCCTATCGTTCTGCTTTCGGTCGCGATTGGACTGGTTCTTCTCGTCGGTAGCACCACCGTCTTCTACCTGGCCGGTAAGAAGCTGATCGGCGGCGGCACCACGAGCGCCGGCCCCAGCTCCGGTGCCAGTGCTGATCCCGGCCCCGGCCAGGTCGACATCACGATCAGCGAGCCGAAGACGCTGAACGGGCACGCCAAGATCGAGGCCGAGGAGCTGGCGTCGCTCACCACGGATCTGGAGAAGGAGCTGGAAGGCTATCCGGGCGCGGCCAACGCGTTCGGGGCCGTCTACGGCGACCTCGCCGACAAGAAGATGATCGCGGCGCTCGCGGCCGAGGTGGACGTCGACGACCCGCAGCTGATGCTCGACACGGTCTTCCAGTCGTTCAGCGGGGAAAGCCAGCTGACCAGCGTCTCCCCGGCCAGCACCGGCTCCCTCGGCGGCGTCGCCCAGTGCGGCGGCACCACCGTCGCCAAGGAGGACGTGGCGATCTGCGGCTGGGTCGACGAGGGCAGCGTCGGCATGATCCTCTACTTCTACGAGACGGCGGTCGACGTGAAGGGCGATTTCCCCGACATGCGAGCCGAGATAGAGACCAAGAACTGAGCGACCTGGCTGCAGGAGCCGTCGGTCGCGGGCTCGCGGGCGGGCAGAGGAATCGACACTTGCGAATCGGGAGTGGGTGTCGTAGACACGGTTGATGAGTGATCTTCGGCCTGAGGTGCCGCATGCGGCTCGTATCTGGAACTACTGGATGGGTGGCACCGACAACTTCGCTGCGGATCGGGCTGCCGGTGACGGTGTGGCGCAGGTCTATCCCGAGATCGTGCTCATGGCCCGGCAGTCCCGGAGGTTTCTGATCCGGGTCGTGCGGTGGCTGGCGGCCGAGGCGGGAGTGCGGCAGTTCCTGGACGTCGGGACCGGGTTGCCGACCATGCAGAACACCCATGAGGTCGCTCAGGCGGTGGCGCCCGGCTCGACCGTCTTCTACGTCGACAACGATCCGCTCGTGATCGCGCACGGGGAGAGGCTGACGGGCGGGAAGGAGAGGATCGTCCAGGCCGACTACCACGATCCTGAGCTGATTCTCGCCGAGGCGCGGAAGGTGCTCGACTTCGATCAGCCGATCGCGGTGATGTTCATGGGGGTGCTGGGCTACGAGCCGGACCTCGGCGTCGTCAAGTCCATCGTGGACACCATGACGGGGGCCACCGCGAGCGGCAGCTATCTGGTGCTCTGGGACGGGACCGACACCACGCCGGCCGTGGTCGAGGGCGCCGAGCGGCTCGCGCAGGGCGGCGGGGTTCCGTACATCCTCCGCAGTCCGGAATCGATCGGGAGCCTCTTCGCCGGGCTGGAGCTCGTGGACCCGGGTCTGGTGCAGCTCACCGAGTGGCGCCCGGACGGCCCGGTGGAGTGGCTTGACGCGTATGGGGCGGTTGCGAAGAAGCCGTGACCAGCCCGGACTCGTAGGCGGTGATGACCAGCTGGGCACGGTCGCGGGCGCCCAGTTTGCTGAGCAGACGGGTGATGTGCGTCTTCACGGTACCCGCGCCGAGGTAGAGCTCGGTGGCGATCTCGGTGTTCGACAGTCCGCGGGCGATCAGGGTGAGCACCTCCCGTTCGCGATCGGTGATCGGCAGCGGGGACGGTTCCGCGGTGACGGTTCCGGCAGAGGCGAAAGCCGAGATCAGCCGCCGGGTCACCCGGGGCGCGAGCAGGGCCTCCCCGGCGGCGACCAGGCGGATGCCGGTGAGCAGGTCGGCGGCGGTGGTGTCCTTGACCAGGAAACCGCTGGCGCCGGCGCGCAGGGCGGCGAAGACGTACTCGTCCAGGTCGAACGTGGTGAGGATGAGGACCCGGACGTCCGGGGCCGAGGCGCAGATCTGCCGGGTCGCTTCGATGCCGTCCATCTCCGGCATCCGGATGTCCATCAGCACCACGTCGGGCTGGTGCTGCTGAGCGAGCCGGACCGCTTCGGCGCCGGTTCCGGCCTCGGCGACCGGGGTGAAGCCGGGTGAGGCGTCGAGCAGCGCGCGGAAGCTCTCCCGCATCAGCGCCTGGTCGTCGACGAGGAGGACGGAGATGTCGGTCATGCGGGAACCTCGAGAGGGATCGTGGCGGTCACCCGGAAGCCGCTGCCCTGCGGAACGGGTCCGGTGGTCAGCTGTCCGCCGTACAGGGAAACACGCTCGCGCATGCCGATCAGACCCTGCCCCCGGCCGTTCGACGGCGGCCGGCCGCCGCCGTCGTCGGTCACGTCGATGCGCACCGAACCACCCGAGGCCGCCACCGTGATCGTGCAGTGCGAGGCGCCCGCGTGCTTGATCACGTTGGTGAGCGACTCCTGGACGATCCGGTAGATCGTGAGGTCCAGGGCCTGCGGCAGATCCTCGGTGCCGGTGATCGTCAGGTCGGTGCGCAGGCCGGCCGGCTGCGTACGCCGGACGAGTTCGGGCAGGTCGGCGGTGCCCGGCGTCGGCGTGAGGTCGGCGGAGGAGTCGTCGCGCAGCACGTCGAGCAGCCGGCGGATCTCGGTGAGCGCCGACCGGCTGGTCTGCTCGATGGCCCGCAGGGCTTCCTGGCCGGCTTCCGGGCGCTGCACGGCGATGTGGTTGGCGACCGACGCCTTCACCGCGATCAGGCTGAGGCTGTGCCCGACGATGTCGTGCAGCTCGCGGGCGATCCGCAGCCGCTCCCCGGCGACCATCTCACGCGCCAGCTGCTGAGCGGCCTCCGCCTGAAGTGCCCGCCGCCAGCGGATCAGCCGGCCGATCGCCCAGGACGTGACCAGGACGACGACCACGACGCCGAGCTCGACCTGCCACCAGAGGGGGACTTCGCTGTTCGGCGCGGAGGCGATGTCCACGCGGAGATAGAGCCACGGGATCGTGACGGCCGCCGCCACGACACCGCCCACGAGTGCGGCAACAGCAGCGAAGCGCCCGACGACGGTGGCCGCGGTGTAAAGCGCCAATCCGACCGGCACCCAGGTCAGCACGATGACCCCGACCCCGACGACTCCTGCGGCGGTCGTGATCGTGGCGGCCGTCAGCACGACGAGGAGGACCGGCACCGGCCGGCGACGGCGGAACACCAGAGGCAACGCCGTCGACAGGGCGGCCATCCAGGCGATCCATATCGGACCGGAGTACGCCGGTCCCGGCGGGTCCACGATCGCCGAGCCGATCACATAGGTCAAGACAACGGAGATGGCCACGTCCACGCGCCTCAAGCTACCGACCATGCGCGATGTCCGCGTCTGACCACGGTCATACGATCGCGGGCAGACGCGGGGGCGCCCATGACCACGCCACGATCAGTGCATGATCGAGCTTCAAGAGCTGACCAAGAGGTACGGGTCCGCGCTCGCTGTCGACCGGCTCTCCTCAGCGGTGCGGCCCGGCGTGGTGACCGGCTTCCTCGGCCCCAACGGCGCCGGCAAGTCCACCACGCTGCGCATGATCCTCGGCCTGCACCGGCCCACCTCCGGCCGGGCTCTGATCGGCGGGCGGCGTTACGCCGAGATCGACCGCCCGCTGCACGAGGTCGGCGCGGTCCTCGACGCCGACGCCGCCCATCCGGGCCGTACCGCGTTCGCGCACCTGAACTGCCTGGCCCGCGGCAACGGCATCGGCACGGCCCGGGTCGGCGCCGTCCTGGAGCAGGCCGGGCTCGCGACGGTGGCGGACAAGCGGGTGGGTGGGTTCTCGCTCGGCATGAAGCAGCGGCTCGGCATCGCCGGCGCCCTGCTCGGCGACCCCGGGGTGATCGTGCTCGACGAGCCGGTCAACGGCCTGGACCCGGCGGGTGTCCGCTGGATCCGCTCGACGCTGCGGTCGCTGGCCGCCGAGGGCCGCACGGTGCTGCTCTCCAGCCACCTCATGACCGAGATGGCCCTCACCGCCGACCGGGTTCTGATCATCGGGAGGGGCCGGCTGCTCGCCGACGCGTCGATGGCCGAGCTGACCGCGCACGGCGAAACCCTGGAAGACGTCTACCTGAAACTGACCGATCAGGAGGTCGAGTACCGATGAAGGACGCCATCGCAGCCGAGTGGCTCAAGGTTCGTTCGCTGCGCTCCACCTGGGCTCTGCTGGCCGGCGGGGTGCTCGTGACCGGCCTGGGCGCGCTGATCCTGTTTCTGCTGGTCAGCTCGTACGACGCGGCCTCCCCCGCCGATCAGGCCAACTACGAGACCGCCGATCCGACAGTGGTGACCATGCCGTTCGTGATGTTCTTCGTCGGCGCGATCGGCGCGATGCTGATCACCGGTGAGCGGACGCCCGCGCTGCTCGCCGTCCCGCGGCGGCACGTCCTGATCGGCGCGAAGGCCGCGGTCGCCGGTTTCATCGGGCTCGTCTGCGGCGCCGTGTTCGCGCTGCTGGCCTTCGCCGATGCCCGGTTGCTGCTCGGCGACCGTCCGAAACCGATCAACCCGTGGCCGCACTGGACGGACGCCGTCCCGACCGTTCTGTCCGCGACGCTGATCGTGCTGGTGACCTGCCTGGTCGCGCTCGGGCTGGGCACGGTGATGCGGTCGACGGCGGCGGCGCTGACCACGCTCGGGGCCCTCGTACTGGTCTGCCCGGTCTTCGCCCATTTCCTGCCGACCGTGTGGCAGTTGCGCTTCGCCTCGATCCTGCTGCCGAACCTGACACCGCAACTCGCCGGCAGCGACCACCCCTACCTGCTCTCCCCGGGTGGCGCGATCGGCGTGACGGTGGCCTACGTCGTGCTCGCGCTCGGTCTCGGAGCGATCAGTTTCGGCCGCCGAGATTTCTAGTACGAGGGGAGCCGCCCGTGCGGGCGACTCCCCCGCCGACCCCGTCAGTCCAGGGTGTGCCGGCCTCGCTGGTCCGGCAGATCCGCCTCGATCCGCTCCTTGCGGACCTCGCCGGCGACCTCCCGCTCCTCGGTCACCGTCTCCTTGCCGAGCCGGACCCGCTCGACCGGGACGGCCTCGGTGTCCACGACCGGGCGCTCGGCGTGCAGGGTGACCTCGTGTTCCGACTCGGTGATGTCCGGCCCGGCGTACGCGTCACCGCGGTTCGCCTCGGTGACCGGCTCCCGTTCCAGGCGGACCTCCTCGCGGCTGACCGGCACGGAGACCCGCTCCTGGTCGGTCACCACGTACTTGCGCAGCCGGGCGCGGCCGGCCCGCTCGTTCTCGGTGCCGACGGTGAGCCGCTCCTCCGAGCGGGTCATGGCGTCGCTCTCCCGGTCACCGTCGTAGTCGTGGGTGCTGTCGCGGGCGCCGTCGTAGTCGCGGGCGCCGTCGTCCTCCCGGCCGCCTTCGTAGTCGCGGGCGCCCTGGTGGGAACGGTTGGTGACGCCGCCTCCGGCCTGGTAGGCGCGGTAGGTCTCCTCCCAGTTCAACCCGTAGTGCTCGTAGAGCCGGTCCACCTCGTCACGGGACAGCGGCTCGTCGTGGTCGGCGTCCACGTTCGGCGCGTCCTTGACCGTCGCCTTGTCGAACGGCACCACCAACCGGCCGCCGCGCAGGTCCGCGTGCTGCAGCGGGAACAGCGACTCGTTGAGGCCGAACAACCCGGTGCGCACGCTGGCCCACGCCGGCTGTCCCGCGGCGTCGTTCCACACGGCACCGACTGATCCGATCCGGTCACCGTCCCGGTCGATGACGTCGAGGTCGTAGAGCGAATGGATCTTGTCCTGAGCGATCACGAGCGTCTCCTTCGCTTGGGGTTGCCTCGTTTGCTACCCGGCGAGTTCCGCCCCATTCACGGCACTTAGTACCTCTTAGAGGAGTGAATCCTTGTTTGGGTTCTCATGCCGGTTCATCACCCTTGAGTGGACTTGCCACCACGCGGCGGTCCGGCGTACGACCAGGCCTGGCTCTTTGACCCAATGGATGTGGTCATTGCTCGCGCCGTCCGGAACGTCGGCATCGCGGTAGACCCAATGGGTCACGCTGTCCGCCGCGAACAGCCGGGTGCCGAACTTCTCGACCGCCGACGGGGGCGCCAGCCGGTCACCCTCCAGGGCGATCAGCAACGACGGGCTGGTGATCGCCTCACCGGACGGGAACGGCGTGCGCCCGGTGACCGCCATCCGCCCCCACTCGCGCATCAGCGTCCGCGCGCCCGGACCGCCGAACGCCGGCTTCGGCAGATGCCCGAAGAGCCCGGTCAGGACCGGCACGATCACCCCGCCCATCAGGACGAGGTGCGGCCCACCGAGCGGATAATGGCGGTGGTACGGCAGACAGCCGCCGACGGTGACCACCCCGTCCGCCGGATCCTGTGTCAACTGGTGCCCGGCCGCGATCTGCGCACCAAGACTGTGACCGAGAAGGATCACCGGACGCCCGGGATCCTGCGCCCCGCTCTCCGCGACCGCGCTCGCCATGTCGTCGATCTCGTCGGCGTAGGACCAGTCGTGCGCCCGCGAAGCCCGCAGCGCCCGGGGTCCCTCCCTCTCGAAGCCGCGCCGGGTCAGCGCCCGTGCCTGCCAGCCCTGCTCGGTGAACGCCGCGACGAGTGGCCGGTAGTACCGGGATCCGATCCCCATGGCCGGCGAGATCAGAACGAACGGGTTGCGCGTCAACGTGCTGCTTCCTGGTTGTTCCTGACGTTATGGATCATTGTAACGCGAGTGGATTTCTTGATAATAAAGAATCATGATGAGCGAGATATCTGCGCTGCGCGCCCAGGTTCAGGAGACCGTCCAGGGCTTCCTCGCCATGCAGGCGGAACTGCTCGCCGACGTGAGCGACGACTGCGCTCCCCTGGTGCACTACGTCGCCGACCTGATGAACGGCGGCAAACTGCTGCGGCCCGCGTTCTGCTACTGGGCGTGGCGTGCCACCGGCGCCGCCGCCGAACCCGGCATCGTCACCGCCGCGGCCTCACTGGAGTTCCTGCAGGCCGCCGCCCTGATCCACGACGACGTCATGGACGCCTCCGACACCCGCCGCGGCGCGCCGTCGATGCACCGCCGCTTCGCCGCCCTGCACCGCGGCCACGGCTGGTCCAAGGATCCCGACCACTTCGGCGTCTCCGCCGCCGTCCTCGCCGGCGACCTCTGCCTGACCTGGAGCGATTCGCTCTACAGCAGCAGCGCCCTGCCCTGGCCCTCGCTGGCACGCGGCCGCCGCATCTTCGACGGCATGCGCACCCAGTTGATGGGCGGCCAATACCTCGACCTGCTGGAACAGGTGGCCGGCGCTGGGGGCGATCTCGGAATGGGCGCGCTGCACCGGGCCCGTCGCGTCATGCACTACAAGAGCGCGAAATACACCGTCGAGCATCCGCTGCTGCTCGGCGCCCAGCTGGCCGGCGCCGGCGACGCCCTGCTGACCAGCCTCTCCCGGTTCGGGTTGGCGCTGGGCGAGGCGTTCCAGCTGCGTGACGACGTCCTCGGCGTCTTCGGCGACCCCGTACAGACCGGCAAGCCCGCCGGCGACGACCTCCGCGAAGGCAAGCGGACCGTCCTGGTGGCGCTCGCCCTGCGAGACGGCTCTCCCGCGCAGCGGGACACCATGACATCGCTGCTCGGCGGGCCGCCGCCGGGCCCCGCCGAGATCGACGTCCTGCGCGGCGTGATCGTGGAGACGGGTGCGCTGGCTGCCGTGGAGCAGATGATCGCGGATCTGCTGGCGCGGTCGCTCTCCGCCCTGGACACGTCGGAGATCGACGACACCGCGCGGTCGGTCCTGCTCGGCCTGGCGGAGGCGGCGACCAGTCGCAGCGCGTGAGGCGGAGCCGCCGGTACTTCCCGCGGCCGGTCAGCGCTGCCGCCGGTGCTTCCCACGGCCGGCCGGCGCTTGCCGCCGGTGCTTCCCGCGGCCGGTCAGCGCTTGCCGTTGAGCGGGGTGAGGACGATCAGCAGGGCGCCGCCGACGGCGCCGGCGAACATGGCGACGACCGCGAGAACGACGATGAGCGCATCCATTGCCTCAGCATGCGCCGGAGGAAGGGTGCGCCGCCGTCCGGTCCGCGGCAAAAGGCGTCAATACCCGACAGGCAGGATTTCCACCAGTGGGCTGCCGTCCAGCCAGGACTGGAGGGTGCCGGCCCAGGAGAGGGCCGGCACGATCTCGCCGAAGACGCGGGCCCGCTCGTCCGGATCGGTCACCAGGCGCGCCCGCACCGGCACGTCACGATCGGCTAGGTGCAGGGTGAACTCCGGGTGGGCGGCGAGGTTCGCGTACCAGTCGCGGCGGCCGGGACTGCCGGTCAGCCAGTAGCGGCCGTCGGCCAGATAACGCCACGTCTCCAGCCGCCGCGGCCGGCCACTGCGCCGCCCGATCGTGGTGATCTCCACCTGGTCGGTCACGTTCATCCCGCCATCATGCGACCTCAACCCGGCTTCAGGTCGAGGCCGCGCTGCCCAGCCGGGGCATCGCCCAGCGGCCGAGGCGGCGGTGAAGGGTCAACCGCCGACGATCAGTGGCTGGGGCGCGGCAGCCTTCAGGCGTGTGTTGAGCCAGGACAGCTGACGGGAGTTCTGCCGCGACGCGTGGTCGCACACCGCGATCAGCTCGGCGTCGCGCAGGCCCTGCGCCGCTTGGCGCACCACGGTCCAGGTGGTCTGTGTCAGCGTGCCGAGGACGTGCAGGTCCTGCAGATCACGCAGCAGACCGACCGGCCCGGTACGCACCGACGCCAGCCCTTCGGCGTGCAACCGCTCCGGTTCGCTGACCTCCGGCCCGTGCCGCTGCTCGCCGTAGCGCTCCACGATCGGCGTCAGCCGCCGCACGTGCTCGTCGCTCATCTTCGCCAGGGCCTGACAGGTGAAGAGCACGTCGGGATGCTGCGCGTGGCCCTGCCCGACGGTCCGCAGCGAGTCCGCCATCGTCTGCTCGGCGTGGCGCGCCAGACCGAGATAGATCACGAGATACATCAGCGGCCTCCGATCGAAGCAGGATCATTGGGGTACGAGGGGACCGGCACCACCCGGCTGACCGTCGGCGCTCCCCCGGCCGTGGGCGGCACACCCGCACCGGCCGGCGCTGACGCGGCAGTGGTCGGCGCCGGCGCCGGCCACCCGCCCTCGCGGACCTTGGTAACACGGCAGGCGGCGGTCTTGAACGTCGGCTGCTTCGACACCGGATCCCAGACGGTCATGGTGAGTTCGTTCGCCTGCCGGCCCGGGTCACCGCCGTAGTGGAACGGCGCGAACACCGTTCCCTCCTTCACGTGACCGATCCTGACCGGCGCTTCGAGCCATCCGCGCGGCGACTCCACCCGTACGACATCGCCTTCGTCGATGCCCAGGCCCGCAGCGTCCGGTGGAGACATCTCGACCCACATGTCCGGGGCGGCGCGCCGCAGCGACTCCGCGCGGCCGGTCTTCGTGCGGGTGTGGAACTGGTAGACGGTCCGCCCGGTCGTGTACAGCAGCGGATACTCGTCGCTGACCGGCTCGTGTGCCGGCGTGTACTCGGCGCCCTTGAGGAACGCCCTGCCGTCCGGGCGCAGCGCGCGATGCTCCTGCTCGGTGACGGTCCCGCCGGTGAGCAGGTCGTGGCCGTAGGTCTCGCACCGATCAGTAGCGGTCGGGAACACGGCGTCGGTGTAGAGCCGGTCGGTGCCCTCCGGCGCCGCGTCGGTGACCGGCCAGGGAATTCCGGAGCCACGGAGCTTCGCGTACGACAGGCCGCTGTAGTCCGAGGGCCGCCCTCGGCTGGCTTCGCGCCAAGCGTCGAACGCCTCCTCCGGCGTCCGCCACGGGATCAGCGGATTGCCGTCGTCGTCCCGGAAGTCCATCGCTCCGGCGTACCGAAGAAAGATTTGAAGATCGCTGAGGGCCTCGCCCGGGGGCTCGACCGCTTTCTCGGACAGGTGCACGACGCGGTTGACGTTGGTGAACGTGCCGGTCTTCTCACCCCAGCCCGCAGCCGGCAGGACCACATCCGCGAGGCGGGCGGTTTCGGTCAAGAAGAGATCTTGTACGACGACGAAGCACTGCTCTCCCGCCAGTGTCCGCCGGATCCGGGCCGACTCCGGCATGGACACCGCAGGGTTCGTCGCCGAGATCCACAACAGCCGGATCGACCCCTCCTCGGCGTAGCTGAAGATCTGCATGGCGTGCGTGGGCGGCGCCCAGTGCGGGATCGTCAGCGGGTCGACGTTCCACAACCCGGCCAGTTCTCGCACGTGCTGCTCGTTGTCCCAGTTGCGGAAGCCCGGAAGATCACCGTCGGCGCCGCACTCACGATTGTTCTGCGCGGTCGGCTGGCCGTTCATCTGCAGGATCCCGGAGCCCGGGCGGCCGATCAGCCCGCGGAGCAGATGAAGGTTGTTGACCGATACTGCACTCGCCGTGGCCTGGTGCGACTGGTAGAAGCCCTGCAGCACGGTGGAGAGCACGTTCGCGCTCGTGCCGAAGATCTCCGCGGCCCTGGTGACCTTCTCAGCGTCGATCCCGCAGATCTCCGCGACGTGCTCCGGCGTGTACGGCTCGACGATCGCTCGCAGGTCGTCGATGCCGAGCGTATGCGCGGCCACCCACTTCTCGTCCACCCATCCCCGATGCAGGATCTCCCTGGTCAGGCCGTTCATCAGGGCCAGGTTGGTGCCGACGCGGGGCGCCAGGTGCACGCCTCCGGTCCGCTCCGCCTCCTCGGCGACCTTGGTACGCCGGGGATCCACACAGACGAGTACCGGCGGGTCGTCCGCGCGGGTCCGGTCCAGGATCCGCGACCAGAGCACGGTCTGCGTCTCGGCCATGTTGTGCCCGTACAGGAAGATGGCGTCACAGTGCTCGATGTCGGTGTACGAGCCGGGCTGCCCGTCCGCGCCGAACGACTCCTTGAGCGCCGCCGCGGCCGTGGCCGTGCACAGCCGGGTGTTGCCGTCCATGTGCGGCGTGCCGATGCCGGCCTTACCGATCACCGCGAGCGTGTAGTACTCCTCCAGGAACAGCTGCCCACTGGTGTAGAAGCCGTGCTCCAGCGGACTCAGCTGCTTCGACCGCTCCACGATCCTCGCCATGGCCGTGTCCCAGTCGCACTCGGTGAGCACGCCGTCCACCCGGATCATCGGCCTGGTGAGCCGATCCGCCGACCGCGACCAGGCGGTGCTGCCGTAGAGCCCTTTCGGCCCGAGCCGCCCGTGGTTGACGACATCACCGGCCCGCCCGCGGATCCCCACCATCCGCCCGCCCTTGACCGCGATGTCACAGCCGCAGCCGTTGCTGCACAGCAGGCAGGCGCTCGGCACCCACTGCTCCACCTGCTCCTCGTCGATCCCGTCCTCGAGATGCTGATCCACGCGCGCGGGCCAGACGGTGCCTTTGGCGTGCGGGGTCCGCTCACCCCAGATGTCAGCGATCCTGTCCGTCATGAGGTCGCGCCTACCCTGCCGGAGGCGGTTCATGCGCGGACGGGCTGTATCCGTCCGGGTGTGGGTGGCGCCGGCGCGGGCGGTGACGGCGGCGAGGGCGGCCGGCCTTCCGAGGACCCTCGCCGGACCGGTGAGGTCGGTCACGGGACGTACTCGGTGGGGAGGTCGCCTCGGGCATCGTGGAGAATGGTCGGGTTGCTGGTCAGAAGGAGCAGAGTGTGAGTCAGAACGTGCCGGCGCCGGCGTCCGGAGTCGCCCGGGAAGCGAGCCGGAGGCGGACGTTCGCGGTGATCTCGCACCCGGACGCCGGTAAGTCGACGATGACCGAGGCCCTGGCGCTGCACGCTCGCGTGATCGGGCAGGCCGGCGCGGTGCACGGCAAGGGTGACCGGCGCGGTGTGGTGTCCGACTGGATGGCGATGGAGCAGGAGCGCGGTATCTCCGTGACCTCCGCGGCGCTGCAGTTCTCGTACCAGGACACCGTGATCAACCTGCTGGACACGCCCGGGCACGCCGACTTCTCCGAGGACACCTACCGCGTGCTGACCGCCGTCGACAGCGCGGTCATGCTGCTCGACGCCGCGAAGGGTCTGGAGCCGCAGACGCTCAAGCTGTTCGAGGTGTGCCGCCAGCGCGGGATCCCGGTGATCACGTTCATCAACAAGTGGGACCGGCCCGGGCTGGACGCGCTCGCGCTGATGGACGAGATCGAGCAGCGGATCGGGCTGAAGCCGGCGCCGCTGACCTGGCCGGTCGGTATCGCCGGGCACTTCCAGGGCGTGATCGACCGGCGTACCGGCGACTTCACCCGGATGCAGCGCTCCCCCGGCGGCGCCGACCTGGCGATCGAGGAGGAGATGACCGCTGCGGAGGCGGCCGAGCGGTACGGCGCGGACTGGGTCACCGCCACCGAGGAGCTGGAGCTTCTCGAGATGACCGGCGCCGACTACGACGAGAAGGAGTTCCTGGCCGCCAAGAGCACGCCGGTCCTGTTCGGGGCCGCGGTCGCCAATCTGGGGGTACGTCAACTCCTGAACATCCTGCTGGAGCTCGCTCCGGCGCCTTCGGCGCGTCCGACCGTCGCCGGATCCGAGCGTCCGGTCGACGGCACCTTCTCCGGGTTCGTGTTCAAGATTCAGGCGAACATGAACCGCACCCACCGCGACCAGGTCGCGTTCGTCCGGGTCAACTCCGGCCGGTTCGAGCGCGGCATGATCGTCACGCATGCCGGCACCGGTAAGCCGTTCACCACCAAGTACGCCCAGCAGATCTTCGGCCAGGGCCGCGACACCATCGACGAGGCCTACCCGGGTGACGTGATCGGCCTGGTCAACGCCACGTCGCTGGGCATGGGCGACACCCTGTACGCCGGCGACGCCGTGCAGTACCCCGCCCTCCCCTCGTTCCCGCCGGAGCACTTCGCCGTGGTGAGCACGTCCGACACCGCGGCGTTCAAGCGGTTCCGCCGCGGCATCGAGCAGCTCGACGGCGAGGGTGTCGTGCAGGTGCTGCGGTCCGAGCAGCGCGGCGACCAGTCCCCGGTGTTCGCGGCGGTCGGCCCGATGCAGTTCGAGGTGGCGGCGCATCGCCTCGAGGCCGAGTTCGGGGTCAAGGTTCAGCTCAACCATCTTCCGTACGAGATCGCCGCCCGTACCGACGCCGCAGGCCGGGAGATCCTGCGCGCCGAGTCGAACGTCGAGGTGATGACCCGCGCCCGCGACGGCGCCCTGCTCGCGCTCTTCCCGCACAAGTGGCGGATGCGCTCGATCATGAGCCGCTACCCGGAGCTGAACCTCGACGCCTGACCGGCGCCACACCTCGACACCTCGACACCTGACCCGGCGCTACACCTGGACGCCTGACCCGGTCAGCGACCGGGTGGCGCGGATCAGGTGCCGCCGGACGTGGTCGGCCGGGGTGCCGTCCTGGCCGGCCATCCCCCACGTGATCAGCGCGCCGTTGTAGGCCGCGTGGATCACCTCGGCCGCCTCCTCGTCGACACGGCCCGGGTCCACCTCCCCGGTGGCCGCCGCGGCGCGCAGCACCGTGCCGACGGCCGCCTCGACGCCGGCTGCGTACGCCCGGGTGACCTGCTGGAACTCCGGCACCGACAGGTCCATGAGCAGGAACGCCAGGTGGTTGCCGAACTCGCTCGCGTTCCGGACGGCGCCGGCCATCGCCACGAAGGCGTCGATCAGGGCCGCCAGCGGACGTTCGGCGCTCGCCGCGGCGACGAGGCGGGCCGGCACTGTCGCGACGGCGTCCCGGGCCAGTGCCAGCAGCAGCTTCTCCTTGGAACCGAAGCGGCGCAGCAGCGCGGCCGCGGTCAGCCCGACGCGGTCGCCGATCAGGGCGAGCGTGACGTTCGCAGGACCCGCCTCCGCGACGGCGTGCGCGGCGGCGGCGAGGATCGCGGCGTCGGAGACGGTCCGGGGTCGAGCCATGGCTGCACGATAGCGGGTCGCCCGTGTTAGTAAATCGTGGTTCACTAACTCGATGCAGACGACATCTCTGTCAGAAACCGTCGCGCTGGTCGCTGGAGGCACCCGCGGCGCCGGCCGGGGAATCGCCGTGGAGCTCGGGGCCGCCGGCGCGACCGTCTACGTCACCGGCCGCAGCTCCCGGGCCGGCCGATCGGACATGGACCGCCCCGAGACGATCGAGGAGACCGCCGATCTGGTCACCGCCGCGGGTGGGCACGGCATCGCCGTCCGCTGCGACCACAGCGACCCCGGGCAGGTCGAGGCGCTGATCCAGCGGATCCGCGCCGAGCAGGGCAGACTCGATCTGCTGGTCAACGACATCTGGGGCGGCGATCCGCTGTCCGAGTGGGGGACGCCGTTCTGGCGGCTCGACCTGGACAGGTTCCGCACCATGTGGGAGCGCGCGGTGCTGACCCATTTCATCACCAGCCGGTACGCCGTACCGCTGATGCTGCAGCGCCGCTCCGGCCTGATCATCGAGGTGACCGATGGACTCGGTGAGGAGTACCGAGGCAACCTCGCCTACGACCTCACCAAGACCGCCGTCAATCGCCTCGCCCTGGCCCAGGCCGAGGAGCTGCGTGAGCACGGCATCACCGCCCTCGCCGTCACCCCCGGTTTCCTGCGGTCCGAGGCGATGCTCGACACCTTCGGCGTCACCGAGGCGAACTGGCGCGACGGTGGCGACCGCGATCCGCACTTCCTGGCCTCCGAGACCCCGCGCTACATCGGCAGGGCCATCGCCGCGCTCGCCGCCGATCCCGCGGTCACCGAGCGAGCGGGCCAGGTCCTGACGTCCTGGGACCTCGCCGAGCAGTACGACCTCTCCGACGTCGACGGCCGCCGCCCGAACTGGGCGCGCCACATCACCGGCGCCGTGGCCGCTCCTGACTTACGAAGTGCTGAGCCGAACCTTAAGTAACCCTTAGCGATGATCATCGCTGCCTCCGCGCCGGGAATAGTGGGTCGGTCACTACGAGTCGACGAGGTGAAAGTTCGTGCCCAGCCCCACCAACCGGCGGATCCGTTACACCCTGACAGCCATCGGGGCTCTGGGCATGATCGGCGCCGGTTCCGCGGCCATCATCGCGGGGAGCACCGCCGGGGACACCGAGATCCGCCTCGCCGCGACCACCCCGGAAGCGGTCGTGACCGCCGAGCAGGCGGACGAGCCGTCGCCGGCCGCGTCCCTCGAAGCGTCGCCCTCCGCGACGGCCTCGGCATCCGCGCCGGCGTCGGCGTCGGCGTCGGCATCCGCGCCCTCGCCCAGCGCGAGCAGGACCCCTTCGAAGAGCCCCACGGCCACCGTCGCCGCGAAGGCCAGACCGAAGACCAGCAAGACCGCCACGCCCACCAAGACCACCGCAGCGCCGGCCGTCGACGAATCCGTGGCGGCCGAGATCCTCCGGCTGGTCAACACCGAACGGCAGGCCGCCGGCTGCGACGGCCTCACCACCGAGTCCCGGCTGGAAGCGGCCGCCCAGAAGCACTCGCAGCTGCAAGCCGACCAGAACACCATGTCGCACCAGCTGCCCGGCGAGGCGAGCATGGGCGACCGGGTCACCGCCGAGGGCTACCGGTGGCGCAGCGTCGGCGAGAACGTCGCGGCCGGCTACACCAGCGCCGAGAGCGTCATGGAGGGCTGGATGAACAGTCCCGGCCACAAGGCGAACATCCTCAACTGCGGCTACGAGCAGCTCGGCGTCGGCCTGGCTTCGTCGTCGTCGGGAACCAAGTACTGGACCCAGAACTTCGCGGCCCCGGCCTGACGTCATCGTCCTTTCCGGGCGGCCGACCACGCTGCCGTACCGGCTGCCACGGCGAGCAGCGCCACCGCCGGGCCGTGCGCGCCGGTAGCCGAGAACGAGAAGGCCATCAGCACCGGCGCCGCGAAGCCGGCCAGCCCCGCCGTGGCCGTGACCAGGCCCGTCACCAGCCCGACCAGTGACGGGCCGGCGCCCTCGGCGGCCCGGACCAGGGTGGCCGAGCTGGCCACGCCGAGCGACACCGCCATCGCGAGCAGGACGACGGCCACGACCGGCAGCGGCGGGCGGAACGACTGGATCCCGGCGGCGACGGCGAGGACGGCGAGCGACACCGACAGCGGCCGGGCCGGCGGCATCCGGTCGGCCAGCCAGCCGCCGAGCGGGCGGGCCAGGACCGCCACGATCACGAAGCCGGCCATCCACAGACCGGCGTCGGCGGCCGGCATGCCGTATGAGTCGTCGAGGTAGACCGGCAGGTAGACGGAGAACGCCACGAACAGTCCGAACTGGACCGAATACCAGCCGCCGGCCCGCCAGGTGATCGGCAGTCGCAGCGCCGCTCGCAGCCGGCCCGGCTCCCGGGGCCCGGCCGGCGCGTCCCGGCCGAAGACCGCGAGGGCCACCGCGCAGAGGGTCAGCAGGGCGGCGCTGATCAGGAACGGGGCGGCCATCCCGTACGCCCCGGCCCAGCGCACGGCGGTGAGCCCACCCGCGGCGCTGCCACAGACGCCCATCCCGAGCACGCCCAGCGCCACGCCGCGTCCGGCGCCCGGGAACCAGCCGCTGACCACCTGCACCCCCGCGGCGAACGTGGTGCCGGCGACCCCGAGCAGCGCCCCGCCGATCAGCAGGCCCGCCGCCGACCGGTGACCGCCGGCCGCCAGGATCCCGAGCGCGACGACCGAGACCGCCAGTACGGCCAGGAATGTGGCCCTTCCGCCGTACCGATCAGCAAGCGCACCCACCGGAACGCGCCCCAGACAACCGACCAGCACCGGCAGCGCGACCACCAGCGCCTGACCGATCCCGCCGAGTCCCGCGGTGTCACGCGTCAGCGGCGCGAGCGGGCTGAGCAGGCCCCAAGCCCAGACACTCACGAAATAGCCGGCCGACACGAGCAGCAGCATGCGCTGGGCGGTCCGATTCCGAACATCGACGTCCACCACGCAACCCCATCACGAGCCCGCATCACCCGAATCGAACGATGTCGAGCGACTAGCACCACCTCAGCGATCGACAGCCGTTATCGTCCAGGGGTGTCGAAGGTCCGCGTCGCGCTGGTCATGCTCGTCCTCTTCGCCGTCGCGCTCGGGGCGATCGCCCTGCTCGCGGCCGTGCACGCCGCACCCCTCTGGTTCACGATCCTCCCGATCGCCATCCTGGCCGGCGGCGCGGTCGTGGCCCGGTCCACCGGCCTGCTCAACAAGAAGTAGCGAACCCGTTCTCCAGGTACGCCGTGACGCCCGCCTTCCGGGCCTCCACGGCGGCGGCGATCCTGCGCGCCAGCAACTCCGGGAGCCGCTCCTCCGCTTCCGGCACGGTGCACCAGGCCCATCCCCGCAGTTCGGCGGCGGGCACCCGGATCAGGGCGGCTTGCGCGGGCGTGACGGTTCCGCCGTCGAAGAGCAGCATCAGGCCCTCGGTACGCCCGGCCCGCGGTGGCACCCAGTCCACCACGAGCAGCCGCCCCGGCCCGATCACCAGGCCGAGTTCCTCGTCGAGTTCGCGGATCACGGCGGCCAGCGGCGACTCGTCGGCCTCCACGGTGCCACCGGGTATCTCCCAGTAGTCCTTGTACGTCGGCTCGACCAGCAGAACCCGGTCCTGATCATCGGTCAGCAGAGCCCCGGCCCCCATCCGTTTCCGCGGCAGCCCGGCAGTGAAATCCTCGGCCATTCCTGCATTCAAACGCTCGGCGGGGGATCTATGCGGGCGCCACCCACGGGCCGTGCCAGCCGCCGTAGTCGGCGACCAGGCGTTCCGCGCCGGGCGGTCCCCAGGTGCCGGGGGTGTAGGACTCGACGGGCGGCGGGTTGTCGATGAGCGGCTGCATGATCCGCCAGGTCTCCTCGACGCCGTCCTGCCGCTGGAAGCGGGTGCTGTTGCCGAGCAGCGCCGCGTGCAGCAGCACCTCGTACGGCGTCGGGCCCTCTCCTCCCTCCTGGGCGAACTCCATGTCGAGAGTGATCCCCTCGGGGCCCTCCGCGTCCCCGCGGTGTGCCTGCATCTCGAAACGCAGCCCGGTCGACGGGTCGAGCTTGACCACCAGCTGGTCGGGTTCCGGCTGGCGGGCCAGGCCGGGCAGCCGCAGTCCGAGCTTCGGCGGGCGTTTGAAGACCAGGCGGAACTCGGTCTGGGTGACCGGGAGCCGCTTGCCGGTGCGGATGAAGAACGGCACGCCGGCCCAGCGCCAGTTGTCGATGTCGAGGCGGATCGCCGCGTACGTCTCGGTCTGCGAGTCCGCGGCGACGCCGGAGATGGACCGGTAGCCGTCGTACTGGCCGCGCACGTAGTGGGCCGGGTTCGCCTCGGCGACGGCTCGCCAGAGCGCGAGCTGGGTGTTCTTCAGCATGTCCGGGATCGCCCCGGCCGGTGACTCCATCGCGCCGGCGGCGAGGACCTGCATGAGGTGGTTGACGACCACGTCACGGACGGCGCCGACCGGGTCGTAGAAGTGGCCGCGGTCCTCGACGCCGAAGCTCTCCGCCATGGTGATCTCGACGGATTCGACGTAGTTGCGGTTCCAGACCGGTTCGAGCAGGGTGTTCGCGAACCGGAAGTAGACGAGTTCCTCGAGGCCCATCTTGCCGAGGAAGTGGTCGATGCGGAACAGCTGCGACTCGGGCACGTGCTGGTGGATCTCGGCGGCGAGGGCGACGGCGGAGGCGGTGTCGTGGCCGAACGGCTTCTCCACCACGACCCGGCCGGCGCGGACGAGTCCGGCGTCGGCCAGGCCCGCCGCGACCCGGCCGAACAGGAACGGCGGGATCTCCAGGTAATAGACCGGCGTTGCGGCGTCACCGATCGCCGCGCCGATGCGGCGGTAGGTGTCCGGGTCGCCGAAGTCGCCGCTGAGGTAGCTCATCCGGTCGGTGAGCCGGTTGAACGCGTCGTCCTCGATCTTCTCGCCGGTGCCCTCGATCGCCGAGCGGGCGTGGCTGATCAGGTCGTCACGGCTCCAGTCGTTCACGGCGACGCCGATGATCGGACAGTCGAGCAGACCGCGCAGTTCCAGCCGGTAGAGCGAGCGGAAGGTCATCACTTTGGCGAGGTCGCCGGTGATGCCGAAGATGACAAGGACGTCACCCCGTGTGTTCGGTGCCATCGTGTGCCCTTTCTTCGGTACGGATGCGAGGCTGGTCGATCGTGGCGGGATCCAGGAGTTCGGCGGAGCGGTGCGCCGGCCGTACGTAGAAGTCGTCGAGCCAGGTGGCGAAGGCGCGCATCTCAGCGCCGGCGTTGGCCAGCAGCTGGGCGTGCACGCCGAGCCAGGCGGCGAAGGCGAGGCGGCCTTTGAGTTCGTGCCGGTGCGGGCCGATCTCGGCGACCGCGGCCTTGCGGCCGATCATCGCCATGATGCCCTTGTCCTTGTAGCGGAACGGTTGCCGCTGCTCGCCCTCGATGCCGGCGATGATGTTGCCGGCCGCCCAGTCGCCGGCCTGCTGGGCGACGCTGCCCAGCTGAGGCAGCGTCTCTCCGTCGGCGGCCGGGATGTTGGCGATGTCGCCGAGCGCGTACACGCGGGGGAAGCCGGGGACGGTCAGGTCCGGGTTCACCTCGATGCGGCCGCCGCGGCCCTGGGGCAGGCCGGACCGGCCGGCGAGGGGTGCGGCCATCAGGCCGCCGCCCCAGACGACCAGGCGGGTCGGGATGGTGCTGCCGTCGCCGAGGGTGACACCGTCGGCGGTGACCTGCTTGACCGAGACGCCGAGGCGCAGTTGCACACCGCGGTGCTGGAGCTGGCGGGCGGCGTAGGCGTGCGACTCCTCGGAGAAGGCGCTCAGCACGGTGTGCCCGAGGTCGACCAGGATCACCTTGGCGCCGGCGATGGCGAGGTGCGGGTAGACGTGCGGCATCACGTCGTGCACGATCTCGGCCAGCGCTCCGGCGGTCTCCACACCGGTCGCGCCGCCACCGACCACCACGAAGGTGAGCGCACCCTCGTCGATCAGTTCCGGTTTGGCGGCGGCGTCGCGGAACAGCTCCAGGATCCGGCCGCGGACCCGCTGCGCGTCGTCCAGGCTGTAGAGCGGCAGGGTGAGCTGATCGGCGCCGGGAGTGTGGAAGAAGTTCGGCTGCGCCCCCGCGCCCAGCACCAGCACGTCGGCGGCGAGCGTGCTGCCATCGGTGAGGGTGACTGCCGGGCCGTGCGGGTCGATCGAGTCGACCTCGCCGGTCCGGGTCTGCACATTGGCGTGCCGGGCGAACATCTCGCCGAGGTCGAAGCGGATGTCGCGCGGCGCCAGCTCGGCCGTGGCGATCTGGTAGAGCAGGGGCTGGAACTGGTGATATCCGTTGCGGTCGACGATCGTCACCCGGGCTCGCGGCTCGGCGGCGAGCCGCCGCGCGCAGGCCACCCCGGCGAACCCCGCGCCGACGATGACGACCTCGGTCGTACCGGTCATCCGTGACTCCTCCCCGCTCCGACCACGTGTCCTCGCGAAGGCCATCGTCGCGAGCAGCCCGCGCGAGCCGCATCACCCACGGCGGGTGAGGTGGCGGGCACTGCCGGTGGCCGATGGTGGATCGGTGAATGCCGACCTGCTCGCCGCTCCCGCCCAGCTGCTGCCGGCACGGGAGCAGATGGCGCTGACCCTGATGTTCCACATCATCTTCGTGCCGTTCGGGATCGCGCTGCCGACGATGATGCTGATCGCGAACTACAAGGGACTGAAACGCAACGACACCGTCGCGCTGACCCTGGCCCGCCGCTGGTCGCACGCGGCCGGCCTGACCTTCGCCGTGGGCGCCGCCTCCGGAACCGTCCTGTCGTTCGAGATGGGCCTGCTCTGGCCGGGCCTGACCGGCAGGTTCGGCGAGGTGTTCGGCCTGCCGTTCGCGATCGAGGGGATCCTGTTCTTCCTCGAGGCGATCCTGGTCGCCATCTACATCTACGGATGGCGGCGGCTCCAGCCGTGGACGCACTTCTGGCTGGGCCTGCCGATCCCGTTCGTCGCGATCGGCGGCGCTTTCTCGATCATCTCGGCGAACGCCTGGATGAACATGCCGGCCGGCTTCACCATGGACGCCAACGGGCAGATCACCGAGGTCGACCCGATCGGGGCGATCTTCAACAAGGCGCTGCCGTACGAGTTCGGGCACTTCCTGGTCGCCGCGTACATGGCCGCCGGGTTCACCGTCGCGTCGATCTACGTGGTCGGCTGGCTGAAAGGACGCCGCGACCGCTACCACCGGCTCGGCATCCTCATCCCGCTGACCATCGCGACGGTGCTGACCCCGGTGCAGTTCGTCGTCGGCGACCTGACCGCGGTCGCCGTGTTCAAGGACCAGCCGGCCAAGTTCGCGGCCATGGAGGTGGTCACCGAGTCCGGCACGCATCAGCCGGAAGTCCTGTTCGGCCGCTACGACAGCGCCACCAACACGGTCGAGGGCGGTGTCTCCATCCCCGGGCTGAACTCCTGGCTGGCCGGGGGCAGCGTCGACACGTACGTCCCCGGGCTCGATCAGGTGCCGGCGGAGAACCGGCCGTCGAACGTGACGATCGTGCACTGGGCGTTCGACGTCATGGTCGGCGTCGGCACGGTGCTGCTCCTGCTCGCGTTCTGGTTCTTCATCGCCTACTGGCGAAAACGGGACGTGCCGAACAACCGGGTGTTCCTCTGGTTCGCGGCGAGCGCCGGCGTGCTGACCTTCATCGCCGTGGAGGCCGGCTGGATCGTCACCGAGGTCGGCCGGCAGCCGTGGATCGTCTACAACATCCTGCGCACCGAGGACGCGGTGACCAACACCGACGCCGGCACGCTGTGGATCAGCTTCTCCCTGATCGCGCTGCTCTACCTGTCGCTGGCGATCGGCACGATCACCGTGCTGCGCGCGATGTCGCGGCGCTGGCGCAAGAGCGACGAGACCGAGGACGAGCTTGCCGTGTACGGACCGCGCCCGGCTTTGAACGAGGTGGAGTCGTGAACACAGCAACCGTCGTCGCCGGGATCATGGTGCTGGCCATCACCTTGTACGCGTGCACCGGCATCGCCGACTACGGCGCGGGTTTCTGGGATCTGACCGCCGGTGGACGGGACCGGGGCCGCCTGCCGCGCTCGCTGATCGACAACGCGGTCACGCCGGTCTGGGAGGCGAACCACGTCTGGCTGATCTACGTGCTGGTGCTCTGCTGGACCGGATTCGGCAGCACCTTCGCCTCGGTGATGTCCACCCTCTACATCCCGCTCGCGCTCGCCCTGCTCGGGATCGTGCTGCGGGCCGCCGGTTTCGCGATGAGCAAGGACGCCGCCCGGGCCCGGATGCGGCACCTGGCCGGCTGGCTCTTCGGGATCGGTTCCTTCCTCACCCCGTTCTGCCTGGGCACCGCCGTGGGCGCGGTGCTCACCGGCCGGATCCCGGTCGGCAACGCCGCCGGCGACGAGATCACCAGCTGGCTGAACCCGTCGTCGATCCTGGTCGGGCTGCTCACCGTCGCGATCGGCGCGTACGTCTCGGCGCTCTATCTGCTCGCCGAGTCGCACCGGCACGGCATCACCGCGCTGCACGGCTACTTCCGGTTCCGGGCCCGGGCCGCCGGGGTCGCCGGGCTGCTGCTCGGCATCGGGGTGCTGGCCGCGCTGCGCTTCGACGAGGAGCAGATGTTCGACCGGGTGGTGCAGCGCGGCTGGCCGCTGCTGCTGATCAGCCTGGCTCTGCTGGCCGGGTCGTTCCGGCTGGCCACCGGCGTACGAGTCTGGCTCATGAGGCTCGTCGGCGCCGGCGGCATCGCCGCTCTGGTCTGGGCGTGGGCGGTGGCGCAGTACCCCTACCTGCTGCCGTTCTCGCTGACCGTGCAGGAGGGCGCGGCCGATCCGGCGACACTGCGCTGGATGATCATCTGGTTCGTCGGCGCGCTCGTGCTGGTGGTGCCGGCCCTGATCCTGCTGTTCTGGCTGGACCAGAAGGGCGAGCTGGGTGAGGACCCGACGACGTCGCGGGCCCCCACCACGACCGGCTCAGCTCAGACGTGACGCCAGGTGGTCGCCGACCCGCAGGGCGTTCGCCATCGCGGTCAGCGACGGGTTCACCGCCCCGATGCTCGGGAAGAAGCTGGTGTCGACGACGTAGAGGTTGTCCACCTCGTGCGCCTTGCAGTTGACATCCAGCGCTGAACTGGCCGGATCGGTGCCGAACCGCACCGTTCCGGCCTGGTGCGCGGTGGCCCCGATCGGCATCCCCTTGTGCAGGTAGATGCTGTGGTCGAGCAGCCGGTGCGGATGCATCCCGAGGTCGCCGAGCATGCTCTGGAACTGGTGCCGCAGCCGTTTGACGCCCTCGGCGTTGTTGTTCTCGTCGATGCTGAGCCGGATCTGCCCGTCCGCCTCCAGGGTCACCCGGCTGTCCGGGTCGGGCAGGTCCTCGCCGCACAGCCAGAAGTCGACGGCGTGGTGCGCGAGCACCTCGAACGGCATCTCCGGTGACATCTTGCCGGCCAGCCGCGGCGCGTTCGCCCGGATCTGCTCGGCGTCGGACTTGCCGAGCATCTGGATGCCGCCCATCGGGAACTCCCACTCCTCCGAGGCGAAGTACCAGTCGTGCAGCGCCAGGGTCTTCTGGAAGCGCGTCGGGTTGGGCTCGCGGGAGACCGCCATGACGGCCAGGTTGTTGTGCCGCATGTAGTGCCGGCCGACCACGTCGGAGCCGTTCGCCAGCCCGCGCGGGTGCCGGTCGTTCGCCGAGCGCAGCAGCAGCGCCGCCGAGTTCACCGCGCCGCAGGCGACGACGACGATGTCGGCGCTGAACCGCTGTGTCTCGCCGTTGACCTTCGCGACCACGGCCGTCACCTCACGGCCGGACTCGGAGGTCTCCAGCTTCTCCACGTACGCGTTGGTGACCATGGAGACGTTGTCGTGGGTCAGCGCCGGGTCGACGCAGCGGACCTGGGCGTCGGACTTGGCGTCGAGCAGGCACGGGAAGCCGTCCACCCGGTCACACCGGATGCAGACGCTGCCATGAGTGGCGTTGCCCGCCGCGTTCTGGGTGAGGTTCACGCCGATCGGCAGGTGGAACGGATGCCGGCCGAGCTTCTCCAGGCCGTCGCTCAGTTCCTGGATGCGCGGCTCGTGCTGCACCGGCCCGAAGGGGTAGTCGCGGCTCGCCTTTCCTGCTGTCGGATCCTCGCCGTGCAGGCCGCGGACGCCGTACAGATGCTCGGCCTGGGTGTAATAGGGCTCCAGATCGTCGTAGCTGATCGGCCAGGCCGGCGAGATGCCGCCGTGGTGCCGGATCTCGCCGAAATCCTGCGGCCGCAGCCGGAACAGCGCCGCGCCGTAGAACTTGGTGTTCCCGCCGACGTAGTAGTTCACCTCCGGCGGGAACTCGTGCCCGTGCTTGTCGAGCCAGAACTCCGGCGCGCGGTACTTACCCTTCACGAACACCGCGGTCGACTCCCAGTTGTCCCGCTCCCGGGGTAAGTAGTCGCCGCGTTCCAGAATCAGAACCCGTTTCCCGGTGGCCGCCAGCCGGTGCGCCAGGGTTCCCCCGCCGGCGCCGGTCCCGATGACGATCACGTCGGCATGCTGCATGGACGTCTCCCTATCCGTTGTCCTCCGAGTGGTATTCCGCAAGGAGCCGCTCCTCCTGCTCCCTGCGCGGGAAGAGGAAGAACACGAGGACCGCGCCGGCCAGGATCGCGATGATGCCGGCCGTGTACGCCCAGTCCGCGCCGTCCAGGAAGGACCCCTTGGCGGCGGCGGTGATCTGCCCGGCGTACTGCGGGTACTGCTGGGCCGCGTCGGCGGCGCTGGAGAACGACTTGGTCAGCACGTTGCGCATGTCGCTGCTCATGCTCTCGGCGTCCGGCGTGACGGCCAGGGTGGCGGCGAACGCCGACGCGTACCCGGCGGTCAGCAACGCCCCGAAGACCGACTGCAGGATCGCGCCACCCAGGTCGCGCTGCAGGTCGGCCGTGCCGGAGGCCATGCCGGCCCGGCGCACCGGCACCGAACCGGTCAGCGAGTGCGACGCCGGGGTTCCGGCCAGGCCGACTCCGATGCCGATGAAGACGTACGCCAGGCCGATCTGCCAGTACGGGCTCGCGTCCTGCCAGAAGATCAGCATCCAGCCGAAGGCGAGCAGCAGCGACACGTAGCCGCAGAGCAGCGTGAACCGGGCGCCCCGGGTCTCCACCAGCTTCGCCGAGCGCGGCGCGACGAGCACCATCAGCACGACCGCCGGCAGGAACGCGGCGCCCGCCTCCAGGGTCGTGTAGCCCAGCACGTTCTGCAGGTACTGCTGGCTGACGAACGCCGAACCCATCAGCGAGCCGAACACGATCACACCGGCGCAGGCGGCCACCCAGAACACCCGGCGGCGCGCCACGTGCAGGTCGTACAGCGGGTTCGCGGCGCGTCGCTGCCGCACCACGAACCCGATCAGCGCGGCCAGCGCGATCGCTGCCAGGCCGAGCGTGAGGGTTCCCTTGTCCGGCACCGGCGCGAAGTTGATCGAGAGGATCAGCGAGCCGACCAGCACCACCGAGAGGATGCCGCCGAGGTTGTCGACCGGGTCGGTGGTCTCGTTCACGCCGCTCGGTACCAGGCGCCAGGCGAGGAACAACGCGATCGCCACGAGCGGCAGGGTGATCAGGAAGACCGAGCCCCACCAGAAGCTCTGCAGCAGGAAACCGGCCACCAGCGGGCCCAGCGCGGCGATGCCACCACCGATCGCCGACCACAGCGCGATCGACTTGGTCCGGCCCGCGCCCGCCCACAGCGCCGTGATCAGCGCGAGCGTGGTCGGGTAGGCCAGGCCGGCCGAGAATCCGCCCAGCAGCCGGGCGAGGAACAGGACCGTGTCGGACGGCGCGTACGCGGCGAGCAGGCAGGCCGGGACCGACAGGCCCATGCCCAGCAGCAGCATCATCTTGCGGCCGTACCGGTCACCGAGCGCGCCCAGGTAGAGCACCGACGCCGCCAGGCCCAGCGAGTAGCCCACCGCGATCAGGTCGAGCGACGTCTGCGACGAGTCGAACGCCCGCCCGATCGACGGCAGCGCCACGTTCGCCACCGACAGGTTCAGGTTCGCCACGCCGGCGACCACGATCAGCGCGGTCAGCACCAGCCCGGCTCGCGCCGGCGCCTCCCCGGTTCCCGCAGACCCTGAGATGCGGTCGGTATCCGCCACAACGCTCGCCCCCTCGACAGGCCGGAATGTCACCAACCTCGCGCGAGAGGGCTACCCGCGCATCGTTCGCCTAGGGTGAATCTGCGTAGAGGCCGAGCAATGCCCTCGAAGCCGCCTCGACGATCTCGTCCGGGGACGCGGGGAGGACGCCGTCCAGCCAGGCGGTGATCAGCTCGGCCATGCCGCCGATGAACAGCATGCCGCCGATCTCGTCCTCCGCCTCGCTGTGGCTGGGCGCGCCGAGCACCCGCCGCGACTCCAGGGCCGACTGATGCGCCAGATGGCGCAACAACTCCGTACGGCGGCGGCGCAGTGCGGGAACCGCGATGGACTCCACGATCGCGACGCGGCCCTTGCGGGGATCGGCGATCAGCAGCTCCATGAAGGACCGCACGGCCGCCCGCACCCGGGCCACCGGATCGTCGCCGGCCGCTTCGGCGGCCGTGCGACTCGTCGTCTCGATCTCCGCGGCGATGGCGTCCATCACCGCTTCGAGCAGCGCTTCCAGGCCGGTGAAGCTCTCGTAGAAGTAGCGCTCGCTGAGGCCGGCCTCGGCGCAGACGGCGGTCATCGTGGTGCGGACGTGCGGATCGGCCCAGACGGTGAGGGCGGCGGCGAGCAGCCGTTCGCGGCGCTGTGCCACACGGTCGGCGGCGCTGACGCCCCGATAGATCCCTTGCTGGACCGCCATCCGCCAACCATGCCACACCGCTGCCGCAACATTGACAGGACATCCTTCCCGAATCACTCTGGTCGATACCGGAGGTGGCCAATGACGGCTGAGATTCGGGAAGAGACGCGCCAGATCGCGACCGTGCGGCGCGAGGACCGCGGGCTGCCGTGGATCGGCGGGTTCCTCGACTATCAGAGGGATCCGATCGCGCTCTACCGCCGCCATTGGGAGCATTACGGCGCTGTCGCTCCGGCGTACATGCTGGGAAAGAACACCGTGATGCTGCTGGGCCCGGACGCCTGCGGTGAGGCGCTGCAGAACTCCGACAAGGCGTTCGCCAACGAACCGGCCTGGTCACAGCTGGTCGGGCCGTTCTTCCACGGCGGTCTCATGCTCATCGACTTCGACGTCCATCACGGACATCGGCGGATCATGCAGGAGGCGTTCACGCCGGAACGGTTGGACGGCTACACCAGGCGGCTGCACCCGGCGATCGAGCAGGGCACGGCCGGCTGGGAGGCCGGGAAACGGTTCCCCGCGCACTGGCGGCTCAAGCAGCTCACCCTGGACATCGCCGCGGACCTGTTCATGGGCGGCGCGCGCGAGACCAGCCGTGCCGAGATGGCCCGGGTGAATCGCGCGTTCATCACATGCGTACAGGCCGCGGCCGGCGTGGTCCGGGCGGACGTCCCGTTCACCCGCTGGGGCCGGGCGTACCGGGCCCGCAAGATCTTGGAGGATTTCCTGCGCGGCTATCTGCCGGCCAAGCGCGCGGGAGAGAGCCGGGACGACATCTTCTCGGTGCTCTGCCACATCGAGACCGAGGACGGCGAGCGCTTCTCCGACGACGACGTCATCAATCACATGATCTTCCTGATGATGGCGGCGCACGACACGTCGACGATCACGACGGCGACGATCCTGCAGTATCTGGGCCAGCATCCGGCCTGGCAGCAGCGATGCCGGGACGAGGCGACGGCACTGGGACCGGCCCCGGACCGCGCGGAGCTCGAGTCGCTGGTCGCGATCGATCTGGTGATGAAGGAGGCGCTGCGGCTGCGGGCGCCGGTTCCGGTGCTGGTCCGCTACGCCGTCAAGGACACGGTCGTCCAGGGGACGAGGATCCCGGCCGGGACCATGTGCGCGCTCGGCATCCAGTTCACCCACCTCATGGAGGAGTACTGGACGAACCCGATGGTCTTCGACCCGGAACGGTTCGCGCCCGGGCGCCGCGAGGATCGGTCGCACCGGTTCGCCTGGGAACCGTTCGGCGGCGGCGTGCACAAGTGCATCGGCCTCCGGTTCGCCGGCCTCGAAGTCAAGGCGATCATGCACCGGTTGCTGCGCCGCTATCACTGGACCGTCGATCCGGCCTACGTGCCGCCGCTGGATCACCACTCGCTGCCGTTCCCCAAGGACGGCCAGCCGATCGTGCTACGGGAGAACTCATGGAAGCCGTGAGCGCCCATCGCCCTGGTTGGCTCACCGATGCCCGGATCGCTTCGCTTCGCCGATGGATCAAGGGCAGCGGCAAGGGTACGTCGACAGCGCTCGCTCCCTTCGACGCCCTGCCGACCATAGCCGTCCCGTCCTGCACGGCCGATGACGTCGACGCCGCCGCAGACCTCGCCCGTGTCGCGCAGCGGCAGTGGGCCGCCCTGTCGTTCCGGGCCCGCGCCGACGTGATCCTCCGTTTCCACGACCTGCTCGTCGACCGTCAGGACGAGGTGCTCGACCTGATCCAGTGGGAGACCGGCAAGGCCCGCGTGCACGCCTGGCAGGAGGTGCTGCTGCTCGGCACGGTGGCCCGGCACTACGCGCGGCACGGGCACACCTACATCGCGGACCGCCCGGTACGCCCGGCCGTCCCGATCGCCACCCGGGTCACCGAGGTCCGCGTCCCGAAGGGCGTCGTCGGGATCATCTCGCCGTGGAACTACCCGCTCTATCTCGGCGTCGCCGACCTGATCCCGGCGCTGCTGGCCGCCAACACCGCGGTCAGCAAGGCCGACGAGCAGACCCCGCTGACCCTGCTCTGGGCCCGGGCGCTGCTGGCCGAGGCGGGCCTGCCGGAACACGTCTGGCAGGTGGTCACCGGCGACGGCCCGGCGATCGGCGCGGCGGTGGTCGACGCCTCCGACTACGTCTGCTTCACCGGGTCCACGGCGACCGGCCGGCTCGTCGCCGAGCACGCCGCGCGCCGGCTCATCGGCGTCTCGCTGGAGCTCGGCGGCAAGAACCCGCTGATCGTGCGCGCCGACGCCGACCTGGACCTCGCCGCCCGCGGCACCGTCGAGGCCGCGTTCGCCAACAGCGGCCAGATGTGCATCCACATCGAGCGGGTGATCGTGCACGGGAAGGTCTACGACGCGTTCGCCGAGGCGCTGCTGGCCGCCACGAGCGGGCTCCGCCTGGGTCAGGGCCTCGGTTTCGGGTACGACGTGGGCCCACTGGCGTCGCAGTCCCAGTTGGACAAGGTCAGCTCCCATGTACGCGACGCCGTGGCGAAGGGAGCGGCAGTTCTCGCCGGAGGCCGGCCGCGCCCCGACATCAGCCCGTACTCCTACCAGCCCACGGTCCTCGCCGACGTCACCGGCGACATGGACGTCTGCCTCGGCGAGACGTTCGGCCCGGTCGTCTCCCTGCACCGGGTGGACGGCGACGAGGCCGCGATCGCCGAGGCCAACCGCGGCCGGCACGGGCTGTCCGCCAGCATCTTCAGCACCGACACCGCGGCGGCCGAGGCGATGGCCCGCCGGATCCGCGCCGGCGCGGTGAACGTCAACGACGGGGCCGGCCTCGCCATCGCCACCGTGGAGGCGCCGATGGGCGGCCGCGGCGACAGCGGGCTCGGCCGCCGCCACGGCGCCGAGGGCATCCGCCGGTTCACCGACGCGCAGACCGTGGCGGTCTCGCGTCTCGGCCCGCTCGGACCGCCGCCGGGCCGGCCCATCGAGTCGTTCGTGGCACTCGGCAACCGGCAGTTGAAGCTGCTGCGGAGGTTGCGCATCCGATAACGGGAGGACCCTGCATGGATTTCGACGACACCCCGGACGAAGCTGCCTGGCGCGCCGAGGTGCGCGCGTTCCTGGAGAAGCATCACGGCGACCGCGGTGATGATCCCCGGGCCTGGCAGGCGGTGCTCTACGACGCCGGATTCGTCGGCGTGACCTGGCCACCCGACGCCGGCGGGCGCGGTGGCACCCCGATGCAGCAGGCGATCGTCGACCAGGAGACGGCTCGGCTCGGCCTGCCCGCCCTGATCAACCTGATCGGCATCGGCATGTGCGGCCCGACCGTGATCATGCACGGCAGCGACGACCAGAAGCAGCGCTATCTCAAGCGCCTGCTGCGGGCCGACGACCTGTGGTGCCAGCTGTTCAGCGAGCCGGCGGCCGGCAGCGACCTGGCCGCGCTGCGCACGAAGGCGGTCCGCGACGGCGACCGCTGGCGGGTCAGCGGGCAGAAGGTGTGGACGACCCTCGCCCACCTCGCCGACTACGGGATCCTGCTCGCCCGCACCGATCCCGACGTGCCCAAACACCGGGGCCTGACGATGTTCGTGATCGACATGAAGGCCCCGGGCGTCACGGTGCGGCCGCTGCGGCAGATGAACGGCGAGGCGCACTTCAACGAGGTGTTCTTCGACGACGTGATCATCCCGGACACCGAACGCCTCGGCGCGGCCGGCGACGGCTGGACGGTGGCGCTGACGACGCTGATGAACGAACGCCTCTCGCTCGGCGGAGGCGGCACCGGGATCGGCCCGAAGCCGGAGACGGTCGCACGGCACGTCGCCGAGCACATCGGCGGTCTCTCCCCCGACCGGCAGGCCCTCGCACGTCAGCAGCTCGGGCGGGGGTACGTGGCGGCGCTCGGTGCGCGCTACACCGGCTATCGGCAGCTGTCGAAACTGAGCCGCGGCGAGCTGCCCGGCCCCGAGGCGTCGGCGGGAAAACTGAGCGGCACCCGATCGGCGCGGGACCTGACCGACCTCGCGGTGCGGGTACTCGGCGACGACGCCCCGGTCGCCGGCGGTCCCTGGCAGAACGGTCAGGCGGTGCTTCCCGGTATGGCCATCGCCGGCGGCAGCGATCAGGTACTCCGCAACATCATCGGCGAGCGGGTCCTCGGGCTGCCCGCCGAGCCTCGTGCCGACAAAGGTGTGACCTTCAGGGAGAGCATCCGATGAATTTCGACCTGGATCAGGAGCACCTGGACCTGGCGGCGGCTTCCGGCGAGTTCCTGTCCGCCACGGCCTCCCCGGCGGCGGCCCGCGCGGCCCTCGACGACGGTGCCGGCGATCGGCCCGGCCACTCAGCGCCGGGCGGCGGCATTCGTCCCGGTCGGGAGGATCTGGTCAAGAGTGGATTCGCGACCATCACCGTGCCGGAGAGCGCGGGCGGTGGTGGCGGCACCGTGCTGCACCTGGCAGTGGTGGCCGAGCAGGCCGGAAGGGTGCTCGCCGGACCGTCGCTGGTCACCTTCGCCCGAGCAGCGGTGCTCCTCGGCGGTGACGGGGAACGGCTGGCCGGACTCGCCGACGGCAGCCCGGCTCTGGCAATCGTGGATGGTGGTGGTCCGGTGCTCGACGCGGTGGGCGCGGACACCTTTCTCGCTCTGCGCGACGGGAACCTGGTCTGCGGGCCGGGCACGGTCGCCGTGCGGGAGCCGATCGACGCGACCCGTGGGCTCGGTGACGTCACGCTCGGCGAGACCGTCGTCCTGGCCCGCGACGCCGCTGAGCTCTGGGAACGCTCGGAACGGATCGGCCGGACGATTCTGGCCGCCGAGGGCTTGGGCGCCGCCAGCCGGATCTTGGAGATCGGTGTGGCGTACGCGAAGGATCGGAATGCCTTCGGCCGGCCCATCGGCTCCTATCAGGCGATCAAGCATGCGCTCGTCGACGTCTATGTCGCGGTGGAGCAGCTGCGCTCGCTGGTGTGGTGGGCGGCCTGGGCCGCCGATCGCGCGCCCGGCGAGTTCCCCCTGGCCGCGGCCGCCGCGAAGGCCGCCGCGGCGACCACCCTGGAGCTCGCCGCCGAGACCGTGATCCAGGTGCACGGCGGCATCGGTTTCACCTGGGAGCACGACGCCCACCTGTACTGGCGGCGCGCCAAGGTCGACCGGTTCCTGCTCGGTGACGACGTGGCCGCGTTCGACGAGGTGGCACGGCTGGCGATGGAGGAGGCAACGCGATGAACCTGGCGGTTCTGGCTGAGGAGTCCTTCGAACGGCTCGGCGACTACGAGTCGCTGTTCTTCGAGGGCAGATGGCTGACCAGCGGAGAGATCCACCGGCGGTCCGCGCGGGTGGCCGCCGGCCTGCGGGCGAACGGTGTGCGTCCGGGCGACCGGGTCGTGGTGCTGACGATGAACGCGCCGGAGGTGTTCATCTCCTATCGGGCGATCTGGCGGGCCGGCGCTGTCGTCACCCCGGTGATCTTCCTGCAGAGCGTGCCGGAGCTGCGGCACATCCTCACCGACTCGGGGGCGACCGCCGCCATCATCAGTCCCGAGCTGGCGGACCTGTTCCAGGGTGCGGCCGAAGGGCTGGAGCTTTCGGCGTACGAGATCGCCTCCTCTTTCAATGATCTTGAAGCTTTTGAACCGGCGGGCATCGAACCGCGCGCCGACGACGATCTCGCGGCGCTGCTCTACACCGGCGGCACCACCGGCCGGGCGAAGGGCGTCATGCTCAGCCACCGCGGACTGTGGGAATGCGGGCGCGGGCTGGACCAGGTCAACCGCACGATGGACTCGACCCGGTCACTGCTGGCGCTGCCGCTGTCGCACGCCTACGGGCTGATCGTCGCCATCGCCGGCCTGCACTCCGACCGCCGGCACGTCTCGGTGATGCAACGCTGGTTCGACCCGGTCGGCTGGCTGAAACTGGTCGAGGAGCATCGCCTCGAATCCGCACCCGTCGTCCCCACCATGCTGGCGATGCTGCTCGCCCAGCCGCTCGGCGACTACGACCTGTCGTCGCTGCGCACGTTCGGCTCGGGCGGAGCCACCCTGCCACCACCGGTTCGCGCCGCCGCCGAGAAGACGTTCGGCGTGACCGTCCTGGAAGGCTACGGCTGCACCGAGTCCAGCGCGTTCGTCTCCGCCGAGACCGTCACCGAACACCGGGCCGGCAGTGTCGGCAAGCCCCTCCCGCACGCCGAGGTGGCGATCCTCGACCCGGACGGCATGCCGGTGCCGGCCGGCGAGGACGGCGAGATCTGCGTCCGCGGACCGGGCGTGATGCTCGGCTACTGGAACGACCCCGCGCTGACCGCGCAGACCGTCCGGGACGGATGGCTGCACACCGGCGATGTCGGGCGGATCGACGCGGACGGATTCCTCTACGTCGTCGACCGGCTCAAGGACCTGATCATCCGGGGCGGCTTCAACGTCTTCCCGCGGGATGTCGAGGACGTGCTGCTCGAACACCCGGCCGTGCAGATCGCCGCCTGTGTGGGGCGGCCCTCCCTGGAGATCGGCGAAGAGGTCATCGCCGTCGTGCAGCTGGCGCCCGGGCAGGAGGTGAGCGGGCCGGAGCTCGTCGAGTTCGCGAAGGAACGGATGGCACGGTACAAGTACCCGCGTGAGGTGATCGTGCTGGATGCGGTGCCGCTGACGAGCGTCGGGAAGATCAATCGCAAGGCGGTGCGGGCGTTGGTGAAGTCCTGATGACTCGTTCCGCTTCGAGTTCCGCTTCGCGTTCTGCTTCGCGTTCTGCTTCGCGTTCTGCTTCGCGTTCTGCTTCGCGTTCTGCTTCGCGTTCTGCTTCGCGTTCTGCTTCGCGTTCTGCTTCGCGTTCTGCTTCGCGCAAGATCGCCGGGATGGCGGTCATCGTCACCGGCGGCGCTCGCGGTATCGGGCGCGCCACCGCCGAACGTCTGGCTCGTTCGGGCGCCTCGGTGGCCATCGGTGACCTGGACTCGTCGCTGGCCTCATCCGTTGCCGCACCCTTCGGCGACCGTGTCATGGCCGCCCGCCTCGACGTCACCGACCCCGCCTCGTGGCAGGAGTTCCTGACCACCGTCTCGTCGCTGGGACCGTGGGACGCTTTGATCAACAACGCCGGGATCATGCCGCTCGGCTCGCTGATCAAGGAGCCCGACCAGCTGACCAGGGCCATCTTCGAAGTCAACGTCTTCGGCGTGATCAACGGTACGAAGGCCGTCGCGCCCGGCATGGTCGACCGCGGACGGGGTCACATCGTGAACGTGGCCTCGGCGGTGGGCCGTCTCGCGGTCGCGAACGCCGCCACCTATTCGGCCTCGAAGTTCGCCGTCGTCGGTTTCAGCGAGGCCATGCGCGCCGAACTCGCCCCCGCCGGCGTCGACGTGACACTGGTCCTGCCGACCGTCGTCAAGACCGAACTCTCCGCCGGCGTCCCCGCGGCCCGCGGCGTCAAAGCGGTCACCCCGGACGACGTGGCAAAAGTGATCGAGGGCGCGCTGCGCAAGCCGCAGGCGGAGTTGTGGGTGCCGCGCTGGGTCCAGGCGCCGACGAAGTTCACCCAGGCCCTGCCCCGCCGGGTCGGTGAGGTCCTGGACCGCATGTCCGATGCCGGGAAGGTTCTTTCGAGAGCCGACACGGCGGCGAGGGAGGCGTACGAGCAGCGCGCCCGCCGGGGTTCGGACTCATGAGCGCCTTCCCTGCGTTGATCGAGCGCCTGGAGACCGAAGTGCTGGTCGACCACGGCAGCTTCGACCTCATCGACGACAGTGGCGAGCAGGACGCTCCTGCCGGCGGTGACTGGTTGTCTCCCGGGCTTCCCGGTGGCGGCTGGTTGTCCGCCGGGCGCAACATGATCACCGTGGTCAGCGCGTCGACCCGCCACCACGTCGCCGCCGTCACGGTGGAGGCCTGGGAAGCCCAGCCCGCACCCGCGCCGGGCTGGGCCGACATGACCGAGACATCGGTGATCCTGGACAGCGGCTTCCTGGAGATCAATCCCCTGGTGGACGGCGAGGACGCCGACGACATCACGGTAGGCGGCGCCGGCGCCTACCGGGTCCGCGCCTACGTCACCGGGCGAGCCGAACTGCAGGCCGCCACCCCGCCACCGGACGTCGAACTGCACGGCGTCGAACGCTATCTCCTGCAGATTTGGCCCGCTCCTTGATGGGAATCCTGCCGGGGCGCGGCCACCCGACCCGCGACGACGGCGGTCGCATGTCCATTGCCACCGCCGCCAGCGAATCGGCCCACTCCGGTCATCCGCACCCTCATCCGCGATCTCCCCGCGCGCAGATCTTGGGTGACTCCGCACCTCGGAGGGTCGAGAATCACTCAAGATCAGCGCGGGGCTCGGGCGACCGCAACGCGACCCCACCCGACGCGACCCCACACGACGATCCACGACCTCCCACCACAGATCTTGGGTGACTCCGCACCTCGGAGGATCGAGAATCACTCAAGATCAGCGCGGGGCTCGGGCGACCGCAACGCGACCCCACCCGACGCGACCCCACACGACGATCCACGACCTCCCACCGCAGATCTTGGGTGAACCTGCACACCCGCGGATCGAGAATCGCTCAAGATCTCGGAGACGATGCGGCGGGCGGCACCTCCTCAGATCGACTGCAGGATGACGGCCGCGCCCTGGCCGCCGCCCCCGCAGATCGCGGCCGCGCCGAGGCCGTCCACCTGCCGGGCGAGGGTGCCCACGATGCGAGCACCGGACGCGCCGATCGGGTGCCCGATAGCGATCGCCCCTCCATGCACGTTCACGATGCCGGGGTCGACCTCGAGGTCATCGACCGAAGCGACGGCCACCGATGCGAAGGCTTCGTTGATCTCGATGCGGCCGAGGTCGGCGGGCGCTGCGCCGAGATATCGCACAGCAGCACGGATGGCGTTCGCGGGCTGATGATGCAGACGCACGTCCGGCCCCGCCACGGTCGCCGACGCCAGCACCCGCGCCAGTGGAGTCACACCGCGGGAACGCGCGGCCGTCTCACTCATCAGCACGAGAGCTGCCGCACCGTCGGTGAGCTGCGAAGAGTTCCCCGCAGTGATCGTTCCGTCGGTCGAGAACGCCGGTCGGAGCGCCCCGAGCCCCTGCACAGTCGTCTCCGGACGGACACCATCGTCAAGATCAAGAGCTTTATCTCGTACGGGGAAAGCCTCGATCTCACCGGCCAGGAACGAGCGGGATGACGCCGCCCGCTGGTGCGAAGACGCCGCCCAAGCATCCTGATCGGCCCTGCTCAGACCCAGTTGATCATTGCCGGCCTCGGTGGAAGCGCCCATCGACCGCCGCTCGAAGGCGTCGGTGAGACCGTCGAGTTCGAGCGTATCGAGCATCTCGATCGCGCCGTACCGGGTCCCGGCCCTGCTGCGCGACGCGTGCGGTGCGAGCGACATCGATTCCATCCCGATCGCCACGACGATCTCCGCGCGACCGGAAGTGATCAGATCGGTGGCCGCGATGACGGCTTCCAGACCGGACAGGCACACCGCGTTGATCGTGGTGGCGGGCGCGCTGAGCGGGATTCCCGCGGCGACGGCCGCCTGCCGGGCCGGGTTCTGTCCGGCCAGGCCCTGAAGCACCTGACCAGCGAAGACACGCTGCACCGCTTCGGCCGGGACACCCGCCCGGGCGAGCGCGGCCCGAGTGGCGTGCGCGCCGAGCGCGGTGGCAGCGACGCGGGCGAGCGCGCCGGTGTAGCGGGCGAACGGCGTGCGGGCGTACCCCGCGATCACGACGCTCATCCGAGCACCCCCGCCCGGAGCCGGGCACCGTTCGGCCCCCGATCGGTCCCGGCGTTCATGCGAGATTCACCACGAAGCCGGCCCCGGTCAGTTCCACGATCCCCTCGACCGTCTGGTCGTCGGCGATCCGGCGCAGCACCAACCCGTCCGTGGTGACGTCGAAGACCGCGCGATCCGAGATGATCCGGTCCACCACCCCGGCGCCGGTCAGCGGCAGCGTGCACCGCTCCACGATCTTCGGGCTGCCGTCCTTCGCCACATGCTCGGTGACGACGATGACCCGCGGGGTGCCGGCGACCAGATCCATCGCGCCGCCCATGCCCTTGACCAGTTTGCCGGGGATGGTCCAGTTCGCCAGGTCGCCGTTCGCCGCGACCTGCAGCGCACCGAGGATCGCGGTCTGCACGTGACCGCCCCTGATCATGCCGAACGAGGTCGCCGAATCGAAGATCGAGGCGTTCGGCAGCAGTGTCACCGTCTGCTTACCGGCGTTGATCAGGTCGGCGTCCTCGTCGCCCTCATACGGGAACGGCCCCATTCCGAGGATTCCGTTCTCGCTCTGGAGCGTCACGCGTACCCCGGAAGGGAGATTGTTGGCGACCAGCGTGGGAATGCCGATCCCGAGATTGACGTATTGACCGTCGGTCAGTTCGGACGCGGCGATGGCCGCCATTTCGTCACGCGTCCACACGGGCCCGCACCGTCCTCTGCTCGATGTCCTTCTCCTGGATCTCGCTCCGGATCAGGTGCTGCACATAGATACCGGGCGTGTGAATGTCGTCCGGGTTCAGCGCATCGATCATGGACGCCTCGGCGATGGTGATCCGTCCCGCGGTCGCGACGAGCGGATTGAAGTTGCGCGCGGTCAGCCGATAGCGCAGGTTCCCCTCCAGATCCGCCTGGTGAGCACGGACGAGGGCGAGGTCCGCGACGATGCCACGTTCCAAGATCGCCGAGACGCCGCCGAATTGGAGAACCGGCTTGCCCTCGGCCACCGGAGTGCCGAATCCGGTGGGCGTGTAGAACGCCGGAATTCCGGCCCCACCGGCCCGCAACCGTTCGGCGAGAGTTCCCTGAGGAACGAATTCGACCTCCAGCTCGCCGTCGAGGTATTGCTGGGCGAAGAGCTTGTTCTCGCCGACATAGGAAGCGAGAACCTTGCTCACCTGCTTGTTCTCCAGCAGCAGGCCGAGGCCTTTGCCGTCGACGCCCATGTTGTTGCTGACGATGGTCAGATCCCGGACGCCGGTGTCCCGCAACGCCGTGATCAGCGATGTCGGATTGCCGGACAGGCCGAAGCCTCCGACCGCCACCGTCATGCCGTCCCGGGCGACGGCGGCGACGGCTGCGGCCGCACTGTCGACGAGTTTGCTCATGGCCGCGGAAGGTAAACGCCTTCCTCCCCCGGAGACCGCGACTGATCACTCAGCGGCTTTTCTGGGCATCCCGTGCTCATAATGTGAGCATGCAGGGCACCCAATTGATCGTCCGGGCGGCCGCGATCCTGCGGAGGGTCGGTTCCGGTGGCGCCGAGGGCGTGACCACGGCAGACGTCGCGGCGGCGACCGATCTGCCGCGTTCGACGGCGCAGCGAGTCCTGGCCGCGCTGGCCGAGGAGGGCTTCGTCGACCGGGATGCGCGGCGCGGCCGGTGGCACCTAGGCCCCGAACTCTTCCTGCTCGGCTCGGTCGCCGCCGAACGCTACGACGTCACGTCGACGGCGCGCGACATCCTCCGGTCGCTGGCCGCGAAGACCGGTGAGAGCGCGTTCTTCTCGGCCCGCCGCGGCGCCGAGACGGTCTGCCTCGCCGGCGAGGAGGGCAGCTTCCCGCTGCGCTCGCACGTGCTGCACGAGGGCATCCGCCTGCCCCTCGGCGTCGCCTCCGCCGGCCTCGCGATCCTCGCCTACCTGCCCCTCGAAGACGCCGAGATCTACATCAAATCCCGAGATCAAGAGCTTGCTTCCGCGTACGGCGACCAGCACGCCGCCCTGCCCCTCACCCGCCGGCTAACGGCAACCCGGAGGCGCGGCTACGCCGTCAACCCCGGCCTGATCGTGCCGGGCAGCTGGGGCATCGGCGCCGCAGTCTTCGACCGAACCGGATCACCGGCATGGGCTCTGAGCCTGACCGGAGTCGAGTCCCGCTTCAACGGCGACCGAACAGCCCACTTGGGCGCGCTCCTGCTAGAGGCCGCCCACGCCCTAACCCAACGAATCTCCCGCCGCGGCTAGCCACCAACCGAAGCCGAGCCGAGCTGGACGGGCCTGCCGAGGCTGACCGAGCCGGCCGAAGCTAACCGGACCGGCCGAAGCTAACCGGACCGGCCGAAGCTGGGCCTTGGCCAGGCCAGGCCAGGTCAGGTCAGGCCAGGCCAGGGCCGGGCCGGGCCGGGCCGGGCTGGGCTGGGCTGGGCTGGGCGAAGGCGCTCAAGGTTCGCGGTCGAACGCTACCTTCAGCAGCAGTTCAGCGAGCGTCTTGCGCTGCTCGTCGGTCAGCCGTGCGAAGCTCGCGTCGCCCGCCGCCCGAACCTCGGCCAGCGCCCGCTTCAGCAGCCGCCGCCCGTCAACGGTAGCCACGATGATGCGCGAACGCCGATCCCGCTCGTCAGGCTGCCGCTCGACGAGCCCGCGCCCCTGCAACTCGTCGACGAGCGCGACGACCTGACTCGGATCGAGCCCCAGGAACTCGCTGAGCTCCCGCTGCGACGGTCCAAGATCTTGGCCGGCGAGCCACAGCACCGACAGCGAGCGGACCTTGAGCCCCAAGGCCGCCAGCCGAACGTTGGCGGCGCCGCTCGTCACCGCACGAGCCCTGGCGAGCAGAAAGGCCGGGTCGGCCGCGAGGTCCGAAGTCAGCAGCCGATCCATGCGCCGACTCTACTCGCCGCCGTCCGCATCATTTGAGAACTTCAATCATTGACGTTCTCAACTACTCCGCAGCACGATGGCTGGCAGCCGTTCAAGGAGGACGACATGCGCCGCGTACGCCATCCACTCCTGGCAATCGTGCTGACGGTCACCGCTGCCCTTGCCGCGTCCCCGGCCGCAGCCGCTCTTCCACCCCCTGCCCGTCTCGCCGCGTCCGTTCCTCCTTCCGCTGCTCCAGCGCCCGCTCCTGGCGAATACCGCGGAACCCTCGCCAGCGGCGCCACCTGGCTGGGCCACATCCCCGAACGCTGGAACGGCACCGTCCTGCTGTTCGCCCACGGCTTCGGAGCTCTGCGCGCCCAGGACGCCCCGAACGACCAGGTCCGCGACCTCCTGCTCGCCGAGGGCTACGCAACAGTCGGCTCGTCCTACTCCGGACCTACCTTGTGGGCCCTGGAGAGCGCACTCGACGACCAGTCCGCCGCCCTCGCCGCGTTCACCGACGTCCTCGGCCACGAACCTCGCCGCACCATCGCCATCGGCCAGTCGATGGGCGGCCTGGTCAGCGCCCGCCAGGCCCACCAGCCGCGCGGCGTCATCGATGGCGCCCTCACCACCTGCGGCATCGTCGCCGGTGGCCTGAACCTCAACAATTACCAACTCGACGGCCTGCACGCGCTCACCGAGCTACTCGCTCCCGGCCGCGACATCCCCTTGGTCCGCTACACCAGCCCGGAACAGGCCGCCCAGGCCGCTGCCGACATCACCGCCCTGGTCGTCGATGCACAAACCACCCCGGCCGGGCGCGCTCGGATCGCCCTCGCTGCGGCCTTCTTCAATTTGACCGGCTGGGTCCGCGGCGAGACCCGTCCGGCACCGCGCGACTACATCGCCCAGCAGGAACATCAGTACCGCATCCTCACCTCCGGAGCACTCAACCGTTACGTGACCGCCCGCCAGCAGATCGAACTCTCGGCCGGCGGCAACTCCGCCTTCAACAAGGACGTCGACTACCGCGCACTGCTTGCGAGCAGCGCACAGTCCGTCCAGGTGACGGCCCTCTACCGAACTGCCGGCCTCGACCTGCGCGCCGACCTGAAACGCCTTACCGGCACCGCCGACATCACGGCCGACCCGTGGGCCGTCACTGACCTGAGCCGTTCCTCGATGCCCAACGGCTCACTGCGCGTCCCCCACCTGGAGATCCACACCATCGCTGACGAACTCGTCCCGGTCGAGCAGGTCGATTGGTACGCCGAGCACGCCCGGTACCACCCCGACCGCTTCCGCAGCCTCTTCGTCAACACGTCCGGCCACTGCGCGTTCCTCCCCAGCGAATACCTCACCGCTCTCCACGCACTCGAACGCCGTATCCGCACCGGACACTGGCCCAGCCTGCGCCCCGCCGACCTGTCCGAAGCAGGCGCTGACTATCCCGGCGGCCAGCCCCGCTTCATCCGCTTCACCCCCACCCGACTCGTAGGCGGCCTCGCCGAACCCGGCCGCTGACACTCAGCCGACTCGTCCTGGTTGCCACGCCAGCAAAGCGGCCAAGCCGACGAGACGAGCACGCCAGCGAGACGGCATGTCAAATGAGACGGACGTGCCAAAGGAGGCGGACGTGCCAGAGCGACGCATACACCAGCGAGAGGACCTGCCGACCGGACGAACCTGCCGATAGACGAACGGGCCGCCGTCAAGGCGGACGGGCCCACGACACCGGTACGCCGACAAGACGGGGACCGTGCCGGCGACGCCGGAGTAGCGCATATCGTTCCATCGACTGTCCTTCCGCGACCTGCGATGAGGGCGGCTGAGGCGGCGTCACACCGACCGGCCCTCGATCGACAGGCCTTCGCCCGGCTGGCCCTCCGGCACGGTGTGGTGATCGGCGGCCCAGAGTGCGAGGAGCCTCAGGTTGTCATGGGACGGGCTGCCCGGGTCGGTGCTGTAGAGGAACAGTGTCTGGTCCTCGTCGCCGGGCAGGGACAGCGCCTCGTAGTGCAAGGTGATCGGCCCCACGGCCGGATGCTTCATGCGTTTCGTGCCGTTGGTTCGCTCGTGGACCTGGTGGCCGCTCCACCAGGTCCGGAACTCCTCACTCCTGGCCGTCAGCTCACTGACGAGCTCGGTCATCCGTACGTCTCCGGGGTTTCGGCCCGCGTAGAGCCGCAGCGTGCCCACGACCTCTGGCGCCACCGACGACCAATCGAGGAAGGCCTCGCGAGCGGCGGGCTCGAGGAAGATCCACCGGGCGTAGTTGCGCTGCTTCGGCGGCAGCTTCGTCCAATCGGTGAGCAGGGCACGCCCGAGCGCGTTGGAGGCCAGCACATCGGTGCGGCGGCCGAGGATGATCGCCGGATGATCGGTCATCGACGCGATCATCTGCTGCATCGCCGGGCGCACGCGCTGCACCGGCTCCGAAGCCTGACGGCGACGGGCGGGACGGGTCAGGTCGGCGAGGTGAGCGCGACCGGCCGCGTCGAGCCGGAAGACACGGGCCAGGGCGTCGAGAACCGCCTCGGACGGGGTGCTGTGGCGCCCCTGCTCCAAACGGGTGTAGTAGTCGACGCTCACCCCGGCGAGGCGCGCGACCTCTTCGCGGCGCAGCCCCGGCACACGGCGGCCCGTCTCCCACGTCAGCTCGACGGGCGCCGTGTCCGCCCGGCACTTGCGTAAGAACTCGCCCAGTCCGCTCATGCCCCCAAGGATTGCCCGGCCGGAGCGGGCCCTGCCACTTCCTGGGTGGGCATGCCATTCCCAGGCACGGCTGGGCCAGCTGCGACCTGTCGCCGGCACTGCCGGCGAAAGCAGCATGGGTGGCATCGCACGGCACGCACCACGAGGAGAAACGCCATGAACTGGTTCGTCACCGGCACGTCGCGAGGCATCGGGCTGGAGCTGGTCAAGCAGCTGCTGGAGCGCGGCGACAGCGTCGCAGCCACCACCCGCTCGGCACAACGCCTCCAAGAGGCCCTGCGGGACACCGACACCACCCGCCTGCTCGCCCTGGAAGTCGACCTGACCGACGAGAAACAGGTCGGCGAGGCCGTGCAGTCGACGCATGACCGCTTCGGTGGCATCGACGTCGTGGTCAACAACGCCGGCTACGGGCTGCTCGCCGCCGTCGAGGAGGTCAGTGACGCCGAGGCCCGGCAGATGTTCGACGTGCAGGTCTTCGGCGTCGGCAACGTGCTGCGTGCGGTCCTGCCCGGCCTCCGCGCGACCGGCAGCGGGCACATCGTGAACGTCTCGTCGATTCTCGGGCTGACCACGTTCGCGGGCTGGGGCCTCTACTGCGCTGCCAAGTTCGCGCTGGAAGGGCTGACCGGCTCGCTCGCCGACGAGGTCGCCGGCTTCGGCATCAAGGTCAACCTCGTCGAGCTCGGCTACACCCGCACTGATTTCCTGCGTGCCCACTCGCTGGCGCTGCCTGCTACGACCATCGCGGGCTACGAGGCGATCCGCGAGATGACCGAAGCTCACCTGGCGATGCCCGGCACCCAGCTGGGCGACCCGGTCAAGGTGGCCACCGCGATCATCCGAGTCGTCGAGGACGGTGACGCTCCGTTGCACCAGGTCCTCGGCTCGGACTCCTACGGGCTGGCGCAGGCCCGCGTGCAGGCGCTGACGGCCGATCTTGAAGCAGGTCGCGCGCTGGCCCTCACCACCGACATCGCGGAGGTGGATTCCTGAGGTACTCGTCCAGATCGGGCAGCTGCGACCCGGCAACGCGGTGGTGCTCGCCGGCGATCGGCTGAGTCAATGCCTGCTGGAACGGTCCGCGCTCACCGATGGCGAGGTCCGGCGGGCCGTTCGGGCGTTCAACGGGCGGGCGACGAGCGGCGGACGGGCGGGCGACGGGCGGGCGACGGGCGGGCGACGGGCGAGCGGCGGGCGGACGCGAGCGGCGGGCGGCGGGCGGCGGGCGGCGACAGGCGACAGGCGACAGGCGACAGGTGACAGGTGACAGGTGATCCTCTCAGGAACTGATAGCCGAGCTACGGCACAGTCAGGCCCTGGGAATCGACGACGTCACGTTCCTCCGGGTCGCCGTCGTGTGAGGGTCGCTGCCTCGCCGGCGTCGAAGCGGTGGTCGGCTGGAGGCGGCGGACGGAGACGACGTCGAGCAGGAGCGCGGCGAGGGCTACCACGGCCAGGAGGAGCAGACCCAGGGCGTACGAGTCGAAGCGCCCGTAGATGGAGCCCATCACCAGCGGGGGCACGAAGCCACCGAGACCGCCGGCGGCGCCGACCACGCCGGTGACCGAGCCGACCTGGTTCGCCGGTGCCGACTGCGCCACCAGGGCGAACGTTGCTCCACTACCGGCGCCGAGGGCCGCGGCCATGGCAAGGAAGGCGATCGTGCCGACCGGGGCGAGACCCGGGGTGAACGACTGCACGACGGCGCCGGCGGTGACGACGCCGAAGGCGAGGGCCAGCACTCGGGGCGGGGCGACCTTGTCGGAGAGCCAGCCGCCGACCGGCCGCATGATCACGGCGAGCAGGACGAAGCCGGCCATCCGGTTGGCGGCGTCGGCCTGGGTCAGCCCGTACGCGGTCTTGAGGTAGGCGGGGAGGTAGACGGAGAAGGCGACGTAGCCACCGAACGCGACGGCGTACAGGGCCGAGGCCTGCCACGTGATCTTGAGGTGGAGGACGGCGGCGAGCCGGGTGGTGAGCGGCGCCGTGGGCACGGGGCGGCGGGTGCGTCGCGCAGCAGGAGTCAGGCGAGGGCGGCATACGCGGCGAGCGCGGCCGCGGTGATCAGGAAGGGGGTGGCGGTGGTGCCGGCGTCGACAAGCTTCACCGTGGTGAGGGCGCTGATCGCGGTGCCGCCCATGCCGACGCCGAAGATCCCGACGGCGAGACCGCGGCGCTGGGGCGGGAACCAGGCGTTGACGAACGGCACGCTGATCGCGAACGCGGTGCCGCCTACGCCGAGGAAGAAGCCACCGACCAGGAGGGATGTGGGGGCGTCATGACCGGACAACCCGAGGTAGAGAACAGGGACGATGGTCACCAGGGAGATCAGCGGGAACATGGCCCGCCCGCCGTACCTGTCGGTGAGGGCGCCGACCGGGATCCGGCCGACCGAGCCGACCGAGCCGACCACGACCGGTACGGCTACGAGCAGTGCCTGCTGGAACGAGGTCAGACCCAGCTCGGCCTGGAACCGGGCGGCGAGCGGGCTGAGCAGCGCCCAGGCCCAGAAGTTCACCGCGAACCCGACGGTGGCCAGGGCCAGCATCAGACACAGGCGGCGGGGTGTTGCCGAACGCGAAGGTGTGCCCACCAGTGACTCCAGGGGAGAAAGTCGGTGTCACGCCCACAGTCCCGGGCGGGGATCGCCCTCGAACAGGGCCTTTGGACCCGGCTCAGCGGGCCTCGTGCAGGGCGTCGTGCACGGCGGCGAGAAGTTCGCCGCTGGTGAACGGCTTCTCCAGAAGGTTGACGCCGGGCGCCAGGGTGCCCTGCGCGGCCAGCACCGGTGTCGCGTAGCCCGACATGAACAGCACTCTGATGTTCGGGTGCGCGGCGGTGACCTGGGCGGCGAGATCGGTGCCGAGCAGCCGCGGCATGATCACGTCGGTCAGCACCAGGTCGATCCCGGTGCCGCGGCAGCGGGCCAGCTCGGCGGCCGCGGTGCTGTCCTCCGGCACCAGAACGTGATAGCCGTTGCCGCTCAGCAGCCGGCGGCACACCTGCCGCAGGGCCGGCTCATCCTCGACCAGCAGGATCGTCTGCCCCTGCCCGCGTACGTCGTGCTGCGGCCCGGTGGCCGGTGCCGCCGGGGCCGAGTCGCGGTCGGTCACCGGCAGCATGATCGTGATGGTGGTGCCCATGCCCGGCTCGGACGTGATACCGACCGAGCCGCCGGCGGCGGTGACCAGTCCGTACACCATGGCCAGCCCGAGACCGGTCCCCTCGCCCGGCGCCTTCGTCGTGAAGAACGGCTCGAAGACCCGGTCGATGACCTCGCGGGGCATGCCGGTGCCGGTGTCGCTGACCCGTACCCGGCTGTACTCGCCCGCCGCGATGGCCGGGCCCGATGCCAGATAGTCCGCGTCGACCAGAACCCGGGCGGTGTCGATGGTGAGCACGCCGCCGCCGGGCATCGCGTCCCGGGCGTTCACCGCGAGGTTCACCAGAACCTGCTCCATCTGACCCGGATCGAACAGCACCGGCCCGCAGTCGGCGGCACACCGGGTGGTGAGCAGGATGTGCTCGCCCAGCGAACGCCGCAGCATGTCCTCGACCTGATGCACCACGTCACCGAGCTCGATCACCCTGGGCCGGGTCACGTCCTGCCGGGCGAAGGCCAGAAGCTGCCGGGTCAGGGCAGCGCCCCGCTGCGCGGCCCGCTGGATCTGCTGTCCATCACGGTGGATCTCGGCGATCCAGGTGTGCCGCTCGTCGTGCGGCTCGTCGTCGGAGGCGGGCAGGTGATCGGCGGCGGTGTCGGCGATGAACTCCGCGTAATTGCTGATCACGGCGATGAGGTTGTTGAAGTCGTGGGCTATCCCGCCTGCCAGCTGGCCCAGACTCTCGATCCGCTGCGTACGCTGAAGCTGATTTTGAAGTTCGGCTCTCTCGGCCTCCTCCCTGAGGCGGGCGCGTTCCTCCGCGGCGCGCAGACGATCCGTGATGTCGCGGACCGCCGCGGAGACGAGCAGTCCCGCGCCGGTCTGCAAGCCGCTGAGGCTGATCTCGGCGGGGAAGACGCTGCCGTCGTGCCGTTTCGCGTAGAGCGGGTCGCCGGTGCCCATCGCCCGGTGCGTGACAGCGGCGAAGTACTTCTCCCGCAGCCGCAGATGCGGGGTCACCACGTCGTCCGGCACGAGCACCTCGATCGGCCGGCTGAGAAGCTCCTCGCGCCGGTACCCGAACAGCCGCAACGCCTGCGCATTGACGAAAACGATCAACCCGGCACGGTCCACGCAGACCGTGGCATCCGGCGCCGCGTCCAGGATCTGCGCGAACAGCGACTCCTCACCGTCCATCCCTCCTGGTTACCGCGTTCGCGACGGCACGTCCCCGGAACGGCTTTACTGCTCCCGCTTCGCCAGCCAGTCCGCCGCCCGACGCGCCGACGCCCGCGACAACCACGCGTCCTGGATCACCTCGGCCAGCTCGGCCCGCGTCACCTCACCGAGCCGGCTCGCCCGCACCAGCACGGACAGGTGCCCGTTGAAGTGAGCGGTGGTGAAGAACGGGTTCGACGTGTCCTGGATCAGGGCCTGCTTGTCGGCCTCCGACGGCACCCAGAAGACGATCACGTCCTGGTAGCGCTCGCCGGTGGCCGGGTCCACCGCGTCCGGCCGCGGGTTCCGGAAGAACACGAACGACTTGCGCCCGACCTGATAGACCGGGTTGTCCCCGGTTCCGTCGACAACCGTCACATGGGGCATCCCCGCCGCGATCGCGTGCACATCCTCGACCCGCGCCGGCTGTTCCCGCTCATCGGCCACCTCCCCACCGTATCGACAGGAGGCCCGATTCCTTGGCCACGGATCCCGATAGCCGATACTTCAGGAGTGAACGACACTCCTCAGCCCCACGACGACCAGCCCGAACCCGCCCCGAAGAAGCCCCTGATCAACAGCCTGCTCTTCACCGCGCTCGGCGGACTGGTCGGCGTCTATTTCCTGGTCGACGGCGCGCTGATGGTCCGCGACAAGCACGGTAACGGAGTGTTCGCCCTGCTCATGGCCGCGATCGTGGTCATCGTCGGTGTGCTCGGCACCCTCATTCTCAAGTCGTACCTGGCCGAGCGGGCCGCCCGGCGATAAAGCGGCAGGAGGCGCCGGTCACGGCTGCCCGAGCCATCGGGCGACGTTCTCCTCGATGTCACCGATCGGGATGGCCACCGGATCGACCACGAAGTCGATCCGGCCGGCGGTGCGGCCCCTGCGGATCTCGATCACGGCGGTCGCCAGCTCACCCGTCGAATCGAACACGCCGCGTATCCCGCGGTGCACGGAGAACCGGGCGACGTCGGCCTTGGGGATCGCCGTGACGGTTCCCAGGCCCGACGTCCGGCCGGCCGCCGCCAGCAGTCCGGCGAGCAGCCCGACCTTCCGGCTGGACTTCGGCTGGACCACCAGGATCCGGTTCGGCGCGAAGACCAGCACGTCACGCGTGTCGCTCTCGAAGACCTCGCCCAGCCGGAGCGGCGCCGTGCCGGCGCACCCCGCCAGAGTCCCGATCTTGTTCGTCCAGTCCTCGGCGCCGATCAGCTGCTCGACGACGGTCCACGTCCGACCCCTGTCCACGCATCGATTGTCATCACCGCGAACACGGGCGGCATGGGGCGTTCGGGCCTACCGTTCCGGCTAATCCCGCCGCCGGCCCTCAGGGTCGTGCGGCGAACCGGTGCGTGACGGAGACGCCGCGAGGGCGGGCCTGGCAGTCGTGTTCATTCCTCCACTATGCGCTCGGCGCACGAGAAGTCCAGACCTTGGCAAATCTCGAAACTTTCGGAAACAAAACAGCAGCTATTATCGCTGCTGCAGCGCCTGATCAACTTCGGTATTTCCGTAATGTTTCCGTAAGTTGTTGACAAGCGCACTCCGGGAAGGCCAGGCTCTCGCAATGACGGGCCTCAATGGCCGCCATCCCCACCACGAGGGCTGAACCCTGCCTCGTGGGGCCTTCCCCGCCAGCCTCTTCATAGGAGGAGCACACTGTGAAACGCATCCGCATGCTCGCCGCCGCCGTCGGCGCCATGGTGATGACCGTCGCGATGGCCGGAGTCGCACACGCCGAAGCCGACCGGACCGTCAGCTCGAACACCACCGGAACCCACAACGGCTACTACTTCTCCTTCTGGAAGGACAGCGGCGACGCCAGCATGACGCTGCTCGCCGACGGCCGGTACACCAGCAGGTGGAACAACAGCACCAACAACTGGGTCGGCGGCAAGGGTTGGGCCACCGGCACCCGCCGGACCGTGACCTACTCGGGCAGCTACAACCCGGGCAACAACAACACCTATCTGGCCCTGTACGGATGGACCCGCAACCCGCTGATCGAGTACTACATCGTCGAGAACTTCGGCAGCTACAACCCGAGCAGCGGCGCCACCCGGCTGGGCACCGTCACCACCGACGGCGGCACCTACGACATCCTGCGCAGCCAGCGGGTCAACGCGCCGTCGATCGACGGCACCCGCACGTTCTACCAGTACTGGAGTGTGCGGCAGCAGAAGCGCAGCTCCGGCACGATCACCACGGCGAACCACTTCGACGCCTGGGCGCGCGCCGGGCTGAACCTGGGCACCAACCACAGCTACCAGATCATGGCTACCGAGGGTTACCAGAGCAGCGGCAGCTCGG